>JARXAM010000116.1 GCA_029865845.1 Rhodoferax sp. | reverse complement strand
AGTGGCATGCTCCCTGCTTTTAGTTCCGGCACTCATGGAGAGGATTGCGGCGAATGAAGTAATGATTTTTCCGCATGCCTTTCGATGGTAAACCCCGATAGGGTGAACGGGCCTCAGGGCTAAAGTTCAGCCTCAGAATCGAGGGGCACGCGCCACTCTGGTGCGGGCTGCTGATTTAATTCTTTGGAGTAATGATTTATGAGCATGAAGAAACTGAAAGTACTGGCAACCGTGGTTGCCACTTTGGGCACCTTGGTAGCCATGCCTGCCTATGCAGGAAAGACACTTGATGCTGTCAAGGCACGCGGTCAAGTGGTGTGCGGCGTTAATACCGGCCTGGCGGGTTTCAGTGCTGCTGATTCCAACGGCAAATGGACCGGTTTGGACGTGGACGTATGCCGCGCAGTGGCCGCTGCCGTGTTGGGCGATGGCGAAAAAGTGAAGTACGTTCCCCTGAATGCGCAAGCACGCTTCACCGCCTTGCAGTCGGGTGAGGTGGATGTGTTGTCGCGCAACACCACGTTCACATTGACCCGTGACGCGTCCTTGGGCCTGTCACAAACCGCCGTGACCTATTACGACGGCCAGGGCTTCATGGTTCCCGTGAAGAGCAAGATCAAGAGTGCCAAGCAACTCAAGGGCCAAACGGTGTGCGTGCAGTCCGGCACCACCACCGAGAAAAACCTGACCGACTACTCCAAAGCCAATGCGTTGAACATCAAACCCATTGTGTTTGAAAAGCTCGAAGCTGCTGAAGGCGCATATTTTTCTGGCCGTTGCGTGGCGTACACCACCGACGCATCCGGCTTGGCTTCCACCCGCAACAAGGTGGCCAAAAACCCGGCAGATCACATGATCCTGCCCGAGCTGATTTCCAAAGAGCCTTTGGGCCCCATGGTGCGCCGTGGCGATGACGAGTGGACCGCTATCGTCAAGTGGACTGTGTATGGTTTGTTGGAAGCGGAAGAAGCCGGTGTGACCGCAGCCAATGTGGACGAACTCAAGGCCAGCAGCAAAGACCCTGTCATTGGCCGCTTGCTGGGCTCCACCGAAGACACCGGTAAGTTGCTGGGTCTGGACAAGGAATGGCTGGCACGCGCAGTGAAAACCACCGGCAACTACGGTGAAATTTTTGAACGCAATGTGGGGCCGAAGTCTCCCCTGCAACTCCCACGTGGCTTGAACAATTTGTGGAGCAAGGGCGGCGTGCAATACGCACCACCTGTGCGTTAAACGCGTTGGGCGGGGCTCCACAATGTGACGCCCCGCACCAGATGAGGGCAGCCGCAATCTCCATGCGCTGCCCTTTTCCATTGATACGCCTTCTTTGATTGAAACAAGGGCTGATATGTCCCCAACTTCTTCCCCCCCATCCAAATCGTGGTCGTGGCGCAGTCAGGCATTTCGCGGACTGATCTACCAAGTCATCGCCATTGCGGTGGTGTTGCTTGCGGTGCTCTACTTGGCCCACAACACCACCACCAACATGAAGCTGCGCGGCATCCAAAGCGGCTTCGATTTTTTGTCCAGTCCTGCGGGGTTTGACATCGGCGAGAGCTTGTTTGCCTTTGACTCTGGTGAGTCGTATTGGCGGGCTTACCTCGTGGGCTTTGTGAACACGCTGCGCGTGGCCGTGGTCGGCATTGTGTTAACCACGTTGCTAGGCACGCTGATTGGTGTGGGACGATTCTCCCGCAACGCACTGATTCGCGGCCTGTGCTCGGCCTACGTGGAGTTTTTTCGTAATATCCCCGTCCTGCTGCAGCTTCTCATGTGGTACCTCATGTTTACGGAGGTGTTGCCTGCATCCAATGAGCCGTGGGTCGTAGGCCCGTTCTACCTGAGCAAGGGCGGCCTGAACTTCCCGATTCCTGCATGGGCAACTGGCCATGTCTGGGCAGCATGGGGGCTGGTGGTTGGTATCGCAGGCGCGGTGGCGTACCGCTGGTATGCCAAGAAGTCGTTTGAGCGCACCGGACACGTCAATAGCATGTTCTGGGTCCCTGTGGGAATTGTGCTGGGCACCGGCGTGCTGGGCTGGTTGCTGGGTGGCGCACCCATGGCCATGAACATGCCTGTGCAAGGGGAATTCGCCATCGAGAACGGGGGGGCGTTGACCCCTGAATACCTGTCCGTGCTCTTGGGTCTGACCATCTACACCGCAGCCTTTGTATCCGAAGTGGTGCGCGGTGGCATTCAGTCGGTTGCACTTGGCCAATCGGAAGCAGCCGCGGCGCTAGGCCTGAGCCGGGGCCAAACCATGCGCCTGGTCATGCTGCCACAGGCCCTGCGGGTGATCATCCCGCCGGTAACCAACCAGTACCTGAACCTGACCAAGAATTCGTCCTTGGCCGTGGCGATTGGCTACCCCGATGTGGTGTCCATTGCCAATACCGCCATCAACCAGACCGGGCGCGCCGTCGAGTGCATTGCCATCATCATGCTGGTGTACCTGAGCACGTCGCTGTTCACGTCGATCATGATGAATTGGTACAACAACCGCTCTGCCATCCAAGAACGTTAAGGGACGCACATGAGCGCAACTACATTCCAACCTATTGACGCCCGTCCGGCACCGGTCAAGACCGAAGGGCTGGCGGCCTGGATTCGATTCAACCTTTTTGGCGACTGGAAGACCACGCTAGGAACACTGGTCATCGGTGCCGTGTTGCTGGCGATTCTGCCGCGCCTCATCAACTGGGCGCTGATTCAGGCCGTCTGGCTCCCGCAGGTCGAGGCCTGCCACGCAGACGGTGCGGGCGCCTGCTGGGGGGTGATTGTGGAGAAGTTCCGCATCATCATCTTTGGGCGCTTCCCGTTCGAAGAACAATGGCGTCCACTGATTGCCACGCTGGCGCTGTGTACTCTGCTGGTGGCAAGTTGCATGCGGATGTTCTGGAAGGCGTGGTTGGGGCTGGCCTGGGTTGTGGTCCTCGGCAGCTTCTTCGTGCTAATGTCCGGTGGTGTGTTGGGCATGACCAAGGTCGACACAGACCGCTGGGGCGGCCTGCCCTTGACGCTGTTGCTGTCCTCACTGTCCATGGCCATGGCTTTTCCGCTGGCCTTGCTGATCGCATTGGGGCGCCGCTCCACGCTGCCTGCCATCCGGTCCCTGTGCACGGTCTATGTCGAGTTGATCCGCGGCGTACCACTCATCTCCGTGCTGTTCATGGCCTCGTTCATGTTCCCCCTGCTGATGCCCCAGGGCTTCAACATCGACGTGCTGGTGCGCGTGCTCGCAGGTATCACCCTGTTTGCTGCGGCCTACATGGCAGAGGTGATACGCGGGGGCCTGCAAGCCGTGCCCAAGGGCCAGATTGAGGCAGCCGCCACACTGGGCCTAAGCTACTGGCAAACGCAGCGCAAGATCGTATTGCCTCAGGCACTGTCCATGGTGGTGCCCGGCATCATGAACAACTTCATCTCCACCTTCAAGGACACCTCGCTGGTGACCATCGTGAGCTTGTACGAGCTCACCGGTTCCATGAGCTTGGCACTCAACTCGGACGCCGACTGGCGCCCCTACAAGATTGAAGGCTATCTCTTCATCGCCCTGATTTACTTCGGTTTTTGCTTCTCCATGTCGCGCTACAGCCTGTGGATCGAAAAGCAAGTCAACAAGAGCAAACTCCGCTAAGGAACGAATATGTCTGAACCCATCATCACCTTCAACAAAGTCAACAAGTGGTACGGCAATAACTTCCACGTACTGCGCGACATTGACCTGACTGTCACCAAGGGCGAACGCATTGTGGTGTGCGGCCCCTCCGGCTCCGGCAAGTCCACCATGATCCGCTGCATCAACCGACTCGAAGAGCACCAGCAGGGTAACCTGATCGTGGACGGCGTGGAACTGACCGACGATGTGAAAGCCATTGACGACGTGCGCAAGAAAGTCGGCATGGTGTTCCAGCAGTTCAACCTGTTTCCGCACCTCACGGTGCTGGAAAACCTGACGCTCTCGCCGATGTGGGTCGGCAAAATGCCCAAAAAAGAGGCTGAAGAAAAAGCCATGGTCCAGCTGGAGCGCGTGCGCATTGCCAACCAGGCCAACAAGTACCCGTTGCAACTCTCCGGTGGTCAGCAGCAGCGCGTGGCGATTGCCCGCGCGTTGTGCCTCAAGCCCAAGATCATGCTGTTCGACGAGCCCACCTCGGCGCTCGACCCAGAAATGATCAAGGAAGTGCTGGACGTGATGATCGAGATGGCCAGCCAAGGCATCACCATGATCTGCGTGACCCACGAAATGGGCTTTGCCAAGGCGGTGGCTGACCGCGTGATCTTCATGGACCAAGGCCAGATCGTGGAGCAGAACACGCCCCACGAGTTCTTCAACAACCCGCAGAACGAGCGCAGCCGCGACTTCTTGTCCAAGATCCTGGGCCACTAAAGACGATGCAGTCAGCCGCCCATTCCGCGCATGCGCAACTCCAAGGGTTTCAAGACGCCTTGGCGCGATTCCGGGCGGGCGAATTGACTGCCCATGGATTGTCAGAATTGGCACGCGGCCAGAGCGATTTGCTCGCCGCGCTGCCAGAGAAGTTTACCGAAGTGCTGCACCAATTGATGGACCGCTTGGAGTCCAGCGCCCTGTTCAATGAGGAAAGTTGCTCCTTCAGCCAGCGCGATCTGGTGAACAGCCTGCAACTGTGGGCCGACAAAGCGGCACTCCGCGTTTCCAGCGACCCCTCAGGCTGATTCAGGGCAAGGACGCCGAGGCTGCGGCGGGCCCAATGCGCTCATGGGTCCACCGCAGCAAATCTATCCACATCTGGCGTACCTCCGCGGCCTGCGGCAAGCGGCCTGCATGCGGCAATTCAATGGTGACCACTGGAATACGCCGGTGCACGCCGGCATAGTTGCCCAGCGATCCGGGGAAAATACCAACCTGGTCCAGATACAGGCGGCCGAGCTTGCTGGGTGGCACCGACGGGCCATCGAAGTCCAGCACCCCGTAGGGAGCATGCACACTGACAATCAGGTTGGGCTTGAAGCCGTCCATTTGCTGCAACACAAACCGGGACTCTGGCTCCGACTCTGGCTTGTTGCCCGGCCAGCGCCGCGGATCGCGGCGGGTACGCTGCTCCCAGTAGTTTTTGGCATCGCGTGCCCAATGGGGCGTAGGGAAATTCCGATTCAAATCCACACCGTTGGCATTGGTGCGCCGAGCGGGTTTGGCAAACAAGCCATCAGGATTCACGCTGGGAATAAATCGCCAGTGGATACGCAATGGTGCGTCTGCCGGCGGCGTAGATGCAAGCTCCAGCCAGTGGTAAACCAGCGAGGATGAGGACATCTCATCGCCATGGATTCCGCCTATCACCAGCACCCGGATGTCCGCTCGCTCCACAGCCACATCGCGCCCCCACAACACGCGCCCCTGACTGGACCGTGCCTGCATGTCTTGCAACCCTGCCGCAGCGCACATGCTGACGGAAACATTCGGTAACTTGGCGGCATAGTCGGTGCACACCCGCAAAGGTTGTGCGCCACTTGCAACCGCGCACATGCCCATCAGCGCGCCTAACATCGAATGCCAATTCATACAGCGCATTGTAGGGGGCGGCACCGTGGGGTTCTTTTGGTGCGCGACACCGTGGACGGCCAAAGCGCGTTAAATTCGGTCCATGCTTTTCCAGTCCACGGCGCTTAGCGCCATCTCCCCCGACTTTTCCGACCAACAGTTCCGACAGGCCTTGGGCATGTTCCCCACCGGGGTGACAGTTGTCACCGCTCGCACCCCCGACGGTGCGTTGGTGGGCCTGACCGTCAGTTCGTTCAACTCGGTATCCCTCACGCCACCTTTGGTGCTGTGGAGCCTTGCGCGCAAGGCCGGTACGCTGACCGCATTTCGTCAGGCAAGCCACTACGCCATCAATGTGTTGGCGGCAGACCAGCAAGCCTTGGCCCTGCAATTTGCAAACCGGAAGACCGACAGGTTTGCGGGGGTTCAGTTCGCCACGGGCGTCCACGGTGCCCCGCTGCTAGTGGGAGCTGCAGCCCATTTTGAATGCTTCAATCGCAGCCAATACCCGGAGGGCGATCACGTCATCTTCGTAGGCGAAGTGGAGCGCTGCGCGCACAGCGCACACGCCCCGGCCTTGCTTTACCACAATGGTGCCTTTGCTACGCATCGCACGGCGTAGCGGACTCATACACACTACTGCGCGATAGGGGGGCCAGCCACGCATGGCGCTACGACCGCATGCCTAGGCTGTTCATCATGGCCTGCTGTGCCACCGCGTCCAGGGCATCATCCACCACCCCCGGGGTAGGCAGATGCCGCAGTTGGTCGGCCTGCAGCAGCTTGTCGTAGGTGCGGAGGGTCATCGACTGGGTCGCGCCTTCGGCATTGGTGAACAGAAACAAACTGCCGTGAGGGCTGGACCACGTCAACCGGGTGCGCATCCACTGCCCTTGGGTCGCCAGCTCAATCCATGAACCAAGAACCAACTGGCTTTCCACAGCCGCCGGCTCGACGCCTGCCTTTGGCGGGCGGGCGTGGGGTAGCGTCGCACCGGCGGCATCAAGGTTGGGAAGGTCTACAAAATTGGAGTCGTGCGCCTCCGTCGGGGCGATCCAGGGGTTGCCATCGGCCACCGTATGGGCAGCCTGCAGGGGCACGGGCGGAGCCTGCCGCACAGGCTGTGCGGATTGCAGTACATGGGCAGGGGCATCACGCCTTTGGCTGCGGAACACCGATTGGTGCATGCCCATCAATGCCTCCAAAAACACACTGGTTTCGCTTTGCGGGTATTGAATGGTCTCCAACCCTTCGCGCAAGGTGGACAGCAGCAACGGCACCACCTTGGTCAGCTTGCCCAGGTCTTGCCCGGCAAGCTCGGGATGGGTGCTCCACAGCAAGGCCGACACCAGCGCATGGTATTTGTCTGCCACCGCTTGGCCACTGGGCCCCATGAGCCGTGCCTGTGCCACCACCTGGGCCCATGGACCACATAAAAAAGAGACGACGCTTTCGGGCACTTGGGCCACGTTGGGGTTAGCAGCAATGTCGCGCGCAATCTTCTCGGCCAACACGTTGCGCTGCTCTACCTTTTCCAAGGTTTTAACCACATTGTTACGGGCTTGCAGACGGTCCTGATCGGGGCCGTCATCCAGCGTTTGCAGCGCAAGCAGCGCATCTGCAAACACCTCGGGCACCAAAGACTGCGCTCCCACCAAGGGCCGGATCAGCGACTGCATATGCCGCACAAAGTGGGCAAAACCAGCGCTTTGCGTGTGCGCATAGGCAAAGCTGCGATGCGTGATTTCCTGCACCAGCAGCCTAGCAGGATGTTGCTTATGGGTAAAAAATCGGGGGTCTGCCAACGCAATGCGCATGAGCGGGGGCTCCAATTCCCGCACCAAGGCTTGCACCGGCGGCAGCAAGCGTGGGTCTTTGGCGATGTTGTCCACCATCAGACTCACCACTTCGAGGCTCAAGGCCTGTGCCACGCCCACCGCACTCATCCGCAGGTCTTCCCGCGCGGCTTGAACGTGGTGCGGCAGGTCAGGCGAGGGCACACCGTTGATGCGCTGGGCCACCCTTTGCACCACGCGGTCCACCTGCTGCATTTCTTTCAAGGCCTCGAAAGCCGCCGGGACGGTGGCCACAAAGTCAGTCTGCACGTCAAACGCGGGAGCACCGCCCCCAGAGGCACCTTCAAATTCAGAGGCAAAGTGCTTGCCGAATGCGGCCAGTCGGCCTGCGGATGGCTCAGGCTCCAATTCCCCAACCAACAACTTGCGTAAACGGTCCAAGGTCAGCAAGGCCGGGTCTTGCGCGGCTTGCATGGACTTGCGCTCCCGCGCAATGGAGGCTTCACGCAAGGCGCTTGCAGGTGCGCCATCGCGCACAACGGCGGGACTTGCGCTCGCAGCGCCAGCGCGCAACTTACCTGCGCCGGGGCTGCGCGGTGCGTTCGCGGCCAGGGTCACCGTGTAATCGGCTTCCTCTACCCCCTGTGCGCGCAAATTGGCAGCAAGGCGCTCAAACTCTGTATGGAGTTCTGGCCCCAATGCTTGCCCCATCGTGGAAAACCAGTCCTGGCGCATGCCATGGGGTGCAGCCACACGCTCTACCGCGTTGCGCAGCGCGCAGAGGTACACCTCCGGGCGCAAGGGATTGCGCTCGGGCCGAACCGCCGTCAGGCCCAAGGTGGAGCACACCAGTGGGGCGAGTTCGGCAAGGCTGGCCTCCGAGGCGAGTAAGGCCACTTGTTGCATGCGTGCCATGTTCACGCTTTGCTGCAATTGCACCTCGCCCATCAACTCCAAACGCTCGAACGCCAGTTGCGCAAATTCCGGTGCCGACTTGCCCCCATCTTGGCTGCGGGCAATTTGCTCCGACAAGGCAAGCCCAAACCCTTTGCACAAGTCCGGTTCGCAGCGATGCAGTGCGCGCAAGGCATCGGCATGCAACGCCCGCTCGCGCGCATCACGCGAAGCCGACTCACGCGCATGCAACTCTCGCCGCAGGGGCGCGATCAACCGCACCATGATGTCCGCCGCCGCCGCGACGGCATCACGAATGGTGGCTTGGTAGGGTGCGGAATACCGCGAATCTGCCTCTTGCATGGTTACGCGCTGCGGCGCAAAACTTACTTCAGCGCCTTGTAACGCACGCGCTTGGGCTTGGCGCCCTCTTCGCCCAGGCGTTTCTTCTTGTCGGCTTCATACTCTTGGTAGTTACCGTCAAAGAAGGTCCACTGGCTGTCGCCTTCTGCGGCCAGGATGTGGGTGGCAATACGGTCTAAGAACCATCGATCGTGGGAAATCACCAGCATGGTGCCGGCGAATTCGAGCAAGGCATCTTCTAGCGCGCGCAAGGTTTCCACGTCCAAATCGTTGGACGGCTCGTCCAGCATCAGCACATTCCCGCCTGCGATCAATGTCTTTGCCAGATGCAAACGTCCGCGCTCTCCGCCGGACAGCATGCCCACTTTTTTCTGCTGGTCACCCCCGTTGAAGTTGAAGCGACCACAGTAGGCGCGGCTGGCCATCTGGAACTTGCCCACATTCAGGATGTCGAGACCACCGGAGACGTCTTCCCACACCGTCTTGTCATCCGACAGCGCGTCACGGTGCTGGTCCACAAATGCCATCTTGACGGTGGAGCCGATAACGACTTCGCCGGAGTCCGGCTTTTCGCGGCCCGCGATCAGCTTGAACAAGGTCGATTTACCGGCCCCGTTGGGGCCGATGATGCCGACAATCGCGCCGGCGGGAATGTTGAAGCTCAGGTTGTCGATCAGCACGCGGTCGCCAAAGGACTTGCTCACCCCTTTGAACTCGATCACTTGGCTACCCAAGCGGTCGGCCACGGGGATAAAGATCTCGTTGGTTTCGTTGCGCTTTTGGTATTCGTAGTCGCTCAATTCTTCAAAGCGGGCCAGGCGGGCCTTGCTCTTGGCTTGGCGCGCCTTAGGGTTCTGGCGCGACCATTCCAACTCCTTCTTCAGGGCCTTGGCGCGGGCTTCTTCACCCTTTTGCTCGGCCTCCAAACGGGCACCCTTCTGGGTCAGCCAATCGGAATAGTTGCCCTTGTACGGAATGCCGGAGCCACGGTCCAGCTCCAAAATCCACTCTGCCGCGTTGTCCAGAAAATAGCGGTCGTGGGTGATGGCCACCACCGTGCCGGAATAGCGCTGCAGAAACTGCTCCAGCCAGTCCACCGACTCGGCGTCCAAGTGGTTGGTGGGTTCGTCCAGCAACAACATGTCGGGCTTGGAGAGCAGCAAACGGCACAGTGCCACGCGGCGCTTTTCACCGCCCGAGAGCACGCCGATGTTGGCATCCCACGGAGGCAGGCGCAGCGCGTCGGCGGCGATTTCGAGCTGGTGCTCGGAGTCCGTGCCGGCGGTGGCGATGATGGCCTCCAACTCTGCTTGCTCCGCGGCCAGCGCATCAAAGTCTGCGTCTTCCGCACCGTAGGCGGTGTACACCTCTTCCAAGCGGGCTTTGGCGGCAAACACGTTGCCCATGCCGCTTTCCACGGCTTCGCGCACGGTGTGGCTCGGGTCCAACTGGGGCTCTTGGGGCAGGTAGCCAATGTTCAGGCCGGCCATGGGGATGGCTTCGCCCTCAATTTCCTTGTCCACACCTGCCATGATCTTGAGCAGCGTGGACTTGCCGGAACCGTTGGTCCCCAACACACCGATCTTGGCGCCAGGGAAGAACGAGAGGGAAATGTCTTTGAGAATGTGCCGCTTGGGCGGCACGATCTTGCCGACGCGGTTCATGGAGAAAACGTATTGGGCCATGGGTTTTGTAGTGATTCTGCGAAAACTCTATTATCGACTGCACCGCCGCCCGCGCACATGCCTTTTCGTCTATACGCGTCGCATGCCCGCGGCACCCGACCGGCCCCGTCCCCTAGTAGGGCAAGCATGCGACAATAGCCCCCATTGCGGCTTTCAGTTGCCCGCGATACCGGCACCATGCTGGGGATCTGGCGAACGCCGAGGTCCCGTTTTTGAATCCATCTGCCTTTGACTGACTGCTGCGCCGCGTGCCAGTAGAACGGCCGACCCCTAAGCGCCCCGGACGGGCGCAACGATCCATGAACTTTGAAGAATTGAAGCTGGCTCCCGCCATCGTGAAGGCCGTGCGCGAACAAGGCTACGAAACGCCCACTGCCATTCAGGCGCAGGCCATTCCACTGGTGCTGGAGGGCCACGACCTGCTGGGCGGCGCCCAAACTGGCACTGGCAAAACGGCGGCTTTCACCTTGCCCTTGCTGCACCGCCTATCCATGAGCCGCAGCGCGCAAAACAAATTCGGCGGCACCGGCATCCGCGCACTGGTGTTGACCCCCACCCGCGAACTCGCTGCCCAAGTAGAAGAATCCGTGCGCCAGTACGGCAAGTACCTGCAGCTGAGCTCCACCGTCGTCTTCGGTGGCGTGGGCATGAACCCGCAGATTGCCAAGGTCAAAAAAGGCGTAGACATCTTGGTGGCCACCCCCGGTCGTCTGCTGGACTTGGCCCAACAAGGCATGTTGGACCTGGGCCAGGTACAAATGCTGGTGCTCGACGAAGCTGACCGCATGCTCGACATGGGCTTCATCCATGACGTCAAAAAAGTGCTGGCGCTGGTGCCCAAGGAAAAGCAAAGCCTGCTGTTCTCGGCCACCTTCAGCGACGAAATCCGCGAACTGGCCAACGGCCTGCTCAAGAACCCGCAAAGTGTGCAAGTCACCCCGCGCAACACCACCGTGCAGCGCATCACGCAGGTGATCCACCCCGTGGGCCGCGGCAAGAAAAAGGCCCTGCTCGCTCACATCATCAACGAGCAAAACTGGAGCCAGGTGTTGGTGTTCACCCGCACCAAGTTCGGCGCTAACAACGTGGCCGAGTTTCTGGAAAAAAACGGCATTACCGCCATGGCCTTGCATGGCAACAAGAGCCAGGCCGCACGCACGCAAGCCCTGTCTGGCTTTAAAAGTGGTGAGGTGCGCGCCCTGGTCGCCACCGACATTGCCGCCCGTGGCATCGACATTGACGACCTGCCCCACGTGGTGAACTACGAAATCCCCAATGTCAGTGAAGACTATGTGCACCGCATCGGGCGCACCGGACGCGCTGGTGCCGATGGCGCGGCAGTTAACCTGGTGTGCTTGGACGAAGAGGGCTTCATGCAAGACATTGAGCGCTTCACTAAGCAAAAAATTGATGTAAAGGTCGTAGAAGGCTTTGGCCCCGAGGCAGATGAAAAGGCCGAGCCCATCGCCATGGGTCGCCAGACCATCTGGGGCGGCGCGGGCAAGCCGCCCAGCCGGGATGTGATGCAAGCAGCCGCCAAAGCGGCCCGCAGCGAAATGCTGCAACGCGTGCGCGACAACAAGGCCGCCCAAGGCGGTGGCCGCAGTGGCAACGCAGGCGGCGGCCAAGGGGGTGGAGGCCGGGGCGGTCAAGGCCCCCGTGCCAATAGCGGTGGAGGCCGAGGCCCCGACCGCAGCGGCGAATTTCAACCGCCCCGTTCCCAAGGCCCACGTCCCGCGCAAGGCCGTGGCCCGCGCCGAGACAGTGGCAACGCCGAATACCAGCCACCCGCAGGCTTCACCCACGAAGGCCGTGCCCCACGGGTATCAACTGCACAGCCAGACCCCATGCGCACTAGCGTCGATATGATGGCCAGTCGCGGCGCCCGCCGCGGGGGCGGTGGTGGCTTTGGCGGCGGTGGCCGCACAGGAGGCGGCAATGGCGGTGGATACGGTGGTGGCGGAGGGGGATTTGGCGGCGGCGGACGTCCGGGTGGCGGTGGTCGCGGGGGCAACGGGCCTCGTGGGCCGCGCGGTTCTGGCGGCTCTTCTAGCCGATAAACGCACCCGCACGGTACACAGTCTGGGGCGGCGCCTGCTGCCCTTGACGTACCCGAAGCTCTCCCAACACATCGTCGACTTTGCGGCGCTCCCCGCGCTACCGCAGATCGACGATGTTTTTATTTGTCTGGGCACCACCATCAAGATAGCGGGCAGCCAAGCGGCGTTTCGCGCGGTGGACTATGACGCGGTGCTCGCGGTGGCGCGCTGGGGGCGGACACACGGCGCCACCCGACTGGGCTTGGTAAGTGCCATGGGGGCAGATGCCACTTCCCGCATGTTTTACAACCGTGTCAAAGGCGAGGTGGAGCACGCAGTGGCCAATCTGGGGTACCCCAGCGTCAACATTGTGCGGCCCTCGCTGTTGGTGGGAGACCGCGGCCCGCTCAACCAGCCGGTGCGGCCGGGCGAACATATCGGGCTGTGGGTAAGCAAGCTGCTGGGACCGCTGATCCCCACCCACTACCTGCCGGTGCGGGCAGAGGATGTCGCCGCTGGCCTGGTGCAAGCCGTCCACACCGGCCAGCCCGGCGTGCGGCACCTTTTGTCGGGCGCGCTGCAAGGTGCCGCAGCGCGCGCAGGGCAAGCTTAGCCCCGCACAAACAAGGTCACCAAGGGCTGGTCGCCGACCTGGCGGCTCCAGTGGCCGTGGATAGCAGGGTCAAACGTCGCGCCCTCGGGCAGCAAGTCCGCTGAGTAAAAGTGCTGCCCCGGCCCAAACACGCGCGATCCGCCGTGCACCCCAATCTCCATCTGCCCTTGCAAGATAAAGCACCACTGCGTGTGCCCCGAGCAATGAAACGCGCTGCGAAACCCCACCGGGCTGGTGCGAAATTGATACCCCCCTGACGCAAACACCTGGGACAACACGGACTGTGGATTGCCATGGTCCAGAGAAATCGTCTCCTCACGGAACTTGGCAAAGCCATCGGTGTCAGTGAACAAAATGACTTGGGTAAACGTGCTCAAAAAAGACCTCTAAAAGAAAATGTGCGCTCCCAGCCGCCCGCCGACGCGGGCTATCGAGACCGGGGGCATGCTAACCGCAAAAATTGGCGAGGCGGGAGAACCTAAGCACGCATAACCGCGACTGGCAATCCTTCGCTGCCGGTGCATACGGCAAGGTGTTGCCAGATCAACCCTGGCCGACGCCCCTACACCGGCTGAGTGCGTGGCAAGCATGCCCTTGTTGAAGCATCCTCTTGGTGACGAGCACAGATGGTAGCGATGGATGTCCATCCACAAACCATGCGGGAAAACCCTGTATTGCTTAGTTCAAATCCACTGGTACGATGGATCTACCAGTTTACCAGTCACCGATATCTACCACCTTATGGAACTTATTGATCGCATCCCCGGCGAACACGGTCGTGTGAGCAAGCGCACCGTCAAAGAGCAGATCAGCGACAAGTTGGCCTACATGATTCACTCTGGGCTGCTGCGCGCCGGTGATGAGCTGCCGTCTGAGCGCACGCTGGCCACTACCCTGGAGGTGTCGCGCGAGACGGTGCGGGCGGCTATCGGCGTCTTGCATGCCCGCCGCATGGTGGAAGTCAGCCAGGGCTCCCGGACCCGCGTGCTGGGGCCGGGCCTGCTACCCATGCACGAGTCGGTGAGTACCTTGGGCAACCTGAAAGACCGGAGCTTTGAAGAAGTAACCGAGGCCCGCGCGGCGGTGGAGTTGCAGGTTATTTGGCTGGCCGCGCAAAGGATTGGGGACAACGAGTTGGCGCGCCTGGCAGAACTGGTCAGAGACCAAGAAACCATGCAACAAGACCCAGTAGGTTTTCAGATTTCCGACCGCGAATTCCACGTCACTCTGTACCGTGCCTGCGGCAACTCCTTGCTGGTGGATGTGGTGTCGGATTTTTATGACTACGCGCTGGAATATCGCCGCCGGGCGCTGCAGCGCCCTGGTGCCATCCGCCACAGTGTGGACGACCACCGCAAGATTGTGGAGGCCTTGAAAACACGCAACCCCGACATTGCGGTGGGGGCCATGCGGTCGCATTTGGAACAGGTGAAAACCACCACCCTCCAAGAAATGGCGAACTGATGCTAGGCACCGCGCTCATTTTGGACCGACGGGCCACTCACTTGCTGGACGACGGTGCGGTGTTGGAGCGCCTTGCCACTGGCGCGGCGTGGAGCGAAGGCCCTATCTGGATGTCGGAAGACCACAGCGTGCTGTGGAGCGACATTCCCAACAACCGGATGATGCGCTGGCACCCCACCGATGGGACGTCGGTGTGGCGCGACCAGGTCGAATTCACCAACGGGCATTACCGGGAAGCCGACGGCTCACTGCTGCATTGCTCGCACGGGCTCAGGGCCATCATGCGCACGATAAACCCCTGCGGCCCCGGCGCAGCGCGCGATGAGGTGGTGGTAGACCGCTGGGAGGGCAAGCGCCTGAACTCCCCCAACGACGTGGTGGTGAAAAGCGATGGCACCATCTGGTTCACCGACCCACCCTATGGCATTGCCTCCAACCACGAAGGCCACCAGGCGGAGTCGGAACTGGGCGACAACCATGTGTTTCGGTTTGACCCGCGTACCCGCACTTTAAGCAGCGTGAGCACCTGGGTGGAAGAGCCCAACGGGCTGGCGTTTTCGCCCGACGAATCCTTGCTCTACGTGTCAGACACCTCGGCAGCGCTGGCCCCCAACGGTGCGGGGCATCACCACATTGCCTGCTTTGACGTCGTCGACGGGCAGGCACTGTCCAACCCCCGCGTATTTGCAGTGATAACACCAGGACTCTCCGATGGCTTTCGTATAGACCGCAGGGGCTGGGTGTACACCAGCAGCCAAGACAGCGTGCAGGTTTATCACCCCGACGGCACCTTGCTGGCCAAGGTGTTTGTGCCAGAAAAGGTGGGCAACCTGACTTTTGGCGGTGCGCAACGCAACGAGCTGTATATCTGCGCGACCACGTCCCTCTATCGCATCCGTCTGAATGCCCGTGGCATTCAGGTTCCTTAACCTTTTGTAAGGCGCACCATGGCTCGAGAAACGCTGTTGTTGGTAGAGAAGTGTTCACACTGCTTTAGCTGGTATGACATTGCAAGCGGCGAGAGGCTGCATTCCTTGCCCTTGCCCGACTTTCCCCACGAATTTGTGACCGATGCGGCACAGCGCTACGCCTACGTGGGCCATTACGGGGTGGAAACGTCAGGCCACACCGGGGCCGGCGGGCACTCGTTGTTGCAAATTGACATTCGTTCGCCCAAACTGGTACGGTCAATAGACCTGTCGCCTTTCAACCGGATTCACGGGCTGCAAATGGACCAGCACGACCGGCTGTATGCGCTCAGCGAGGCCCAGTCCACCCTGCTGGTGTTGGACCAACCCGACACCGACACCGCCGCGCGCAGGGCGGTGCCCTCTGGCGGCATCAAGAGCCATTTGTTTGCGCTGACACGTGATGGGCAGACCGCCTACTGCATGAACCTGCTCAGCCACACGGTCACCAAAGTCAAGCCCTGGGACCCCTTGTTTGCCCCCCTGGCCTGCCACCCAGGACAAAAACCAGAGGGCTATTGCCTGAGTGCCGACGAGCAAACCTTGTTTGTCAGCAACCGCTGGAGCAACACGCTGTGCGCCATAGACACCCTGAGCATGACAGTGCAACGCAGCGCCCCTTCGCGGGACGATGTGACGCGCATTTACCGCGCAGCCGACGGACGGCTGTTTACCAGCAACTACGGCGACCGGTCCTTGTCGGTGGTGGACCCCAACCATTTGGGTGAGGTGGCATACCTCCCTCTGGGGGGGCGCTGCATCGCCATGAGCATGCACCCAACCCAAGCGCTGGCTTTCGTGTCACTGGATTCCGACCGGGTCGCCGTGCTGGACACCGCAGAGCTCAAAGTACTGCGCTACATCGCTACCCAAAAAGAACCCGATGTTTCCATGGTGGTGATGCTGTGAGCGGGCCTGTACTCGCATTCCAAGGCGTCAACAAGCGCTTTGGCGGCACCCAAGCCGTGGGCAACATAAGCTTGGACGTGCATGCCGGGGAGATCCTCGCTTTGCTGGGGGAAAACGGGGCGGGCAAGTCCACCCTGATCAAGCTGCTGGCAGGGATCTACCCCTGCGATAGCGGCGAGATTTTTTTCCAGGGGCAACCGCAGAGCCAATGGCGCAGCGCAGACCGCTCCAAACAACCGGTCGCATTTATCCACCAAGACCTGGGCCTGGTGGAGTGGATGACGGTGTCAGAGAACGTGGCCTTGGGGATGGGTTACGCCAAGCGCTTTGGCCTGATCCACTGGCAAGAGGCAGACGCACGGGCACGCAGAGTGATGCAACGCGTAGGCTGCGACATAGACCCTGGCAGGCGCATTTTTTCGCTCACGCGTGCCGAAAAGTCGCTCCTGGCCATTGGTCGGGCCTTGGAGGTACAAGCCAAAGTGTTGGTGCTCGATGAGCCCTCGGCCAGCCTGCCCATGGCCGATGTGGAGCGCCTGTTTGGCGTGCTGCGCACCTTGCGCCGGGAAGGCATGGCCATGGTGTATGTCTCGCACCGATTGGATGAGGTCATGGCGATCTCCGACCGCGCCGCTGTGATGCGGGATGGCCGGCTTGTGGATATCAAAAACACCAGCCAAACCGACACCACCGAGCTGGTGAATCTGATTGTGGGCAAGTCGCTCTCGGGCACCGTGGCCAAAGCCCAACCCCAACCCAACGCGGCCACGGTGCTAGAGCTGGTGGACGCTGCCAGCGGCAACGCCGGGCCACTGTCGTTGCAGATTCGACGGGGCGAGGTGGTAGGCCTGATCGGGCTGCGCGGGGCGGGGCACGAGGCTATCAGTCGCGCCCTGTTTGGCCGCGAGCCACTGTCTGCTGGCGAGATGAAACTGCATGGAAAACCGGTGCACTTTACCGACTGCGCGCAAGCGATTGCAGCGGGTGTGGCCTACGTGGCCAGTGAACGGCTGGACGAAAACCTGGCCCCATCCATGTCGGTGCAGGAAAACCTGTTTCCCAACCCATCGCTGCAGGGCGAACGGGGCCTGGCCTTTGACCGGGGCCAGCGCGAGTGGACACAGGCCATGCGCCTGATCGGTCTGTTCGACGTCAACCCTCCGGCTCCCCAGGCAGAGGCGCAGCAACTCTCGGGCGGCAACCAGCAAAAGGTGGTGCTGGCCCGCTGGTTCAATCTGGACAAAGACCTGGTGGTGCTGGAGGAGCCCACCGCAGGCGTGGATGTGGGTGCCAAGCGGCAGATTTACGACATTCTTCGCGCCCAGGCCAACGCAGGCACTGCGCTGGCGGTGGTGTCCACCGATTTTGAAGAAGTAGCCACCGTGTGCACCCGCGTGCTGGTGTTTCGCAACGGGCGCATTGCCGCCGAGCTGACCGGTGGCGACATCACGGTGGGCAACCTTCTCAAGCTAGCTGCCGGCGGTAGCGCCGCAGCCCTCCCCCACACCAACCAACTGGAGTCTCTCGCATGACGACCTCAATGAAATCCACGGCGCTTGAACCCGATCCTGCGGTAGACGGCGCAGCGGTCGGTGTGATGCAGCGCATTACCCAGGCCACGCCGGTTTACGGGCTGGTGTTTCTGACGATAGGGCTGGCTGGGTTGTTTGCAGTGCTGCTGCCCGATACCTTCCCCACCCTGTTCAATCTGCGGGCCATTCTGGCGGACAAGTCGGTCATTGCCATACTGGCCTTGGCAGCCACCATTCCCATGATCACGGGCAAGATAGACCTCACCGTGGGCTACGGCATTGTGCTGTGGCACATCTTGGCCATCAGCCTGCAAACGCGCTTGGGCATACCGTGGCCCTTTGCCGTACTGATCGTGATTGCCTGCGCCGCCTTGTTTGGCGTACTCAACGGCTTGTTGGTAGAGCTGGCCCAGATCGATTCCTTCATCGCCACGCTGGGCACGGGCACCGTCATTTATGCGGTGGCGCTGTGGCACAGCGGTGGGCGGCAGGTGGTGGGCGAGTTGCCCGAAGGCTTTTTGGACCTCGCAGGGGGCAACTTTTTGGGCCTGCCGATAGGGGCGTTTTATGTGCTGGCCATCAGCGTCGTCATGTGGCTGATCACCGAGTTCACCCCACTGGGGCGTGCGCTGTACGTGATCGGGGCCAATCCGAAAGCCGCGCAACTCAACGGCATTGCCGTGCGCAAGCATGTGATGGGTGCGTTTGTGGCATCGGGCATGTTGTCGGGTTTTGCCGGTGTGTTGCTGGCATCCCGCCTGCAAATCGGGCAAGCCAGCGTTGGATTGGAGTTTTTGCTGCCCGCGCTGGTAGGTGCGTTTTTGGGCTCCACCACCATCCGGCCCGGACGGGTCAACGTGTGGGGCACCTTGGTGGGCGTGGCGATATTGGCCATCGGCATCTCCGGGATTCAGCAGTTTGGCGGCGCATTTTTTGTCGAACCGCTTTTCAACGGGCTAACCCTGTTGGTGTCGATTGGCATTGCGGGCTGGGCCCAGCAGCGGCGCAACCACTCCATCAAACGGCGTATTGCCGAGCGGCAACTGGAGAGCGTGGCACCACCTGCCCCGTCCGACACCCCACCCCATTCCCCCTCATCCGCTGGGTAAGCGGTGTTTCGTAGTCCTTTATTGTCAACAAGGAGACAACCATGAAGAAGTTCAGTGCGCGTTTAGGCGCGATAGCCATCGCCATCACGGCGGCTGGTTTTGCGGGCCACGCTATGGCCGATGAATTTTTGGACGCTGCGAAGAAGAAGGTGCAGATTGCGACCCAGTCCAAGAGCACATGGGACGGCCCGACCACCGGCCCCAAGGCCGTGGCTGCCAAAACCATTGTGTTTGTGGCGGCTGACCTAAAGAACGGCGGCATTCTTGGCGTCTCTAAAGGCGTGGAAGAAGCGGCGGCAGCCATCGGATGGAAGGTGCGGGTTATGGACGGCCAAGGCTCGGTAAGCGGACGCACCGCCGCCCTGAACCAGGCCCTCGCCCTCAAGCCCGGCGGTATCGTGGTGGGCGGCTTTGACACCACCGAGCAAAAGGCTGCATTTGCCAACGCGGCCAAGGCTGGCATTCCGCTGGTGGGCTGGCACTCGGGTGAAAAGCCCGGACCCAACGCAGAAGCAGGCCTGTTTGCCAACGTGACCACCACAGCAGACGACGTGTCCGAAGTGGCAGCCTTGTCTGCGGTTGCCGACTCGGGTGGCAAAGCCGGCGTGGTGATCTTCACCGACTCGCAATACGCCATTGCCGTGTACAAAGCGCGCGCGATGGAGGCGGTGATCAAGAAGTGCGGAGGCTGCACAGTGCTGAGTTTTGAGGACAGCCCCATTGCCGAAAGCTCCACCCGCATGCCGCAGTTGACCACGTCGTTGCTGCAGCGCTTTGGCGACAAATGGACCCACTCGCTGGCGATCAATGATCTGTATTTCGACTTCATGGGCAGCAGCCTGCAAGCGGCTGGCAAGAAGGGCGACGGCGCACCCAAGGCCGTGTCTGCGGGCGATGGCTCCGAAGCCGCCTACCAGCGCATTCGCACCAAGCGCTACCAGGCTGGCACCGTGCCTGAGCCACTGAACATGCAGGGCTGGCAAATCGTCGATGAACTCAACCGCGCGTTCTCCAAGGCGACTTGGTCAGGCTACATCCCCAAAGTGCATTTGGTCACTGTAGACAACGTGGGCAAAGACGGCGGACCCAAGAACGTGTTTGACCCCGACAACGGCTATCGCAACGAGTACAAAAAAATCTGGGCCAAGTAAGGCACCAGGCGGCAACACCCTTTGGGGGTGTTGCCGCACCCCCCTCACAGGACCACTACACATGACACATTCCACACCCCTACCCGTAGTTGCCGTCACGCTGGGAGACCCCGCCGGCATTGGCCCAGAGCTGATCGCCCGGCTGTTGGCGCGTCACGACATGATGGCACTGGCCAATGTGGTGCTGGTCGGGGACGAATGGCTCTGGGAAGACGGCCAAGCCGTTGCCGGCCTGACCGTTGCCACGCAGCGCGTCGCCAGCTTGTCGGAGGTGCGCGGACGCCCGCATCCAAACACCCCAGCCTTTTTGCCACTGCAGACGATTCGGCCCGACCAAGTCACCAAGGCCCAGACCCTTGCTGCCTGTGGCGCCTCGGTGCTCCAGGTGCTGGACCTGTGCATGGACGCGACACTGGCCGGGCACCTTGATGCCATTACCTTTGCGCCACTCAACAAGCACGCCATGAAGATGGCCGGACTCCAGCATGAAGATGAGCTGCACCACTTTGCCCAGCATCTGGGTGTGCAGGGCTACTTTTGCGAATTCAACACACTCAATGGGCTGTGGACGTCGCGGATTTCATCGCACGTACCGCTCAAGGACGTGCCCCTGTATCTGGATCAGCAGCGCATCATGGACGCGGCGACCCTGATCTACCGTTCACTGCAACGCAACGGGAACGCGGCACCACGCGTGGCCGTCGCGGGCTTCAACCCGCACAACGGCGATGGCGGCACCTGCGGGCGCGAAGAGATAGACGTTATTCAACCCGCCATCGCCAAGCTGGCGGCCATGGGCATACCGGTGCTGGGCCCCTTTCCGGCGGACACCATTTTTCTCAAAGCTCGCGATGGTGAACTCGACGCCATCGTGACCATGTACCACGACCAAGGTCAAATCGCCATCAAGCTGATGGGCTTCTCCCAAGGCGTGACCGTGCAGGGCGGATTGCCCATTCCCATTACCACCCCGGCCCATGGCACGGCGTTTGACATCGCAGGTCTGGGGCGTGCCAATGTGGACGCCACTGCCAACGCGCTGCGCATCGCATGCCGCATGGGTGCCGCCCGGCTGGCGGAGCAAACGCACCCAACGCCTGCGTGAGCCGCACCCTACCCCAACACACCCCCCAAGCAACCTGAGAGGACACCATGAAAATCACCGCCGTGCGCGCTCGCGTCTATGAATGGAAGGGCAAGACCGTTCCACCCCAAGGCAACTTTTGCTCCAACGCGATGGACCTGGTCTATGACAACAAGGCCAACCACCACGCAGCAGGCACCGACACGATGAACACCTTCCGCTTTCATTGCTGGACGGTGGTGGAGGTGGAAACGGACAGCGGCATAGTCGGGCTGGGCAACGTAGCCTTGGCCCCGCGCATTGCCAAGGCCATCATCGACGAATACCTCACGCCGCTGGTCGTCGGGCAAGACCCGTGGGACTACGAATACCTCAACCAACGCATGTACCGCGCCACCCATGCCTGGGGCCGCAAGGGGGTGGGCATGGCAGCCATCTCGGCCATTGACATTGCCATCTGGGACATTTTGGGCAAGTCCGTCAACAAACCGGTTTTCAAGTTGCTGGGCGGACGCACCAAAGAAAAAATTCCTTGCTATTACAGCAAGCTCTACCGCACCGGCCTCCGAGAGATGCAGGCAGAGGCGCAAAAGTTCAAAGACCAGGGCTTTAGGGCCTTCAAGATGCGCTTTGGATACGGCCCAGCCCACGGCCAACAGGGTGTGGTGGAAAACCTCAAGTCGGTCGAGGCTGTGCGCGAAGTCATTGGCTATGACAACGACCTGATGCTGGAGTGCTACATGGGCTGGAACCTGGAGTACGCCAAACGCATCCTGCCCAAGCTGGAAAAGTACCAGCCGCGCTGGCTGGAAGAGCCCGTCATTGCCGACGACATCGACGGCTACGCCGAGCTCAACCAGCTCACCAGCATTCCCATCTCGGGGGGGGAGCACGAGTTCAGTCTCTATGGCTTCAAACAACTGCTGGATCGCAAGGCGGTGAGCGTGGTCCAGTACGACACCAACCGGGTGGGGGGCATCACCATGGCCCACAAGATCAACGCGCTGTGTGAGGCCTACAGCGTGCCGGTCATTCCGCATGCGGGGCAAATGCACAACTACCACCTCACCATGAGCAGCTTGAACTGCCCCATCAGCGAGTACTTCCCGATCTTCGATGTGGAGGTGGGCAACGAACTGTTTTATTACATCTTCGACGGCGATCCTGCTGCAGAAAACGGCTATCTGCAGCTCGACGACAACACCCCAGGCTTGGGGCTGTCGCTCAAAACAGAGTACCTCCACCACTTCACCATCACGGAGTAAGCGATGTACACCCTGTCCAACCCGCGCTTACGCGGCGTTTTCCCCGTAGTGCCCACGACGTTCACCCCGTCGGGTGAGCTCGACATGACCAGCCAGTTGCGTTGCGTGGACTTCATGATCGATGCCGGATCGACGGGCCTGTGCATTCTGGCGAACTTCTCAGAGCAGTTTGTGCTCTCGGATGCAGAGCGCGAGGTGCTGACCACGGCCATCTTGAAACATGTGCGGGAGCGCGTGCCCGTCATCGTGACCACCACCCATTTTTCTACCGACATTTGCGCCGCCCGCAGCCGCCGTGCGCAGGACGCTGGCGCGGCCATGGTGATGGTGATGCCCCCCTACCACGGGGCCACCTTGCGGGTGGAGGAAGACAAGATCTACGAGTTCTACGCCCGGCTGTCGGACGCGATTGATATCCCCATCATGATCCAGGACGCGCCTGTCAGCGGCACCAAGCTATCGGCGGCCTTTCTGGCACGCATGGCCAAGGAGATTCGCAACGTCGCGTACTTCAAAATTGAAACGGCGGGTGCTGCCTCCAAACTTCGTGAACTGATCCGCCTGGGTGGCGAGGCAATTGAAGGGCCCTGGGATGGCGAGGAAGCCATCACCTTGCTGGCCGACTTGCAGGCCGGTGCGACCGGCGCTATGACCGGTGGGGCCTACCCGGATGGCATCTGCGAAATCATGGATGCCTGGACCCAGGGCGACACCGAGGCGGCCACCCAGGCCTATGCCAAGTGGTTGCCACTGATCAACTACGAAAACCGCCAAGGCGGAATTCTCACAGCCAAAGCACTCATGAAAGAGGGCGGCGTCATTGCATGTGAGTCGCCACGCCACCCCTTCCCCGAGATGCATCCCGACGTCCGCAAGGGCTTGTTGGATGCCGCCCGACGTCTCGACCCACTGGTACTTCGCTGGAGCCACTAAACCCATGATTCCCCAACACACCAACCTGATCAACGGCGAGTGGCTTGCCGGCACGGGCTATGTGCCCAATGTCAATCCGTCGAACCTTGCCGACGTCATCGGTGAATACGCGCAAGCCGACGTCAGCCAGCTAGGGGCCGCTGTGGCCGCCGCGCAAAGGGCATTTCCGGCTTGGTCCATCAGCGGCATCCAGGCGCGCGCCGATGCACTGGACAAAATCGGCAATGAAATCCTGGCCCGCAAAGAAGAGCTGGGCACCCTGCTCTCCCGCGAAGAGGGAAAAACCCGTGCCGAAGGCATTGGCGAGGCCGCCCGTGCGGGCAACATCTTCAAGTTTTTTGCCGGTGAATGCCTGCGCCTAGCGGGGGAAACGCTGCCCTCCGTGCGACCCGGCATCGGCGTGGAAGTGACCCGTGAGCCTTTGGGTGTCATCGGGGTGATCACCCCCTGGAACTTTCCCCTGGCCATTCCTGCCTGGAAAATCGCACCCGCACTGGCCTATGGCAACTGCGTGGTGTTGAAGCCTGCCGACCTGGTGCCTGGCTGCGCCTGGGCGCTGGCCGACATCATCCAGCGCAGTGGCATTCCTGCGGGTGTGTTCAACCTGGTCATGGGCTCGGGCCGTGTCATTGGAGACGCGCTGGTCAACCACCCCGGCATCACGGCAGTGAGCTTTACCGGATCGGTCGGTGTGGGGCAGCGGATTGCAGCAGCATGTGCTGGCCACATGAAAAAAATGCAACTGGAAATGGGCGGCAAAAACCCCCAAGTGGTGTTGGACGACGCAGATCTCAACATCGCCGTCGAGCTGTGTGTGCAAAGCGCTTTTTATTCCACCGGCCAGCGCTGCACTGCATCGAGCCGCCTGATCGTGACCGACGCAATCTACCCGTCGTTCATCCACGCCATGCAACAGCGCATGGCTGCCATCCAAGTGGGCGATGCCCTGGCAGCCGGTACCGACATTGGCCCTGTGTCGTCACTCGCCCAGTTGGAGCAGGACTTGTCGTATGTAGACATCGGCAAAGCGGAAGGCGCACGGCTGGTCGCAGGCGGTGAACGTCTCCTGCGGGACGCCGATGGCTTTTACATGGCACCTGCCCTGTTAGTGGACAGCACACCGACCATGCGTATCAACCGCGAAGAAATATTTGGTCCGGTGGCCAGCGTCATCCGCGTCAAAGACTACGACGAAGCGCTGGCGGTTGCCAATGACACCCCCTTTGGCCTGTCTGCCGGCATCGCGACCACCAGCCTCAAATACGCCACCCACTTCAAGCGGCACAGCCAGGCGGGCATGGTGATGGTGAACCTGCCTACCGCCGGGGTGGACTACCACGTGCCCTTTGGTGGGCGCAAGGGCAGCAGCTACGGACCGCGCGAGCAGGGCAGGTACGCGGCCGAGTTCTTCACCACGGTGAAGACCGCCTACACGCTGGCCTGAGACAGGAGCGCAACCATGGAACTCTGGGCCCAATCCATGCAGTGGCTTAGCCGCTCCGTATCGGGCAGCACCGAGCACACCATTGCGCCCAGCGTTTACTGGCACGCCCGTGCCATGGTACTGGCGTGGGGCGTTTTGCTACCCACGGGCGCCTTGGTTGCGCGCTACTTCAAGGTAACGCCCCGCCAGCGGTGGCCCGCCGAGCTGGACAACCCCCTGTGGTGGCACGGCCATCGCACCTTGCAATACACAGGGGTATTGGTCATGAGCCTGGGCTTGTGGCTGGTCTGGCGCCCCTCCGAAGCGGCCCCCTTCAGTGCCACCGGCATGCATCGCCTCTTGGGTTGGTTGGTCTTGGTGTTGGGCTGGCTCCAGGTGCTTGGCGGCATCGTGCGCGGAAGCAAAGGGGGGCCTACCGATGTGCAACTCCGAGGAGACCACTTCGACATGACCCCATGGCGCATAGCGTTTGAGCGCCTGCACAAATCGATGGGCTGGTTGGCGGTGCTGGTGTCCGTAGTGGTGGTCCTGCTGGGAATGGTCAGCGCTGATGCCCCACGCTGGATGGTGTGCGCCCTGGCCGCGTGGTGGGCGCTGCTGGTCGGCGTCGCCGTGTACTTGCAACGCCGCGGGTCTTGCATCGACACCTACCAGGCGATCTGGGGCACCAGCCCGGAGTTGCCGGGCATGCAACGCCCCCCGATTGGCTGGGGGGTGAGGCGCACGCAACAAAACCCGTGGCACCCGCCGTCCACACAACCCTGAATTCACTAACTTTCACTTGGGAGCACCTTCATGGCAGGACTAGACATCAACAATGTGGTGAAACGCTTTGGCGACGTGACCGTCGTCCAACAAATGAACTTATCGGTTCAAGAGGGGGAGTTTGTTGTGCTGCTGGGCGAATCCGGCTGCGGCAAGAGCACCACCTTGCGCATGATCGCCGGGCTCGAAGAAGTGACCGAGGGCCGCATCAGCATTGGCGGGCGGGATGTCACCCACCTGCCCCCCATGGCCCGCGACATCGCCATGGTGTTTCAAAGCTACGCGCTTTATCCCCACATGAACGTGGGCGAGAACATGTCGTTTGCACTGCGCCTGGCGGGTCGCCCGCACGCCGAAGTGCATGAAAAAGTCACGGCCGCCGCCAAGATTCTCAACATAGAACACTTGCTCGCGCGCAAGCCCAAAGACCTCTCGGGTGGACAGCGCCAGCGCGTTGCCATTGGCCGCTCCATTGTGCGTGAACCCCAGGTGTTTTTGTTTGACGAGCCCCTGTCCAACCTGGATGCCAAATTGCGCGGCCACATGCGGGCCGAGCTTGCCATCTTGCACGAGCGGTTGGGCAAAACGACGATATACGTCACGCACGACCAGGTAGAAGCCATGACGCTGGCCTCACGCATTGTCATTTTTGACAAGGGCCGGATTCAGCAGGTGGGAACCCCTACGGAGGTGTTCACCCGTCCTGCCAGCGCTTTTGTGGCCGGGTTCATCGGTATGCCGACGATGAACTTCTTCAAGGGGCGCTGCACGCAAGAGGCTGGCCAGTGCATGTTGCGTGGCGAGGGCTTTGCCTTTGCCGCACCCCAGTGGCTGGCAGACCGGCTGCCCAACCCAGAACAGGGGCTCACCATTGGCCTGCGCCCCCAACACCTCAAAGCGTGCAGCCCGGAGCACGCGCAATTCACCCTGCTGGTGGATGTGGTGGAGTACCTGGGCACCGAAAGTCAGGTGGTCGGGCATTTGCAAACCCCCGGCGGACAACGGGTATCCGCCATGTTGCCCGGCAATGCATTGACCCAGCTACACCAGGCGTTGGGACTGACGTTCGCAAGCGACGACTTGCATGTGTTCGATTCTGAATCAGGTCGCAGTCTGCGCGCCTGAGTTTTTGTTCTCTCGCGCCACTTGTGTTTTTTGACCATTACTTACTGAGGAGACAGCATGCAACGACGTGAATTTATCGGGTCTGGTTCTGCCGCACTGGTGGGAGCCAGCATCCCATGGGTAAGCGCACACGCCCAAAACCGGTTTGCGAAGTACGCCGGAAAAACGGTGACGATCAGCATTCCCTCGCATCCGCACTACGACGCGATGCTGAAGATCTTGCCGGAGTTCACCAAAGAAACGGGCATCAAAGTCGAAACTGACCGTTTGGCCATTGGCCGCATGAAAGACAAGCAACTACTGGAAATGGCCAAGTCTACCGGCGACTACGACTTGTGCTGCTATGTGGTGATGTGGAAAACCGAGTACGTGTCCAAAAACCTGGTGCATGAGCTCGAACCCTTCCTGAAAAATCCCGCGCTTGCGGACCCCAATTACGACATCAAGGACATCATCCCCATCTACTTGGAAAACCTGGGCATGGTCGGCGGGCCCAAGGGTTACCTTGCTGGCCCGGGCGCCAAACTGTACGGTTTGCCCTATGGGGCAGAAACGTCGGTGCTGGCCTACCGCAATGACATTTTTGCCAAGCACAACCTCAAGATTCCGGAGAACTACAGCCAATTCCGTGAGCTGCTGCGCGTCATCAAGGACAAGGAAGGTATAGGCGCACTGGCGTCACGCGGACAAGCCGGGCATCAGGCGGTCCATGCCTGGCTACTGCACTTAAATCCCTTGGGTGGCAGTGTGTTTGATGCGCAATGGCGCCCTCGCTTCAACGACAAACCCGGCGTTGAAGCGCTCAAGTTTTTGCAAGAAGTGGTGGCCACAGGCCCCGCCGGTATCCCCGGCTATGGCCAGGGCGAGAGCAACACCGCATTCTTGCAGGGCCAAGCAGCGATGTACCTGGACAGCACCTCCTTGGCGGGCTTGGTGAACGACCCCACCAAGTCCAGGGTGGCAGGCAAAGTGAGTTGGGCCTTGCACCCCATGGGCACACGGCGCGCATCACAGTCCGGTGGCCTAGGTCTGGCCATTCCGAAAAATGCCAAAAATGCCGACGCCGCATTTTTGTTGATGCAGTGGCTGACCTCCAAGCAGCAGGACAAGGCGGTCACACGCCTGGGGGGTGCGCCTACGCGTAACTCCACCATGTCCGATGTGGAACTGGTGCGCCAGTACCCGGAGTTCATTACCTTCAAAGAGGCACTCAAATACTCAAACCCCGACTGGCGCCCCATCATCGCGGTGTGGGACAAGATCAACGTCCAGGCGCTGGGGGTTGGGATTTCTGAGGCGCTGACGGGCAAGAAAACAGCCGAGGCCGCCCTCAACGACCTGGTGGCACCTGTGACGCAAATCATGCGCGAGGCCGGCTACAAGGTGTGAAGGGCTGAGCCGCTGCCCCGGCCAGCGCTGGGGCAGCGGCCCACCCGCACGCATTCACCATCACCTATTGCACACGAGGTCTATCCATGCGCACAGCCCCCTGGGTGCCGGCTTTTTACATCGGGCCCGCACTTCTCATCATGGCAGCTGCCTGCCTCTATCCGGTCATTTCAGCGTTTCATTTGGGACTCTTCAACTGGAGTATGGGCACACCCTGGAGCGAAGCCCAGTGGGTTGGCCTGGACAACTTTGTTTCCGCCTTTCGCCAAGAACGGGTCTGGTCTTCACTATGGACCACGTTGATCTTTGCAGCGGTTTGCGTGAGTGCCGAAATGGTTCTCGGAATTGCGCTGGCGCTGGCGCTTGAAAAGCCGGTGCGCGGGACTGCATTCTTTCGCACGCTCTTCATCTTGCCCATGATGATCGCCCCCATCGCCGTCGGACTGGCCTGGCGCTATATGTTTGATGCGCAGTTTGGCCTGATCAACGCGGTGTTGGAGCTCCTGCACTTTGCGCCCAAAATCTGGCTGGCAGACCCCACATTGGCATTCATAGCCATTGTGATTGCTGACATTTGGCAATGGACACCCTTTGTGTTCATCATGATGGTGGCAGCTTTGGCCAGCGTGGATGGCTCCGTCATCGAGGCCTCCCGCATCGATGGGGCCAACTGGTTCCAGATGACCTTTCGCGTCAAGCTGCCCATGATCATGAACGTGATCGCAATCACCTTGATGATGCGCCTCATTGACGCCTTTCGAGTGCTGGAAGTCGTGTACGTGCTCACCTTTGGCGGCCCAGGCGACTCCACCGAAATTTTGGCCCTGCACATCTACAAGACAGCATTCATCGGACAACAGTTGGGCGTGGCTGCGGCCATATCCGTCCTGCTGCTGACGGTGGTGGCTTTGTTGTCGTGGGGCGCACTGCGCCTGTCCAACCCGCTCAAGACCGACCGCTGAGCCCCTGGAGCCTTCATCATGAACCACCGTTCCCCCCTGCTCAGCAGCTTGCACTACCTCATGTTGATCACCTTGGCTGTCCTGTGCGTGGCCCCCATTGTGGTGATTTTCGCAACCAGCTTGCGCCAGCAGGTAGACATCTTTGCCGACCCACTGAACTTTTTGTTTACCCCCACACTGGAGAACTATCGCGCGGTCTTGCAAGAGGACAAGTTTGACCGCTACCTCATGAACAGTTTGTTCGTGGGATTGGTGTCCACGGTCATCACACTCGTACTGGGCTGCATGGCGGCCTATGGTCTGGCGCGTTTTCGATTCAAGGGACGCACCACGGTGGCCTACACCACCTTGTTATTGCGCACAGTGCCTTTGGCAGTGCTGGCGATTCCGGTGTTCATGATTTGGAACCAATGGCACTTGGTCAACAGTTTGTGGGGCTTGGTTTTGCTGTACGTGGCGGTGAACCTTCCATTCACCATTTGGCTCCTGTACGGTTTTGTGCTGCAAGTGCCCGCTGAACTTGAGGAAGCAGCTGCCATAGACGGCTGTGGCCCTGTACGCGTGTTCACCAAAGTCTTGCTGCCCTTGATGGCTCCCGGCTTGGCTGCTGCATCGATATTCACATTCCGCATCGCCTGGAACGAATTCATCCTGGCGCTGGTATTGACCGATCGAGGAACCCGCACATTGCCTGTAGCGGCATCGCTCTACATCACCGATATGGGGGTGGACTGGGGCCGCGTCATGGCGATGGGCAGCCTGATCGCAATTCCGCCACTGATCTTCACCTTCGTGGCTGCGCGGCAAATCATCACCGGGTTAACGGCAGGCGCGGTAAAGGGATAAGAAGATGGTGGGGGGGGGGGGTGACTTCCAAGCCCTCGGGCTGGCGTGGAAGTCACCCCCCACGCCAGCAGGACGCTATGCGCACCCTCGCTTATTGCAGCAAGTCACTCGCCGACAAGGCGGGAGGAATGACTCCAAAGCGGGATTTTCCATCAGCATTTTTGATGAATATGTCAGAAACAATAGCAATGGCCATTCTTCGCATCGCAAAAGACTGGTAGTGTTTTGCGTTAACGAATAAACCGCCATCCACACGAAGTTTCTTGGGAAAACTCTTTGTCGTGGTGTTGACATACAAATCCGTGTAGCTGTCATACCCATTGGGAACGGCATGTATTTTGATAATGCTGAATCTAGGGTCATCGTTTGCCACCTTGGTAACCGCCGCCTCGATGGTAGACATATTGTCTAACTCCGCTTGGCTCTGCACAGTCTGCCGCAGCGGATAATACAGCCATACTGGTATGGAATCCATAGAAGGATTTCCACCTGAGGCTGCCTCCTGAAAACCATCAATCAACTTTTTCAAGTTTTCTCCATAGACTTTCGCGGCTTTCGACGTTCCCGAATCGCTCTCCCATTGATTCCAGTCGATACCCAAAATGCGAGGACGCATATTTTGCTTCTGAAGCGTATAAATGGTGCGACTAATCAGGGACCGCGCTGAATTGTATAAACTGTACTCCGTTGCACTGGCGGGGGACATGCCTTTGTTCTCGGCGAGAAGAACAAAGTCAGCCGCCTTGCTGGTGACCGCTATGCTCCATTGATCATGGGAGTAGGCAATACCGTTCCTGCACTCAGAGGTGTGGCAGTTGATGCTTTGCGCCCCCACTGCCAAGTGAACAATATAAAGTGGTGGCAACTTCAGCTTAGAAGAATTTTTTTGCCACCAATCTGCGATATAAAGTGGCGTGTTGGATAAGGGATTATCGTTTGCATCGCTAGATTCGGGACTTTTCCCGGATTTAGCATCTTTACCAAGAATGTTGTCTGTGTGGCCCGGATTATATTCACTAAACTCCATTAGCTCGGTAGACCGGACTTTTGTATTGCTACTGCGTGCAACATACACCTTACTGTGCACACCTGCAGTGTATCGAGTCTTGTTGTATTCGGTTGAATAACCCACGCTATTCGACTGGCCAAACACAAATAGCACCGCTGCATCGCCGGCAGCAATAGGCTCATACGCACTACGCGCTTCTGTGGCGTGGCTAACCACGCTGAGCGACACAGAGAATAATGTCGCGACCCCTATGCAAATCATCTTCCATCTGGCTATCTTTGAGAAACTTGTCATGCTTATCTCCTGGTGATTTTCATTTCCTGACTTCGAACTTACGGCGGCTACCTATTAGTCCCATAAACCATAAGCTTTTTCATCCTAGGATTTCAAATCTCCAGATACATCAGCAAGTGTTCATCAATGAACAATATAAGGGTAAGTCCTCAGACTTCTTGGTCTGATTAAAGATATTTATCTTTATTTCCACGTTCAATTGCACATGTCAGATACATCGCATGCCTATGTTTATCACGTTCAACATGCAAACCACCGGATGTGCAGCACACTTCACTCTACAGAGAACCGGCACAGCCGCGTACTCTGAATAAATCAACGCGCCCCGTCCATGGTCAACAGGGAACGTTGATGGTTCGGCGATTAATTGATTAGGTCAGCCTCTGAGAGAATCGGCGGAATAACGCCGAAGCGGATTTTCCCATCAGCTGATTTCTTGAAAAAGTCCGACTTGATTTTCAATGCCATTTCTCGCATGGCATAAGGCTTGTAATGCTGAGTATCAGAAAACATGCCTGCATCCCAAGTCAGTGCGAGAAGTGATTTGTTGTTTTGATATGTAGTATTCGAACTGTAGAGATTTCGTGAGCTCCTAAATCCGGCAGGTACAGTATGTATACTCACAACGCTATGCATTGCATTACTTTTTGCTTTCGCGACAACCGTACGCTCGATAATGGTTATTTTGTTTAACTCATCTTCACTTAAGATCGATTGCCGTAACGGATAATGAAACCATATCGGCAATGTACTGGTGCCTGCCGCTGATCCAAATGCAGCCGAGTTAAAGCCTGCAATTACTTTATCCAGGTTTGCTGCGTATGCATAGGCATGTGTATACGTACCGGAGTCTCCCTCCCACTGATTCCAATCGACACCCAGTATACGAGGCCGCTTATTTTGCTTCTGAAGAGAGTATATCGTCCTACTGATTAATGACCTGGCAGAATTAAAGAGACTCACATCAGTTTCGCTGGCTTTAGGAACTGCAGCGGCACCAAGCGGATTGACGAAAGAGTTTGCACTGGTTACCGCCACACTCCATTGGTCACTGAGGTATCCAAGGTCGCCCTGGCAGGCGGGTGACCTGCAGTTGATACTTTGCCCGCCTATCGCAAGATGGACAATATACAAATCCGGCAGATTTAAGGAAACCCTGTTTTTGCTCCACCAATCTGCGATATAAAGAACGGTATTCGCCAGTGGTTTTTCACTTGCATTGCTGGATACATTAAATTTAAGTGTCCTAGCGTCTCTCCCAAGGATGTTATCTTTATTGCGCGGATCGTAGGGTGACCAGCTGATTGGATCCTTGGATCTCAACCGGTTATCGCTGCGTGCAATATAAACATGGTCGTTCACACTGGCGGTGTATTGGGAAGCATCAGTCTCAGTTGTGCGTCCTACGCTATTGGACTGCCCAAACGCAAACAGTACGGCCACGTCGTTGGATGCCACTGGTTCATACAAACCATCCGCCTCCCATGCATGGCTCCATATTGTCGCGGTGGCGATCAGCGAGGCCGCAATGACTTTCATCGCCTTATTGCATGCACTCCACTTAAATCCTCTATTCATATATGTCCCCCAATTATAGATATAAACTATGAAACTCCAAATTATCAATTTTCACTTTGATACAATTTGGATTTT
>JARXAM010000053.1 GCA_029865845.1 Rhodoferax sp. | reverse complement strand
TGTGGCATTGGAAAGCGACTTGGAGCTGGGCGGTACCGACCAGAAGTTCAATCTGCTGATGGGCCGCACCTTGCAAGCCGAATACGGCCAGGAGCCCCAGTGCATCTTGACCATGCCGCTGCTCGAAGGGCTGGACGGCGTCGAGAAGATGTCCAAGAGCAAGAACAACTACATCGGCATCAGCGAGGAGCCCAACACCATGTTTGCCAAGGTGCTGTCTATCTCCGACGTGCTGATGTGGAAGTGGTACACGCTGCTCAGCTTCAAGAGCGAGGCCGAGATCGTCGCGCTCAAGGCCGAAGTCGACGTTGGGCGCAATCCCAAAGACGCCAAGGTGGCGCTGGCCAAAGAAATCACAGCGCGCTTTCACAGCGCGGCCGCCGCCGATGCCGCAGAGCAAGACTTCATCCACCGCAGCAAGGGCGGCATTCCGGACCAGATCGACGACATCACCCTGCCCTTGGGCGAGGGCGGTGCATCGGTGGGCATAGCCGCGCTGCTGAAGTCGGCGAACCTGGCCGCATCCAGCGGAGAGGGCAACCGGCTGATCGACGGTGGTGGCGTTCGGGTGGACAGCAACGTGGTGAGCGACAAGGGCCTGAAGCTCGGCGCGGGCACCTATGTGCTGCAAGTGGGCAAGCGCAAATTTGCCCGCGTGACCCTGGCCTGATTCGGCGCGATGCTGGCCCTTGTACAGCGCGTTCGCCGCGCACAGGTGGTAGTGGATGGGGCCACGGTGGGGCGGATTGACCGTGGCCTGCTGGTGCTGGTGTGCGCCGAGCAGGGCGATACGCCAGCGCAGGGCGACAAGCTGCTGGCCAAACTGCTCAAGCTGCGCATCTTTGGCGATGCAGATGGCAAGATGAACCGCAGCGTGCAAGACCTGGATGGCGCGGGCCAGCACGGCGGCCTGCTCATCGTGAGCCAGTTCACGCTGGCCGCCGACACCTCGGGCGGTAACCGACCTAGCTTCAAGTCAGCCGCCGCGCCCGACGAAGGACGGCGTTTGTACGACCACTTCGTGGCCCAGGCCCGCACGGCACACCCCATCGTGCAGACCGGTATTTTTGCGGCGGATATGCAGGTGGAGCTGGTCAATGACGGGCCAGTGACGATTCCGATGCGGGTGGCGCCTGCTGTCTAGAAGCTATTTATTTCGTAGCTGCTTGCGCATATTCCATGGGCGCTAGGGGCTGAAATGGCTTGAGGGTTTGCTGGTGCATGCCCGCACCGAGCTGCAAGCACCTGCCGACGTTCGTGTCCCCCGGCCAGCGGCCTCCTCCTTGACCTCACTTTGGCAGGCGCTTGCAGCCCGGTGCTTGAGGAGTGTGAATGCCAGATGTCACGTTGATGGATTTGGGCTGGGCGTGCCTTGCTAAGTCTATAGTTCTCTTACATCAGACCTCCGTGCCAACGCCATGTATGACCCCATCAAAGACGGCATCGACAAAGCTTTTGGAGACGTTCGGTACTCCGTAGACCCGCCGACAGAGGATCTGTCGAGCTTGGTGCATTGCTATTGGGAGCTGAAGACGGAAAGCGTACTTGCCGAAGACTTTCTTCTTCACGCCATGCCGGACGCCTGCGTGAACATCTTGTTTAACCAGATAGATGCCGACATAGCAGGCGTCACCGCTTTGCGAACGACCTACGAGGTGCTCAACCTGGGGAAGTCATTTCACTACGTTGGCATCCAACTGTTGCCCGGCGTTTGGCAGGGTGACCCGAAGGAAATTACGCATCAGTTTGTAGGCACCGCGTACGCCGGAGACCTGCCGCTGGTAGCCAGGAGTCGTGCCATGCTTGCTGGCGACTTTGCTTCGAAACAAGCACACATGTCTGACTTGGTGCGTTGGTTTGTTGGTGCGGGATTGATGGTGAGCAACCCGGTTACCGGGAAAATATTGGCGCAGCTTGATGACATTCGCACCGTGGCAGATATGGCAGCCGCTGCTTGCCTGTCTGGGCGCCAGTTGCAGCGAACCCTCAAGCAAACCACAGGATTTTCTCCGCATGATCTGCTCAAGGTCTTGCGTATCCAGCAGTCCTTCAAGCGGCACTACCTGGATTTGTATGCAGACCAGTCGCACTACATCCATTCCTTCCGCAAAATGACGGGCTACACCCCTGCGAAATTCACTGACAAGTTTGATGTCTGATTTACACAATACAGGCTGTTGACGGCTACCTAGACTGAGCACTTCTTCATTAGCAAAGGAGTGCCAAATGGCAAAGTCGAATGCAGTGGGTTGGTTTGATATCTATGTCCATGACATGAATCGAGCGGTCAGTTTTTATGAGAGAGTGTTGAATCAAAAGTTGGAACCCATTGGCGATCCGACTGGGGAAACGCAGATGATGAGCTTTCCCACAGACGTGGCCGCCTATGGGGCCGGCGGCGCACTGGTCAAGTCCAACTATGCGCGGCCGGGGATGGGCGGCACATTGGTTTACCTCAGTGTGGAAGACTGCTCAATAGAGGAGTCTCGTGTCGCCAGCTCAGGCGGCAAGGTGATCCGTACCAAGTTTTCTATCGGCGAATTCGGTTGGGTTAGTTTGCTGGAGGACACAGAGGGCAACATGGTCGGCCTGAGTTCTATGAAGTAGGGTTTTGAAGATCAGCAACCATTGGTCAAGACCACAGTGGTTGCTATGGTTTTTGAATCTCATGGCGCATTGTTGGTACGCGCCATAGGCTGAAAACATTCGCAATAACCGTGCTGCACATATCAGGCGAAGGCCCCGGTAGGAGAGGGCTCTTGCGGTGGCACCTTGCATCCAAACCATGTGACGTTCCGATAATCGGCCCATGAAAATCGCACTCGCTATCGGAACATTACTTCTCGCCTTGTTGTGGACCGGCTTTATCGGGCTCTCGGCTGCTTTGGCCAATTGGGTAGCAGGCCAAGGTGGCGACCTGCAAGGCGGACTTCAAACCATCGCGCAGTGGCCGCTACCGCCATGGATTGCATTGTGGACAGACGCAGGCACGGCAGAGGCGGTGCGCGCAACGATCGTGTGGTCAGTGGAGTTGCTTGCCGTTGCTATGCCTTGGATTACCCCGCTTTTGGGTTGGGTCGCTCCTCTCTTGTGGGTGATCTGGGCTTTTGGCATGGTGGGGCTGGTGGTGTTGGCCGCAGTGGGCCTGGTGCTCATCGGTCGCATGCGCAAGCGCGCACGGTTTGCGGGTGCGCGTTATGCGGATTGATAGAGGGGCGCAGGTTCTTGCTCGCAAGGAGTAACCCGTAGGTGTAGCTGCCTTGGATGTTTTGCGCAGGTCAAGGAGGAGCGCGCAGCGCGGGGGACACGGAGCAAAGCGCCCAAGGCGGCTGCTCCCCAGCACACCACCAACAGGGATCAATAGGGGTTCTTAAACCCCAACCGCGCCATGATCTCGCTCTCGCGCAGCTCCATTACTTCGGCGTCTTCGTCCAACTCATGGTCCCAGCCTTGGGCATGCAGGGTGCCGTGGACGATCATGTGGGCGTAGTGGGCTTCCAGGGTTTTCTTTTGCTCTTTGGCTTCCTTGGCAATCACGGGCGCGCACAGCACCAGGTCGGCGGTGACGGGCTCTTGGGTGTAGTCGAAAGTCAGCACGTTGGTGGCGTAGTCCTTCTGGCGGTACTCGCGGTTCAGGGTTTGGCCTTCGAGCGTATCCACGATGCGCACGGTGATCTCGCCGTCCACCTCCAGCGTGTGGCGAATCCAGCGGATGACTTTGTGGCGCTTGAGGGCTTCGCGGTGGGTGTCGGCGTCTTGGATCTTGCCGAATTGCAGGGAGAGGCTGAGTTCTGGGAGCATGGGCTTCGAGGTGCAAAAAGGGTTTAGCTGCGGCGCGGGGTGCGGGTCTTGGGCAGGCCCACGCGCGGGAGTTCGGGTTCCGGTTCGGGAATGGCGAGGTTCGCCGAAATAGGGGGCAAATCTTCCAGCCGCGCCGCCTCGTACGCATCCACGATGCGGGCCACCAGCGGGTGGCGCACGATGTCGGCGCTGGACAGGCGGGTGATGGCGATGCCCGGGGTGCGGCGCAGCACGCGCTCCGCCTCTACCAGCCCGCTCAATTGCGCTTTGGGCAGATCGATCTGCGTCAGGTCGCCGGTGATCACCGTCTTGGTGCCAAACCCCACGCGCGTGAGGAACATCTTCATCTGTTCGGGGGTGGTGTTTTGTGCCTCGTCCAGAATCACAAACGCGTTGTTCAGTGTGCGCCCGCGCATGAAGGCCAATGGCGCAATTTCCAGTTGCTGGCGCTCAAAGGCCTTGTGCACCTGGTCGTAGCCCATGAGGTCGTAGAGCGCGTCGTACAGCGGGCGCAGATAGGGGTCTACTTTTTGGTTCAGGTCGCCGGGCAAAAAGCCCAGGCGCTCGCCGGCTTCCACGGCGGGGCGGGTCAGCACAATGCGCTGCACCGCGCTGCGTTGCAACGCGTCCACCGCCGCAGCCACGGCCAGATAGGTTTTGCCTGTGCCAGCGGGGCCAATGCCAAACGTGATGTCGAACTCCGCAATGTTGTCCAGGTACAGCGCCTGGTTCTGGCTGCGGGGCTTGAGGTCGGCACGGCGCGTGGCAAGGCTGGGCCCGTCGTCGCCCACATCGCCCTCGCTGCTGAGCATGAGCTGCACGGTGGAGGCCGCAATCGGCCGAGCCGCTATTTCGTACAGGGCCTGCAGTATTTCCATGGCGCGCTGTGCGCGGGCTTTGGCTCCTTCGACCTTGAACTGCTCATGGCGGTGGGCAATGCGCACCTCGAGTTCGCGCTCGATGGTGCGCAGGTGTTCGTCGGTTGGGCCGCACAGGTGCGAGAGACGCGTGTTGTTCAGCGGGGTGAAGATGTGTTTGAGAATCAAGCTGATAATCCGGCGAAGCAGGTGGACTGCAAGTGGGGGGCGCACAAGAGCGTGACCCCTGCATTGTCCCTAATGTTGGCCGCAGCGGCCACCTATTCCCCACTCCCCGGACTCTTCACACCATGATTGGCAAACTCACAGGCACCGTCAGCGACAAAAATCCGCCCCAAGTCATCATCGACTGTGGCGGTGTAGGCTACGAAGTGCAGGTGCCCATGAGCACCTTCTACAACCTGCCGGCGGATGGCAACAAGGTCACGCTGCTCACCCACTTTGTGGTGCGGGAGGATGCACAAATTCTCTACGGTTTTGCCACCAGCACCGAGCGCGAGGCCTTCCGCGAGCTGATCAAAATATCCGGGGTAGGGCCGCGCACGGCGCTGTCGGTGTTGTCGGGCATGGACGTGGGGGACTTGGCGCAAGCCGTCACGCTGCAAGAGGCAGGCCGCTTGATCAAGGTGCCCGGCATCGGCAAAAAAACGGCAGAGCGCTTGTTGCTGGAGCTCAAGGGCAAGCTGGGCGCGGACATCGGCGCGCCCATGGGGGCCGTGGGCGATGCGCAGTCTGACATTGTGCAGGCGCTGCTGGCCCTGGGCTACAACGACAAGGAGGCGGCGGCGGCACTCAAAGCCTTGCCCAAGGACGTGGGGGTGAGCGAGGGTATCAAGCTGGCCCTCAAATCGCTGGCCAAGTAGACCCTGGGCAGCCCCGGGCCCGCACTCCCTTCACTGCGCGTTGCGCACGGGCCGCCCATTGAGCGCTTGCACCGGGCGGGCGTTGAGCGGATAGAGCTGTGTGAACAAGCGCAACTGGTTGCGGCTGATGGGCATGGCTTGCTTGAGCACCATCCACAGCACGCCCTCCGAGCAGGGTGGCGTGGTCAGTGAACCCATGAATTGGTAGTAGCGTTGGTCGGTGGGCAGCAGCTCGTTCATGTTGAGCAACTCGCGGGGCATGCGCACACGGTCTCCGGCATCCAGGGGCATGTAGGTCCACACCTTGTCAATCAGCGGGTTGGGCGCGGCGCCCGGCTCCAGCAGCACGGCCACCACGGCGAGCTGGCCTTCGTCGTTTTTGTGCACCAAGTGGGCCACCATGGCATAGCGCTTGTCGTTGACAGACTCTTCGGAAGGCGTGTGAAAGTGGAACTGCAGCAACCTAAAGCGTGCGCCGCGCACGACGATGCTGTTGTCCCCCTGCACATCCACCTGGATTGTGTGGCCGTTGTTCACTACCGTGCCGTTGCTGGGGGCGTAGTTGAACTGCACGGGCTCAGCGGGGCCTTGCAGCGTGGCTCCGTCGTCGATGTTGATGGGGGACTGGCGCTTGCCGATGGCGCACAGGTTGAATTCGGGCTTGAGCTGCCCCCAAGCCTGCGGGCCGATGTCCCCCTCATACCCCCAATGCACGTCGCCACCATGGGCCGCGCCGGGTGGCGCTGCACCGGCCGCAGCGGGGCTTGCGCCGCCGTGTCCTGCCATTGCTGCAGCGCGCGCTTGGATGTATTGGCGGCTGTTCATGCTGGCCCCTGATGTCTTGGCGCCTGGAGTTGCCGCTGGCGCTGCGGTGCTACCGGGCACCTTGGACACATCGATCAGTAGCTTCTTCTTGCCTGCCACCTCGGTGCCCAAGGCTTCGCGCAGTTTGTCGCCCACCTCTTGGGGAGACGAGGCGCTGGTCGCAGACACTTCGCCCAGCATCTCTTTTTTCGCCGGTTTGGCGGGCGCTTTCCCGGCCGTTTTGGGTGCAGGCTCTGCATCATTGGCCCAGGCCGGTGTGCAACACCCCCCGACCCAAAGCAGGAGCAAAAGCGTCAATGTGTGCACACGCCAGCGCGGAAATGCAAATAAAGAGTGAGTAGGCATGAGGGCGCGGCCTTTCAAGCGACGGGGCAGCACCAACCCGGCCTGCCACGCGGCATACCAAGGGATGGGCTTGGAGTAGGTATCGGCACCAGCGCGCTTGCACTTGAGCGCGGCAGGCTGCGCGCTATAGTGGGCACCCCCTTGATGTATCTTGATTTCTGCTTGGATAGGCCGCTGCTGTGAGCATTCAGACCGACGATTTTGCTGTTCCCCCACCGCCCGCGCCCCGGGTGGTGTCTGCCGCGCCTGTGTCCCACAGTGAAGAGGCCCTGGAGCGGGCCTTGCGCCCCAAGTTGCTCGACGAGTACGTGGGCCAAGCCAAGGTGCGTGAGCAATTGGAAATTTTCATCGGCGCTGCCAAAAAGCGCGGCGAGGCGCTAGACCATGTGCTGCTGTTCGGCCCGCCCGGTTTGGGCAAGACGACGCTCTCCCACATCATTGCCCACGAGCTGGGGGTGAACCTGCGACAAACCTCCGGTCCGGTGCTGGAAAAGCCCAAAGACCTGGCCGCGCTGCTGACCAACCTCGAGAAGAACGACGTTCTATTTATCGACGAAATTCACCGCCTATCTGCGGTGGTGGAGGAGATCTTGTACCCCGCGCTGGAGGACTACAAGATCGACATCATGATCGGCGAAGGCCCGGCGGCCCGCTCCATCAAGCTCGATTTGCAGCCCTTCACGTTGGTGGGTGCCACCACCCGGGCTGGCATGCTGACCAACCCGCTGCGCGACCGCTTTGGCATCGTGGCGCGGCTGGAGTTTTATACCAACGAGGAGCTGGCCCGCATCGTCAAGCGCAGCGCGGGTCTCTTGGGTGTGCCCATGGACGAGGACGGTGGTTTTGAGATCGCCCGCCGCTCGCGCGGCACGCCGCGCATTGCCAACCGCTTATTGCGTCGGGTGCGCGATTTTGCTGAGGTCAAAGGCACTGGCAAGATCACCCTGGACATGGCCAACCGCGCGTTGGCCATGCTGGATGTGGACCCACAAGGCTTTGACCTGATGGACCGCAAGCTGCTGGAGGCCGTGATTCACCGCTTCGACGGCGGCCCCGTGGGGCTGGACAACATTGCCGCCAGCATTGGCGAAGAGCGCGAGACGATTGAAGACGTGATCGAGCCCTACCTGATCCAGCAGGGCTACTTGCAGCGCACCCCGCGTGGCCGCATTGCCACGCTGGCGGCCTATCGTCACTTGGGGGTAGCCGCACCGCCTGCACCGGCGGTGGACCTTCTGGGGGATTAAGCGGCGGGCTTGTGCGCGGTATGGGCGGAGTGCACGATCAGCAGTTGCGCTGCAAAGTAGGTCAGCAAAATCCAAAACGAGGCCAGTGGCACCGGCATCAGGAACTTGTTGACTGCGATCAACGCGTCACTTGCCATGAAGATGCAGGCACCTAGCGCCACCCACCGCGCATTGGCATCGCCCAGTGTGCGGGCTCGTCCCAGGGCTTGGGACGTCATCAGGCATATCACGGTGATGTATGCCGCTACGGCGATTTGCAGGCCCACGTCGGGCAAGTGGCTCCACAGCACGGCATAGACCCCGGCGCCCAAGGCGAGCACCACTTGCAACGCGCGCCGGTTGGCAAACCACGGCGCATCCTGCCGGAACAACGCGATGTAGAAGGCGTGCGCTACCAGAAACGCTGCCAGCCCAGGGATGAAGTAGTCCCCCGGCAGCATCAGAAATACATCTCCCGCCAAGGAAAACGCCAACGACGCCAGCAGCAGGCGGGTGGGTTTGCCAAACAACGGGCTGCGGGCACTTGTGGAGCTAGCACGCACCGCAACGTGGGCCATACAAATCGCCATCACCAATGGCTTGGCCAGCAGGTGCCCGGGCAGCAGGTCAATGGCGCTCAGGCTAGCCCAGGCGGCAGCCTCTACCGCCAACACTTCGAGCATGGTCAGGCCATGCTGCATAAAGCGGCCTACCGCCCACACGCACGCAAACAAGGCAGCCGCATAGAGAGCAGCGTCTGCAAAGGGCAAGCCATCTGCAACCCACAAAAATGCAGCAACCGCAGCCAGCAGACCCGCAAATTGCAGGGTGGCAAACCATTGCTGGGCGCGGTTTAAAGGGGGGTTGAAGGTCTTTACCTGCTCCAGGCGGAAGGCAGGCTTGGGGTGGGCAGCGGCCAAGTCTGCCGGTTGCCAGCCCGGCGGCATGAACCAGACCCTCAGCTTGTCGATCCAGCGCCGTGTAGCCCAGCTGTCTTTGGCCAGGCCCCAGTACACCTCGGCATTGGCCCACACCGGGTCCCAACTGTTGAGTGCACCACGCGTGCCATAGACGCAGGGCTCATCTTCTTCGCGGAAGGTGCCAAACATCCGGTCCCACAGCATCAGGATGCCGCCGTAGTTCTTGTCGATGTACGGGTCGTTGACCGCGTGGTGCACCCGGTGGTTGCTGGGCGAGCAAAACACCCGGTCAAACCAGCCCAGCTTGCCAACCTGCTCGGTGTGTACCCAAAATTGGTACAGCAGGTCGATCAGCGCCACGATGCCGAATATCAACGGCGGCACCCCAGCGATCGCCATGGGCAGGTAAAACACCCATCCGAACAATGCGCCGCTGCTGGTCTGGCGCAAGGCGGTCGAGAGGTTGTAGTGCTGGCTTTGGTGGTGCACCACATGGGCCGCCCAAAAAAGCGCCACCACATGGCCGGCGCGGTGCAGCCAGTAGTAGCAAAAGTCGTAAAACACCAATGCCACCACCACGCCGTACCACGTCTTCCAAAACGCGAGGTCGGGGTACAAGGCCACTGCGTCGAACACCACCGCATAGATGCCCACGGCCAGCACTTTGGTGAGCACGCCTGCCACTTGGCTCAGTAGCCCCAGACTGACGCTGTTGATGGTGTCGTTCAGCCGGTAGGCGCGCGTGACGGGCACGCGAGCGTCTGCGCGCCGACTCCAGACAAACTCCAGCGCTATCAAAAAAAAGAAAACGGGGGTGGCGAAGACGATGATTTTGCTCATCCCCCATTCTTGCAGAGCCTTTGCAGCAAGCCGACGGGGGGAACCCTAGGGCGCGCAGATATCGTCGTTTGCTCAGGTCGTGGTTTCGTCCAGCGGGTCGTCTTCGAGGTGGCGCGCGTCGCCCCACCCGACCAGGCTTAGGCCGTCGGGTGTCCATAGCAGGCGGTTGATGGCCGCGTTGCCCAGGTGCCAGGTGCGCGGCGCATGCAACTCCAGCCGGGTGGCGAGGCGGTACAGCATGTCCAGCACGCCCCCGTGGGTGACCAGCACAATGTGTTCGCCGAGGTGCCGCGCTGCAATGTCGTCCACCGTGGTCTGCACGCGGGCCAGCAGTTGCGTGGGTGTTTCGCCGCCGGGCGGGGCAAAGTGGGGGTCGCGTTGCTTCCAGCGGCGCGACGCCTCGGGCCATTTCTCGGCAATGTCAGCCCAGGTCTGGCCCTCAAAGGTGCCGAAGCCGCGCTCGCGCAGGCCGGTGTGCAACTGCACCTCGCGTGCACTTGCTTGGGCAGCGTGCCGGGCAATGGCCTGTGCGGTGGTGTGGGCGCGTTGCAGGTCGCTGCTGTAAATCCGGTCTATCGATTCCTCGGCCAGGGCCTGGCCCACGCGCTCGGCCTGCCACAGGCCGCGCTCGTTCAGGCTGATGTCTAGTTGGCCCTGGATGCGGGTGTCCACATTCCAAGCGGTTTCGCCGTGGCGCACGGCAATGATGCGGGTCACAGGCATTCAGCGGCTCGCTTGTCCGGGTGCGGGCAGCTCTACCGCCACGCGGCGCTTGCCGGGGGCGGGGTAGTCTTGGAGTGCGGCCTCCAGCATCGGGGGTACCAGGTTCAGGGTGTCGCGCCACGGGCCGTCAAACACAGCGCTAGTCTCGTAGGCCACTTGGCTGGTGCTGCTGTCACGCAGCGTCAGGTGCACGCGGTGGCGGTACCAGGGCACGTCAATGGCGGGGAATAGGGGCCACTCTTCATGCAGGGTTCCATCCGCTGCGCGTACCACGCGGGGGCGGGGTGGGCGGTAGTGGGGGTTGCGCACACTGTCAATGCTCAGGCCGACCATCACCAGATACTGGCCGGTGGTGTCATTGCGGCGCAGGCCAATGCGCTCCAGGGCTTCTTGGGCCATGCTTTCCACGCTGTCTTGCAAGTCCGGGTTTTGTTGCTGCGAGGGCAAGCGCTCAAACCGGAAATCAGCGTTGCTGGCGGTCAGCCCCATACCGGCAAAACTTTGCACATCGCTGTCGATCATGCGGGGCATGGAGCAGCCGGCAAGCGCCAGCAGCGCGGTCAGCGCAAGGCCGCGGGCCAGCGTGGACAGGAAGTTGGGCATGGTGCGCTCCTAAGGGGCTGTGCGGGACAGGGCTTTAGAGGCTTATCACCTGCACGCCGGGCAGTCCGGCCAGGTTTGGCAGCGTGGTGGGGGGCAAGTCTTCGGTGTCAAAAGCCTTGTCGCCATTCTCATCCGCAATGCCGGTGGGGCGGATGTTTTTGAAGTCGTGCTGGGTGTGGTCCATCAGGTGCGAGGGCACCACGTTTTGCAACGCGGTGAACATGGTTTCCGCGCGGCCGGGGTATTGCTTTTCCCAGTCGCGCAGCATGTTGCCGACCTGCACCCGTTGCAGGTTGGTTTGGCTGCCGCACAGCGAGCACGGGATGATGGGGAATTGGCGGTGCGCCGCCCAGCGGACCAGGTCTTTCTCTGCCACATACGCCAGCGGGCGGATGACCACAAACTCGCCGTTGTCGCTGGTGAGTTTGGGCGGCATGCCTTTGAGCTTGCCACCGAAAAACATGTTCAAGAAAAACGTTTGCAGCATGTCGTCGCGGTGGTGGCCCAGCGCGAGTTTGTTGCACTTGAGCTTGCGCGCCACGCTGTACAAAATGCCCCGGCGCAAGCGGCTGCACAGGCTGCACATGGTTTTGCCTTCGGGGATGTTGCGCTTGACGATAGAGTAGGTGTCCTGCGTCTCGATGTGGAATTCCACCCCCAACTTGGCCAGGTACTCGGGCAGGATGTGGTCGGGGAAGCCGGGCTGCTTTTGGTCGAGGTTGACCGCCACGATCTCGAAGTTGATGGGCGCGCGCTGCTGCATTTTGAGCAGGATGTCGAGCATGCCGTAGCTGTCTTTGCCGCCGGACATGCAGACCATGACGCGGTCGCCTTCTTCAATCATGTTGAAGTCCACAATCGCCTGGCCCACTTGGCGGCACAAGCGCTTTTCCAGCTTGTGGGTTTCGCGCTCGATCTTGAGTGTTTTGTCGCGTTGGGCAGCAGCGTCGGCCGCTTCGGTGGTGGGGGTGTCTTCTTCAACCCAGGTGGCGCTCATGCTTTTCTCCTTGTTGCGTTGGTGCTATGGCGGGGGTGGCTTACCACTCCCCGGTTTCCATGCGGATGGCAACTTCGCAGTCTTCAAAAATTTCCAGTTTCGCAATCTTGACGCGCACGCCTCGCACGCCGGGCAACTGCATCAGGCGGTGGGCCAGTTTGCCGATCAGTGTTTCCAGCAGGTTCACGTGCTCGGCCGTGCATTCGCTGATGATGATCTGGCGCACCTTGCGGTAGTCCAGCACGTGGTTGATGTCATCGTCATGTGGCAGCAGGGGCTGGGTGCCAAGGCTCAGCTCTGCATCTACTTGGATGGGCTGGGGTGCGACTTTCTCGGACTCCAGAATGCCGAGGTTGGCGTCAAAGCGCAGGCCCGTGAGGGTCAGGGTTTGGTGACCGGTGCTGGCCTTCATATTGTTATCAGGCATTGGCGCCTTTCATGCGGAATACTTCGACGCCTACGCCCGCACAGTCGGGGTATACGTCCGGTTTTTGGGTAGACAGGCGCACGGCGCGCACCTGCGGGTGGGCCAGCAATTGCTGCACCAGTTCATCGCACAGCGTTTCTTGTAGCTCGACATGGCCACGCGCAATGCGGCGGGCAATCAGCTCGCGCACAAAGTCGTAGTCCACCACTTCGGACAAGCTGTCCGTAACTGGGGTGCTGCCTTCATAGGGCACGAACAGCTCCACATTGAAAATCAGGCGCTGCGACACGCCTTTTTCAAAGTCATGGGCGCCTATGTGCACTTGCACTTCGTGGTCCCGCAAAAAAAGGCGGCGGCATTCCAGCGCCAGGGTCACCAAAGGATCGTGGTTCATCGGGGTTCGTTCACAGAAGGGGATTCGACCGCAAACATCACGTCGCGGGCCAGCGGCACCAAATGCTGGCCGTTGTCCACGCACAGGGTGCTGCCGGTGATGCAGGGGTTTTCAGCCAGGAAAAGACAGGTAGCCGCTACCTGGCCGGGGTCTATGGGCTGGCGCAATAGGTTGACGCGTGCCGCTTTGTCAAAGTTGTCCTGGGTTTGCGGGCCGCTCAAAAACATCAGGCCCGGCGCTACACCGCACACACGCACCGCCGGGGCCAGTGCCTGGGCTTGCAGGGCCACCGCCCGCTCCAAGGCCAGTTTGCTCACCGTGTAGGAAAAATAGTCGGGGTTGAGGTTAAACACCTTTTGGTCCAGCACATGGATGATGCTGTGCGCGCCCGGCGTGGCATCTGGGCCCAGGCTGTTGGCCATCCAGCGCGAGAGCGACAGGGGGGCCATCAGGTTCACCTCAAGCTGTTGGCGTGCGCCCTCGGTGTCGATGGCGTTGCCACTGTCGGGCTCGAAGCTGGAGGCGTTGTTCACCAGGCAATGCAGTGGGCCGGATTGGGCGGCAAGGTCTGCTATCACAGCGCGGCGGCTGTCTTCGTTGGACAGGTCCGCATGGATGGCGTGGGCCGCGTGGCCTTGTGCGCGCAGCCCGGCACACAGCGCCTGCGCCGCGTTGGCGCTGCGCTGGTAATGGCACCACACCTCCCAGCCAGCCGCAGCGAACCGGGCGCAAAGAAGTGCGCCCAAACGATGGGCACCACCAGTAACAAGTACGCGCTTCAACACAGATGCATCCAGACGGAGGAGAGGGGACGTGGGGAGAAAAGATAATCCAAGGCTTTACGCAACACGAGACCCATGCCCATGTCCACGACGCAGAGTATTGCGGCCAGTTTGACCCGAATTATCGCGGATGCCATCGAAAAATCGGGCGGGTGGATAGCATTTGACACCTTCATGGACTTGGCTTTGTATGCGCCGGGTCTGGGGTACTACGCCAATGGTTCCACCAAATTCGGCCAGATGCCGCAAGGCTTGGTGGTGGATGCAGGCGTGCAAGGCGGTGGCAGCGACTTTGTTACTGCTCCCGAAATCAGCCCCTTGTTTGGCCAGGCGCTGGCCCGCCAAGTGGCCCAGGTGCTAGAGGCCACGGGTACCGACGAGGTCTGGGAGTTCGGGGCGGGCACCGGTGCGTTGGCGCTTCAACTGCTGGAGGCGCTGGGCGACCGGGTGCGCGCCTACACGATTGTGGATGTGTCAGAGTCCCTCAAAGTCCGCCAGCAAGCGCGATTGGCCGCCCATGCTGGCAAGGTGCGGTGGGCGAGCACATTGCCTGCCCACCTGCGTGGCGTGGTGGTGGGCAACGAGGTGCTGGACGCCATGCCGGTGCAACTGCTGGCCCGCGTGGCTGGCGTGTGGCACGAGCGCGGCGTGGCCATGGCGCAAGGGCAAATTGTGTGGGCTGACAAGCCCACCGCCTTGCGCCCGCCCGTGGACATTGAGGGCGACCACGACTACCTGACCGAAATTCACCCCCAGGCCGAGGCCTTTGTCCGCACACTGGCCGATCACCTGCAGGTGGGTGCTGCGTTCTTGCTGGACTATGGTTTTCCCGAGAGTGAGTACTACCACGTGCAGCGGTCTGGCGGCACGGTCATGTGCCACCGCGCCCACAGGGCGGATGCCGATCCCTTGAGCGATGTGGGGCTCAAAGACATCACCGCGCACGTGAATTTCACCGGGATTGCGCTGGCCGCGCAAGACGCAGGGCTGGATGTGCTGGGCTACACCAACCAAGCCCACTTTTTGATGAATTGCGGGTTGGTGGAAGCCATGCAATCGCAGCCGCTGCAAGCCCGTGTGGCCGCCCAGAAACTCCTCATGGAGCATGAGATGGGTGAACTGTTCAAGGTGATTGGGATGGGGCGGGGGGTGGATATTCCCATGCTGGGTTTTCAACGAGGCGATCGCACCCATAGGCTTTGAGCCGAAACCTTGATCTGCCGCAAAGCTTGATGCAATGGCCAAGCGCGCCGGTAGTGAGCAGGCTACAATCTAAATGCGAATTGTTGTTATTTGTGTTGTTGCCGGGCAATCCCGGCCGGATTAACCCTATTGCCTGCACTATGAAACGTACATTCCTTGCCTCTTGTGTCCGCATGGCCATTTTGGGTGTCGCCTTGGCTGCAGTCGGCTTGTCCGCGCACGCACAGACGCCGTCTGCGGACGGCATTTTGGTTTACAACGCCCAGCATGCCAGCCTGACGCAGGCCTGGGCAGAGGCGTTTACCAAGGAAACCGGCATCAAGGTGACCTTGCGCCAAGGCAGCGATACCGAACTGGGCAACCAACTGGTGCAAGAGGGCACCGCGTCGCCCGCCGATGTGTTTTTGACCGAAAACTCCCCCGCCATGGCCCTGGTGGATGGCGCTGGCTTGTTCGCCCCACTGGACCCCGCCACGATCCAGCAGATTGCGCCCCCCTACCGCACGGCCCATGGTCGCTGGGTGGGCATTGCGGCACGCAGCACGGTGTTTGTGTACCGAAAAACCAAGTTCACCCCAGCGCAGTTGCCCAAGTCCCTGATGGACTTGGCCAAGCCCGAGTGGAAGGGCCGCTGGGCAGCCTCTCCCGCGGGGGCGGACTTTCAGGCCATTGTGAGCGCCGTGCTGGAGCTCAAAGGTGAGGCGGCGACTGCCGCGTGGCTCAAGGGCATGAAAGAAAACGTGGTGCCTTACAAGGGCAACAGCATTGCCATGAAGGCGGTGAATGCCGGGCAGGTGGACGGCGCGGTGATCTACCACTACTACTACTACGGCGACATGGCCAAAACCGGTGAGAACACCGACAAGATCGGCATGCACTACTTCCGCAATGAAGATCCGGGTGCGTTTGTCAGCATCTCGGGTGCAGGTGTGCTGGCATCCAGCAAGCGCAAGGCTGAGGCCCAGGCCTTTGTGAAGTGGATTGCTGGCAAGGGCGGCCAAGATATCTTGCGCACCGGTAACTCGTATGAATACGCGGTGGGTCAGGGCGCGGCATCCCACCGCAGCCTGGTGCCTTTGGCAGACCTGCAGGCACCGAAAGTGGAACCCTCCAAACTCAATAGCAAAAAAGTGTCTGACCTGATGACCCAGGCGGGCCTGTTGTAATCCTCTTGTGACTTCTATCGCGGTGCATGTGTCTGCGCCCCTGGTCCGCCCCGCGCGCCAGGGGCGTTTGTCGTGGGTAGCGCTGGCGGCGCTGGCAGTGTCGGTGTTGGCCTTGCTCCCGCTGGGGTTTGTGGCATGGGTGGCCTTCCAGAGTGGGTGGGACACGGTGGTGGCTCTGGTCTTTCGTCCGCGTGTGGGTGAACTGTTGGTCAACACCGCCATGTTGGTGGTGTTGACCGTGCCCCTCACCATCGTGCTTTCGTTGGCATTGGCGTGGCTGACCGAGCGTTCCGACCTGCCGGGTGCACGGTGGTGGTCGTGGCTGGCCGCAGCGCCCCTGGCGGTGCCCGCATTCGTGCACAGCTACGCGTGGATCAGCGTAGCACCGGGCATGCACGGCTTGTGGGCGGCGGTGCTGGTATCGGTGGTGGCGTACTTTCCGTTTGTGTATCTGCCCATTGCCGCTGCCTTGCGCCGCTTGGACCCCGCCATGGAAGACGCGGCGGCCTCGTTGGGCTATGGCCCGTGGGCTGTGTTTATCAACGTGGTGCTGCCCCAGCTCCGGCTGGCCATCTGGGGCGGCGCGCTCTTGGTGGGCCTGCACCTGCTGGCGGAGTACGGCTTGTTTGTCACCATCCGCTTTGACACCTTCACCACCGCTATCGTGGACCAGTTTCAGTCCACCTACAACGGACCGGCCGCCAATATGCTGGCGGGGGTGTTGGTGCTGTGCTGCTTTGCCTTGCTCGGCCTGGAAGCCGGCACCCGTGGGCGGGAGCGCTATGCGCGCCTCGGGGCAGGCTCTGCCCGGCAGGTGCCTGTGCGTGCTGTGGGGCGGTGGGCGCCACTGTGCCTGTTGCTACCGGCCGTGACAGCCTTGTTGTCCTTGGGGGTGCCGCTGGTGACTCTGAGCCGCTGGCTGTGGGCCGGTGGCTCGGACGTGTGGAACTTCAAAGAGCTAGCGCCCGCGCTGTGGCAAACCTTGTCGCTGGCCGGTTTGGGTGCCTTGCTCACCACCGTGTCTGCGGTGCCCATGGCCTGGTTGTCCATCCGCGCACCCGGCAAGGTGCAGCGTTGGGTGGAGGGGGCCAACTACGTGGCTGGCGCGCTGCCCGGCATTGTCGTGGCGCTGGCACTGGTTACGGTCACCGTGCGGGTGGCACTACCACTCTACCAATCGGTGTTCACCGTGTTGTTGGCTTATGCCCTCATGTTTTTGCCGCGCGCTTTGGTGAGTCTGCGCGCCGGTATTGCCCAAGCCCCCCAAGAGCTGGAGCAGGCCGCGCGCAGCCTGGGGCGCACCCCGTTGCAGGCGGTGTGGCAAATCACGATGCGGCTGGCCGCACCCGGCGCGGCCTCTGGCTATGCCATGGTGTTTTTGGCCATTACCACCGAACTCACAGCCACCTTGTTGCTGGCCCCCAATGGTACCCAGACGCTGGCGACGGCGTTCTGGTCCCACAGCGCAGAGATCGACTACGCCGGTGCTGCGCCCTATGCGCTGCTGATGGTGTTGATGTCGCTCCCGCTAACCTGGATGCTTTACCTTCAATCTCGACGCATGGCAGGACGATGACCACTCTTGAGTTGCACGGCGTGCACAAATCGTATGGAAACGTGGCGGCGCTTCAAGGCATTCAGCTACGCGTACCGCATGGCAGCCGCACGGCCATCGTGGGGCCCTCGGGCTCTGGCAAAACCAGCCTGTTGCGCATCATTGCCGGATTTGAGGCACCCGATGCAGGGCGCGTGGTGCTGCAAGGCCGTGTGCTGGCCGATGGCCCCGCCATCGTGCCCGCCCACCGGCGTGGCATTGGCTACGTGCCGCAAGACGGGGCCCTGTTTCCGCACCTGAGCGTGGCCGACAACGTGGGCTTCGGGCTGGACGCGTCGGTGCCCGACCGCAAGGCGCGCATGGATGAGTTGATGGACATGGTGTCACTAGACCGCGCGATGCTGCAACGCCGCCCGCACGAGCTCTCTGGCGGGCAGCAGCAGCGCGTTGCGCTGGCGCGCGCCTTGGCGCAGCGGCCCATATTGATGCTGTTGGATGAGCCGTTTTCGGCCTTGGACACGGGCTTGCGAGCCGCGACCCGCAAGGCGGTGGCCCAGCTATTGCAAGACGCCGGCATCACCACGATTTTGGTCACGCACGACCAGGCCGAGGCGCTGTCGTTTGCAGACCAAGTCGCGGTGATGCGCGGGGGCGTGCTGGCCCAAGTGGGTGCGCCACGAGACGTGTATTTGCACCCAAACGACCCGCTCACCGCCAGCTTTTTGGGCGATGCAGTCGTGCTGGACGCTACCCTGTCGGCCGGTTGGGCAGACTGTGCGCTGGGCCGACTGTCCACACAAGACCGCGCCCGTGTGGGGGCGGGCCACATTTTGTTGCGCCCCGAGCAGTTGGTCGTGGGAGCGCACCATGCGTCAGCCGCTATCGAAAACGGCATGCAGCCCTGCCTGGGCACGGTGGTCGAGGCCGACTTTTGTGGCGCAGTGTGTGCGTTGGTGGTGCAATTGGGCAACTCCGCCACGGGTGTGCGGGTGCATGTCCATAGCGCTGGCTGGGACGCACCCGCCGTGGGCACCCGCGTGCAGGTGTCGGTGCGCGGGGCCGCCCACGTGTTTCCCATAGATGGTGGTTTGGTGTAACGGCACCGTAACGATGTAGGACACTTGCGCAGTAGTATCGACCGCCCACTGAGAGGACCGTTTCACTATGCAAACCATTGCACGCACAGAAGTTATTGAACGCACCATGCGCCCCTGGGGCTGGTATGAAACCTTGTCGGAAGTGCCCGGCTACAAAGTCAAGCGCATCGGCGTTTTGCCCGGTCAGCAGCTCAGTTTGCAAAAGCACCACCAGCGCGCAGAGCACTGGGTGGTGACGCAGGGCGTTGCCGTGGTCACGCTGGATGCGCGTCAATTTGAATTGCAGGTAGGCCAGTACTGCGACATTGCAGTGGGCCAAGTGCACCGCCTGGCCAACACCAGTGAGGGGCCTCTAGAGATAGTCGAAGTGCAGTTTGGAAGTTATCTGGGCGAGGACGACATCGTTCGCTTGCAAGACGACTACGGACGCCAGTAACCCACCCCCTTGAGTACAGATTTTTTTGAGAGCGAATGCAGCATGGCCGCAACCCAAGACATCACCATGAAACTCGCACCAGGCAGCGCCCCCGTGGCCTGCGTGGACATCGGGGGCACCAAAGTGGCCGTCTGCATTGCAGACGCGACCGGCGTGCGTGGCAAGGTGGCAGAGCCCACCGCCAAAGAGGGCAACAACGACGCGTTGGCCCAGCAAATCATCCGCATGGTCGGCCAGAGCTGTGCGCTGGCCGGTGTGGCGGTGGACCAGATTGCGGCAGTAGGTGTCTCCACCTGTGGCCCCTTTGTCATGCGGCAGGGCTTGGTAGAGCTGGCGGGCCCCAACATCTGTGGTGGTTTGGCCGGCAAGGCGCGGGGTTTGCCCAACGATTGGGCTACCGCCCTGCTGGAGGCCCCGCTCAAGGCGGTGTTCCCCAATGTGCGGGTGGAAAACGATGGCGTGGGTGCCCTGGAGGCAGAGCGTCGCTGGGGCGCGTTGCAGGGCGTGGCCAACTGCGCCTACGTGACCTGGAGCACCGGCATCGGCATGGGGCTGTGCGTGGATGGCCACATCTTGCGGGGCAAAAATGGCAATGCGGGCCATGCGGGCCACAGCTTTGTGAGCACGAATGACGACGCCTTGTGTGGCTGCGGCAATGTGGGCGACCTGGAGGGGCTGGTGGCGGGCAATGCCATTCCGCGCCGCTTTGGCAGCCACGGCTTTGCCGACGCGGCTCAGTTGTTTGCGGCGGCGCGCGCGGGCGACGTACCGGCGCAGGCCATCGTGGACGACCTGTGCGACGTGTTGGGCCGCGCGCTCTACAACGTGGTGGTCACCCTGGACTTGCAGCGCATCAGTGTGGGCGGTAGCGTGTTTTGGCACAACCGCGAGTACCTGCTCCCCAAGCTGCAGGCAGCGCTCCAAGGCAAGCTGCCAGCCCTCACCGACGGCGTGGAAATCGTGCCTGCCGGCTTGGGCGACAAAGTGGGCGATTACGCGGCATTGGCATTGGTGTTTGGATAGCTTTTTAAGGAAAAGTCTCTGATTTAAAGACGCGCAGACCCTAGGGAAAGTCCTAGTGGTTCGACGTTGCAAATTAATTAACAATTAATTAATTCAAACGGGCATGGTGTCCGTTTGAATTCAACGTTGCTGTGGCGCTGACCCCTGTGGGTTGCCGAGGCAAACTTTAATTGGAGACAAGATGTTGAAGCTTTCTAAACTCGCCACTGCAGTGGCACTTGTGGTTGCTGGTTCGGCTGCTGTGGCTGGTGAAGTGGAAGTCCTGCACTACTGGACATCTGGTGGCGAAGCCAAGTCGGCAGCCGAGTTGAAGAAGATCATGCAAAGCAAGGGCCACGTCTGGAAAGACTTCGCCGTTGCAGGCGGCGGCGGCGACAACGCTGCCACCGTGTTGAAGAGCCGCGTGGTAAGCGGCAACCCCCCAGCGGCTGCCCAAATCAAGGGCCCAGCGATTCAAGAATGGGCTTCTGAAGGCGTGTTGGCCAACCTGGACGCCACAGCCAAGGCTGAAAAGTGGGACGAGTTGTTGCCCAAGGTGGTGGCCGACGTGATGAAGTACAAGGGCAGCTACGTGGCTGCTCCCGTGAACGTGCACCGTGTGAACTGGATGTGGGCGAACTCCGCTGTGCTGAAGAAGGCTGGCGTGACCTCTACCCCCAAGACATGGGATGAGTTCTTTGCGGCTGCTGAAAAAGTCAAGAAGGCGGGCCTGATCCCCGTGGCACACGGTGGCCAAAACTGGCAAGACTTCACCACCTTTGAGTCTGTGGCTCTGGGCGTGGGTGGCACCAAGTTCTACAACGACGCGCTGATCAAGCTCGACGAAAAGGCACTCACCAGCGCCACCATGACCAAGGTTTTGGAAACCTTCCGCAAGATCAAGGGCTACACCGACGCTGCCGCTCCTGGCCGCGACTGGAACCTGGCCACCGCCATGGTGATCCAAGAGAAGGCTGCATTCCAGTTCATGGGTGACTGGGCCAAGGGCGAGTTCTCTGCTGCTGGCAAGGTGCCCGGCAAGGACTACATCTGCGCTGCAGCCCCTGGCACCGGCAACGCATACACCTTCAACGTGGACTCCTTTGCCATGTACAAGCTCAAGGACGCTGGCGCTCAAAAGGCACAGGCTGACTTGGCCGCTTCCATCATGGGCACCGAGTTCCAAGAAGTGTTCAACCTGAACAAGGGCTCTATCCCTGTGCGTTTGAACATGGACATGGCCAAGTTCGACGACTGCGCCAAGACCTCTGCCAAGGACTTCGTGTCTACCTCCAAGTCCGGTGGTTTGGTGCCTTCCGTGGCCCACGGCATGGCCATCAAGCCTGCTGCTGAAGGCGCGATCAAGGACGCCGTGTCCCAGTTCTGGAACGACGACAAGATCTCCGTGGCTGACGGTGTGAAGAACATCGCCAAGGCTGCCGCTACCAAGTAATTCTCGGCCTCACACGGCCACAGCGCGTGCGCCCTGAAGCAGCCCCATTCCCTTGCGGAATGGGGCTGTTTTGGATCAAAGAGGTGTGTAGCGCTCTGTCCTGTGTGCATGTGCACAGCAGGAATACAAACAGGGTGAGGCTTGCTATCAAGTTATGCAAAAGCTCCCCAGCCCATGCCATCGCATGGCCGGATCGGGTGATTGCTGACAAGTACAACGAAGAATATGAAAACCATTGAGAACATCCTCCCCAAGTTGGTCATTGCCCCGGGCTTTGTCCTGGGTTTTGCCTTTATCTACGGATTCATGATCTGGAACGGCATCTTGTCCGTGACCGGGTCGCGCATGCTGCCCAACTACGAAGAGTTCGTGGGATTGGAGCAGTACGTGCGCTTGTGGGAGATGGACCGCTGGTACATCGCCCTGAAAAACCTCGGCATTTTCAGCGTCTTGTATGTCGGTGGCTCCATGGTGTTAGGCATGGCGCTGGCGATTTTTCTGGACCAAAAAATCCGCGCCGAAGGCGTGCTGCGCACCGTCTACCTGTACCCCATGGCCTTGTCGTTCATCGTGACCGGCACCGCTTGGAAATGGATTTTGAACCCCAGCCTGGGCCTGGAAAAACTCATGCACGACCTGGGCTGGACGTCCTTTGGTTTTGACTGGCTGGTGCAGTCTGACACGGCCATTTACTGCGTGGTGATTGCTGGCATTTGGCAGTCTGCTGGCTTTGCCATGGCCCTGTCGCTGGCGGGTTTGCGCGGCATTGACGACAGCATCATCAAAGCCGCCCAAATTGATGGTGCCAGCCTGCCCCGCATCTACTGGCGCATCATTCTCCCCATCTTGCGCCCGGTGGTGTTTTCTACCGTGCTGGTGCTCTCGCACCTCTCCATCAAGAGCTTTGACTTGGTCATGGCGCTGACCGCCGGGGGGCCCGGCTTCTCTTCGGATGTGCCCGCAACCTTCATGTATGTGATGAGCTTTACCCGTGGCCAGATCGGCTTGGGTGCGGCCAGTGCCACCATGATGCTGGTGTTTGTAGCGGCCCTGGTGGTGCCCTACCTCTACAGCGAATTGCGCACCAAACCCCACGACCGTTGATTCACGACCGTCACACCACGATCGCCCCCTATGTTGTCTAAAAACCTACCCCGTATCCTCATTTACGCCACGCTGCTGGTGGCCGCCTTTTTCTTCTTGGCGCCGCTGTATGTGATGTTGGCTACCTCCTTTAAAGATGCTGAGCAAATCCGCTCTGGCAACTTGTTGAGCCTGCCCCATTCCCTTAATTTCAGCGCCTGGTCTGCCGCTTGGTCCACCGCCTGTACTGGTGTGGATTGCCGTGGCCTGCAGCCCTATTTTGTGAACTCCATCGTCATGGCGGTGCCTGCCGTGTTGATCTCTACCGTGTGGGGCGCCATCAACGGCTATGTGCTCAGCATGTGGAAGTTCAAGGGCAGCGAAGTGCTGTTTGGCTTCATGCTGTTTGGTGTGTTCATGCCCTTCCAGGTGGTGCTCTTGCCCATGAGCCAGGTGCTGGGTTACTTGGGGCTGTCCAGCTCCTTGGGCGGCCTGATCCTGGTGCACTGCATTGCCGGTTTGGCCGGCACCACGCTGTTCTTTCGCAACTACTACACCGCGATCCCCAAAGAGCTGGTCAACGCAGCGCGCATTGACGGTGCCGGTTTCTGGCGCATCTTTGTTCGCATCGTGGTGCCCATGTCCACCCCCATCCTGATGGTGACCCTCATCTGGCAGTTCACCAACATCTGGAACGACTTCCTGTTTGGCGTGGCCTTCAGCGGCGCGGACAGCAAGCCCATCACCGTTGGCCTGAACAACATGGCCAACACCTCCAGCAGCGTCAAAAGCTACAACGTCGACATGGCTGCGGCCGTGATTGCAGGTCTCCCCACCATGTTGGTCTATGTACTGGCAGGTAAGTATTTCGTGAAAGGTCTCACCGCTGGCGCGGTGAAAGGATAAAAAATGGCAGCTTCTCTCCACATCGCAGGCATCCGCAAAGTTTTCGGCAAAGGCGACAAAGCCGTTGAAGTCCTGAAAAAGATCGAAATCGATGTCGCCCCCGGCGAGTTCCTGATCCTGGTCGGCCCCTCCGGCTGCGGCAAGTCCACCTTGCTCAACATCATTGCCGGTCTTGAAGAACCGTCGGAAGGCGAACTGCGCATCGCGGGCAAAAACGTGGTGGGCGTGGCCCCCGCACAGCGCGACATTGCCATGGTGTTCCAGAGCTACGCGCTGTACCCCACCATGAGCGTGGCCGACAACATCGGCTTCGCGCTGGAAATGCGCAAGGTGCCGCTGGAAGAGCGCAAAAAGCGCATCGCCGAGGTGGCCGCCATGCTGCAAATCGAACACTTGTTGGACCGCCGCCCCGCACAATTGTCGGGTGGCCAGCGCCAGCGTGTGGCCATGGGCCGCGCCCTGGCCCGTGACCCCCAGCTCTTTTTGTTTGACGAGCCGCTCTCCAACCTGGACGCCAAGCTGCGCGTGGAAATGCGCGCCGAAATCAAGCGCCTGCACCAGGTGAGCGGCATCACCAGCGTGTACGTGACGCACGACCAGATCGAGGCCATGACCCTGGGCAGCCGCATCGCGGTCATGAAGGACGGCATCCTGCAACAAATCGGAACGCCCGACGATATCTACAACCGCCCCGCCAACACCTACGTGGCCACCTTCATCGGCTCGCCCACCATGAACTTGGTCAAGGGCCATGTGGAAGTTGCAGGCGCGCAAGGTCGCTTTGCCTTCAACGGCAGCAGCTTGGAGCTGGCCACCCCCGCCCAAGGCGATGCCACCCTGGGCGTGCGCCCCGAGCACATCGAACTCGTCGCGGGTGATGCAGCATGGCGCGGCGAAGTGGCGGTGGTGGAACCCACCGGTGCCGACACCTACGTGGTAGTCAACACCGCCGCCGGTGAAGTGACCGTGCGCACCGCCCCCAGCGCTTCGTGGAAAGCGGGCGACCAAGTCGGCCTGCGCGTGAACCCCGCGAACACCAACTGGTTTAGCACTGCGACGGGTGTGCGTTTGGACGTTTAAGTCTTACTGCCATCAATGAAAAGCCGGGCTGCCCCCAAAGGCAGGCAGCCCGGCTTTTTTATGTCCTGAATAGACTGATTGAGGACTTAGGTTGCGCTTCAAAGCGATCGCTCAGATCGCAGATTTCATTTCGGGAAGGGACCTCCATGGTCCCACGTTAGATGACGGATACATGAACAGCAGGGCCTTCCCCAAAACTCAAAACATCAATCAGCCTCTTGTGTTTGTGGCGGAGTAAACGTACCCAGATTTAGGTCCCAAGACCTATGCCCTGCACTGACCTAGCCGCGCGTCGCTCAAGCCATCTGTGTGCGCTCTGCGCAAAAAATGGAACGAGCGCAATCAGACAAACGACGGAAAAGCCCATTATCAATATCAGGCTTAACTTGCCGGGTTGAATCCAAACCGTCACTATGGTGACGACCACGGGAGCGACACAGACCAGCGCTGAGAGATATGCAAAGCGTCCCCACAATAGAGCGAGTGGGAGGGCGAATACGGCGCCCAACGCTAACGCTAGAGCGAGATACTGGACGATTTGGGTCCCAACTACCCACAACAGCCGCATCCCATCTCCAGGTGGTGAAGAGAAGTGGAAGAAAGGAAGTGAAAACGTGTATGCAATGAAAAAAGCAAACGACAGCGTCACGAGTGCAAATGACCTACCCGTGAATTTGAAGATAGCCATGGGGTCAAACGATCCAAGCAAAGCTTGCTTATGAATAAAGTCGCGTTGCGCCATGTTGTTTCAACCCTTGATAAGTCGATGTTTATAGAAGAATTCCGAAACGGTCCTCGGTGGTGTGATCATTGAAATGGCGGCAGACCCTGCAAGATTCATTAGATTTGACACGCACCTTGAACGACCGCAACCGCTGCATAGCTAACCACCATCACCTCTGCAACTGTAAGCGAATCGTCAACCCCTGCGGCAAGGTGATCTGCGCGCTCGTCGTGCCGTTATGGTGCCGCGCAATTTCCGCCAAATTGGACAGGCCCAAACTTGCCCATTGTGGGAATTCTGGGGTGCCGGTGCCTAACACCTTAGCTTGTGGCTGCCGAAACCAGCGGAAATGCCGCCGGATTCCGAATCGACTGCACCGACAAATCAATGTCCAAGCTTGGCCAATAGAGGTGATCGGGGGAGGTCCATTTAACGTCGGATAGCTGTTCAATCGTCCCTTTGCGAAACCATGGGAATTGCGCGAAAGGTACCAGCAGCTCCTCATCGGCGAGCAAAAGCCAGAAGCCGTGCTTGGAGACATGGGTAACTTCAGCCGCCAAAGTGGTGCTTCCATGCATCGTGAATCTCCTTCAAGTGCGTCACCACGACCGCGTTTGCCTGTCGCAGTTGGTTATCCGAAAGCCCCGTATGGTCGGCCAAAGCCACTTGGGGCGTAAGCCAAAACTTGGCTTCACCGTCCGCATGCGAGACGTGCACATGAATGCGCGACTCTTCCCGCGAAAAAAAGAAGAGCCGAAACTGACCGTCACGAACGATGGTAGGTGCCATGCCGGTACTGTACCCAACTTGTTCGCACATCTCCTATCGCTGCGAGCGATCTACGGCGCCGGATGTTCCTGGTTCAAGCAAACCGCCATCACGCCTGCAACGGCAACTGCAACCTAATCGTCAGCCCATGCGGCAATGTTGTCTGCGCTGTCGCCGTGCCGTTATGCCGCCGGGCAATCTCCGCCACGATGGACAGGCCCAAGCCACAGCCACCGGGCAGTTCACTGGCGCGCCAGAAGCGTTCAAACACGCGCTCCAGGTGTTCGGCCGAAAGGCCGGGGCCGGTGTCTTCCACATCCAGCCAGCAAAAGCCACCGTGCACGGTGGTGCGCAGGGTAACCACGGCACCCTTGCCGGCGTAGCGCAGCGCGTTGTCGATCAGGTTGCTCAGCACTTCGCGCAGCAGCAGTTTGTCGGCGGGCACCATCACGCTGTCTTCACCCTCAAAGCCCAGGTCGATGCCCGCTGCCATGGCGCGGCGCGTCCATTCGCGGGCCACCTCACGGGCCAGCGATGCCGCATCCACCGGCACCAGGCTTACCTCGGCCTCGGTGCGGGCCAGCGACAGCAGTTGGTGCACCAGGTGGGCGCTGCGTTGGGCGCCGGTGTGCACTTTGGCCAGACGCTGTTGCAGGGCTTCGGGGTCTTTTTCGTGCATGGCCAGCTCGGTTTGGCTGATCAGGCCCGCAAGGGGGGTGCGCAGTTGGTGGGCGGCGTCATTCAGGAAGCGCTTTTCCTGGGTCAGGCTGCGGCGCAGGGTGGTGAGCAACTGGTTCAGGGTGTTGGCCAGCGAGTGCACCTCCTGGGGGGCCTGCGTCATTTCGATGGGTGAGAGGGACGCCATGTTCCGGTTGGCCAGTTGTGCCTCCAGCCGCTCCAGCGGTGCCAGGCCGCGCCGTATGCCGCCATACACCAGCGCGCTCAGCACGGCGCCCATGATGAGCAGGGGGAAGAGCACGTCGCGCACGAGTTCGCGGGCGATTCGCTGCTGCGCCACCAGACTTTTTGCCACCTGCACCCGCATGCGGTTGTCGGGCAGGCCGTCGCCAAAGCTCAGGTCGATGGAGGCCACCCGCATGGCTTTGCCTTCCATCATCACCTCGTACAACACGGGTTCGTTGTCTTTGTTGCTGAACTCACCAGGGCGGCTGGGAATTTTGCTGTTGCCCAGCAAAAAGCTGCCGGGGGGCGAGGACACCATGTAGGCCACGCGGTCGGTGGGGTCTTGTTCCATGATGTCGCGCGCGGCACGGGGAAAGTCCACCAGCAGGCCCGAGCCCATGGGCTTGACCTGGCGAGCCAGCGAACGCACCGACTGCATGAGCGACTGGTCGATGGTTTTTTCGGCATAGACCATGGCCACCCGAAACGCCAGCACTCCGCCCATCAACCACAGCACCAGTTGCGGCAGCAGCAGCCAAATCATGAGCTGTCGCTTGAGCGAAAAACGCGCGGGCTGGCTCACGCTGCGTTGGATTCGAGCATGTAGCCCAGCCCCCGCACATTGCGGATGCTCAGCCCGCTGTCGGTTAGCTTGCGCCGCAGCCGGTGCACATAGACCTCCAAGGCGTTGGAGCCCACCGTGCTGCCGTCTTGCGGCGCGGTTTGCCACACGGCAAACACGTCTTCACGGCTCACGACCTGCCCCATGTTGTTGACCATGAGCGACAAGAGTGACCATTCGCGGTGGGTCAGGTCTAGCGGATCATCCCCCAGCCAGCCCAGCGGTTGCAAGGGGTCCAGGCGCAGGCTGCGGCTGTGGTTGGTGGGCACTTCTAGCGAGCCGCCAAAAGCTGGCAGCCGCGAACGGCGCAGCATGGCTTGGAGGCGGGCCACCAACTCAGCCATGTTGAAGGGTTTGGTTAGGTAGTCGTCGGCGCCTGCGTTCAGGCCTTGCACCCGGTCGTCCACGCCATCGCGGGCGGTGAGGATCAACACGGGCAGCGCCAGCAGGCGCTGCCGTATCCACTGCAGCACGGCAATGCCGTCCATGATGGGCAAGCCCAAGTCCAGCACCACGCCATCGAAGCGGGTGGAGTCCAGGAGCGCCTGCGCCTGCGCGCCGTCGCACGCGCTGCTTACGGTGTGACCAGCGTGCACGAGCTGCGCCGACAAGCCATCGCGCAGCAATTCATCGTCTTCCACAATCAGTAAATGGGCCATCACTGGAGCATACCAAGGCACAAGCCTCCCGGCACTGGGAGCTTCCCCTTATTCCGCCCGTGTCGCTTGCCAGGCGGCTGCAATGGCGTGCGCTCTGGCCGCGTGAACGGCTTGCCCAATTTGCATGCCCTTTGCCCCACGTGCCATGGCCTGCGCGGCCACTGCCTCGGTTTCGACGGCCAGCGCCAGCTCCAATGCCTGCGCCAGCCGTAGGGCCTGGGGGTAAGGGGCCTCGTGCAGACCCAGCCGCCCCTGCGCATCACATTGGCAGGCCTGCAAGGCGCGCATAAAGCGCAGGGGTTTGCGCAACGCATCGCAGCGCTCCAGCAGGCGCAGTACAGCCGCTGCGTCCAACGTGCCGCTGCGGTGGATGTTGCCATGCTCGCGTGCGACCACCTCGGCCAGCTCGGCGCAGTCTTTGGGAACGCGCAGCCGCTGGCACAGGGGGTTGAGCAGGCGCACACTGCGCCCCTCGTGGCCCAGGTGGCGGGGCAGCACGTCCGCCGGGGTGGTGCCTTTGCCCAGGTCGTGGGTCAGGCAGGCAAAGCGCACATCCAGCGGCGCATGCAAGGCGGCGGCGCGGTCTAGCGCCATCATCACGTGCACGCCGGTGTCAATTTCGGGGTGGTGCTCGGCACTTTGGGGCACGCCCCACAGCCGGTCGAGTTCGGGCACCAACCGGGCCAAGGCACCGCAATTGCGCAACACCTCTAGCATGCGCGAGGGGCGTGGCTCCATCAGCCCTTTGGCGATCTCTTGCCACACGCGCTCGGGCACCAAATGGTCGACCTCGCCGTCCTTCACCATGGAACGCATGAGCGCTTGCGTCTCGGGGGCTAGCGTGAAATCTGAAAAGCGGGCCGCGAAGCGTGCCACCCGCAAAATGCGCACAGGGTCTTCGCGAAAGGCGGGGGTGACGTGCCTCAGCACGCGTGCACCGAGGTCTGCCGCACCGCCAAAGGGGTCTATCAGGTCGTGGCCGTCCAGCAGGCCTATGGCTCCAGTGGGGTCCACGCGCGCGGCCATGGCATTGATGGTGAGGTCGCGACGCGCCAGGTCTTCTTCCAAGGTCACCTGCGGGGCAGCGTGGACCTCAAAGCCACGGTAGCCGGGGCCGGTTTTGCGCTCGGTGCGGGCGAGCGCATATTCCTCGTGGGTGAGCGGGTGCAAAAACACCGGAAAGTCTTTGCCCACTGGCGTAAAGCCGGCGTCTACCATGTGCTGCGGGCTACTGCCCACGACCACCCAATCACGGTCTTTGCTGGTCAGGCCCATCAGCGCATCGCGCACCGCGCCGCCCACCAAAAAGGTGCCGGTCAAGGGGGGGCTGCCGGGTGCTGTTGCGGGCATGGTCCGTGGCTTACGGGTGGACGCGGTAGGGCTCTTCAAAATCCAAAAAGTCTTTTTCAGCCAGCGCGCCGCTGATCCAGGCTTGCACCCCTGGCAGGGCCAACACCCGCGACACATAGGCACCTACTACCGGGCTCACGGGCAGGCCATAGGTTTTGAGGCGTGCACAGACCGGCGCGAAATACGCGTCTGCCACCGAAAACTGGCCAAACAGCAGCGGCCCGCCGTGCTGCGCCAACAAGCCTTCCCACATGGCACTCAGGCGGGCCACATCGGCGCGCACGGCGGGCTTGTCGCGCCACACCAATGCGCCGGTTTCGAGCAGTGTGGCTTCGATGTTCATGGGGCAGTGGCTGCGCAGGCCAGTAAAGCCCGCGTGCATTTCGGCACACACGCTGCGGGCGTGGGCGCGTGCGGCCTTGTCGGCGGGCCACAGGTGCAGGTTGGGAAACTGCTCGGCCACATATTCGGCAATGGCCAGGGTGTCCCACACCGCCAGCTCTCCGTCCACCAGCACGGGTACCTTGCCCGTTGGGCTGAGCGGGGCCAAGGTGGTTTTGAACTGCGACTCGCTGTCAAACGAGTCGAAGCGGACCATGACCTCCTCGAAATCGATGCCCGCTTGCTTCAGCAGCACCCAGGGCCGCATGGACCACGACGAGTAGTTTTTGTTGCCAATGTAGAGCTTGAGCATGGGACCTCCTAGTTTGGAAATACGCCCATGCTAAGTCGTTTGACGAAGGGCATTGATGACAGAGTAGCCGCGATTGATGCGCAGCGCATATCCGGGCTTACGGCAAATCTGAGCCAGACTCTGGTATGGATGCATCACGCGGGCCCACGGTGCCCAGCCGGGCATTCAAAGACTGGGGCTGGCCCGACAGCAAGGCGGCGTAGTTGGTCGTATTGGCCAGCACTTTTTTGACGTAGTCCCGGGTTTCGGAGAACGGAATGTTCTCCGCCCATACGGCACCTTCCATCTGCGGGTTGCCGGGCGCACCGCGCCATGCCTTGGACCGGCTGGGGCCTGCGTTGTAGGCGGCAGTCGCCAACGGCATGGAGCCTTGGAAGTTGTCTAGCACCAGTTGCAAATAGCCCGTGCCGATGGCGACATTGGTATCCAGATCAGTAATGTGGTGGCTTTGGAAATTGGAGAGCCCTATTTTTTTGGCGGTCCACTTGGCGGTGGCGGGCATGACCTGCATCAGCCCCGCAGCCCCTACGCTGGATCTGGCGTCGGTGATAAAGCGGCTTTCCTGACGTATCAAGCCATACACATAGGCGGGGTCCAGACCAATGGCATGTGTGCGGGCCAACACCGCCGCGCGGTGCGGGGTGGGAAAGCGCTGGCCCATATCCACGACCGCTTTGGTGCGTTCACTGGCGTTGATGCAGCGGTCCCACACCTCTGCTTTGCAGGCCAGGTCGGCGGCCGCCAGTAGCGCCCGGTCGTCCATGCCGCCGCGCTGGTGCAGGTTGGTGCTGTAGTTCCATTCCCGTACGCCATCGCTGCGCAGCCCGATGGCAATGGCATGCAGCGCGCGGGCCAGGCCGGGGTTGTTTTTGGCTTGCTCGCGTTCTTGCGGCGTTAGGGGTGCGGGTTTGGGGGGGGGGGTGATTTTTTGCCCCAGGTCTTCTAGGGCCAGCATTTCATAAAAGCCTTTGGTGCCCGCGATGGATTCCAGCAGCGCTTGGCTTTCTACCTGGGCGGCAGGCACGTTGCTGCGCTGGGCCAGTGCTCGGGCACGCCAATAGACCCAGGTGGGGTCATTGCGCGTGGATTCGGGCATGGCCGCCACCGCCTCCAACACCTGGCTCCACTGCCCGGCCCGCAGCGATGCGCGTGCGGCCCAGACCACGTGGTCTTCGTGCATGTGCACGAGCTGGCCTTTGGCAAATGCTGCAGGGGCTTCGTCTGACAGTTTTTGCGCCAAGCGCTTGCCGATCACGCCCCAAATCCAGCTGCGTTCTTCTTGGGTGAGCTGGGCTTTCCAGCGCAGTTTGTCTACCTCTACCGCCGCGCCATCGGGGTCTGTGTCGGCCAAGCGGATCAGGGCCAGCGACACAAACTCGCGTGTTTGCGGGCGCAAGGCGGTTATCTTTTCGTTCAGGTACTTGGCCGGCGCGTTGTAGATGGTAGTGACGGTTTTGGCATAGTCAGTGTCCAACGCCGCGACTGCCTGGGTCGCCACCCGCAGCCGGTCGTTTTCCATGCCCAAGCGCGCTCGCACCCACACACTGTGGGCATTGAGCTTTTTGTCCTTGACCAATTGGGTCGCCAGGCCACCGCAGGCGTCTTCCGCATCCTTCAGTCCCCACCAGATGGGTGTGAGTGCGGCGGCCACGTCGGCATTGCGGGTGCTGTAGTCGGCCCATAAGGCATAGCAACGCACAGACCTGTCGTCGTTCATGCGGTAGAGCGCATATTCGCGACCAAAGGTGTCCCAGTCACGGGCGCGGCCGAGTTGCAGCAGCCATTCCGCGCGCAAACGGTCTTCGTGGTAGGTGCCGCTGTAGCGCCTCAAAAAGTCTTGTATCTCGGACTTGCCCGCGTCGTCCAAGCGCAGCGAGAGTTCCCAATACGCGGCCCATGGTTCCAAGATGTAGCCACGCAGTGACGGCAAGGCAGCACTCAGGCGCTTTTGATCGCGGTTTTTGTAGGCTTGTGCCAAGTCGAGAATCGTGTCATCGAGTCGCGCACTATCGCGACCTTGGGCGAACGCGGTAGGGGCTGTGGCAGACATCAGTGCGCCACAAGTGGCCAGTAATGTCAGAATGGCTGAAAACTGCATGTGGGGATTATGGACAACTCGGACGCCGCCAAAGCTGCACAAAAAAAGGCCCTTCGCAAGGCACTGTTGAATCTGCGTTTGGAGATGCCAGATCGCCTTCAGCGCTCCGACCTTTTGCAACGGGTCATGCGCATTTGGTTGGTGGGCAGGCCCGATGTGGTGATTGGGGCTTATTGGCCCATCAAGGGTGAGTTTGACCCCTTGCCCGCCTTGCACCGCTGGAAGGAAGATGGCGAGTTGATCGACCGGCCCCAGCCGCGCCGCATTGGTTTGCCGGTGGTCAACCGCGCGCATAAAACCATGACGTTTCACTCTTGGTACCCCGGCTGCCCGATGGAAGAAGACGCCTATGGCATTCCCAAGCCCAAAGACACGGAATTGATTGTGCCGACCTTGTTGTTTGTGCCCTGCGTGGGCTACGGCCCCGGGGGCTACCGCCTGGGCTACGGCGGTGGTTTTTATGACCGCATGTTGGCCAGCCTGAGCCCCAAACCCTTCACCGTCGGCTTGGGTTTTGGCTCCGGTTTTGTGGATGATCTGGAGCCCGAGCCGCACGACGTGCCGCTAGACGCCATCCTTAACGACCACGGGGTGGTGTGGCCCGTTTGATGGGCTGACCTGGCGGCAGCGTTGGTTGGCGCTTGGCCTTGGTGGCGGGTTTGTGGGCTGTGAGTGCGGCTTGCCAAGCCAGGCGTGCCCAAGGTTGCATGAGGGCTGGCGACTCCATCGCGTCCGCAGGTGCGCTGTAGTAGTTCATGCCGCGCGCCACGCCCTTCGCCACATAAGTGAAGCGTCGGCACCCTTGGGCTTCAAAGGCGGCGCGGCTCTGGGCATGGGCTTTGAGCCACAGGGTGTCGCCGTCGCCCAAGTCGGCGATGACGGCGATGGTCAACCCATCGCAACGGATGCCCCAGCCTCCGAACATACGTCGGGCGCTACAC
>JARXAM010000092.1 GCA_029865845.1 Rhodoferax sp. | reverse complement strand
GTCTATCAAGGCGTACACCGATGAGGTGGGGTAGGGCACCAAGCGCGCTGACACGGCTTGCCGAATGCTGTTGGCAAGGTCGGGGTGGTGGGGGTCGGTGATGCGGTACATGGGGGACTTTGGGGCAAGGGTTGGGGAGCGTGCTTACCTGCTTGCTGTGGCAAGGGCTGGTGAAGGCGCGGATGCGCTGGGCGGGGATGCGGGGAGGGGTGGCACGCAGGGTGCGCGGGCGCGCTGATTCAGCGGCGTGCAGGCGTGTGGAGGGGACGTGGGTTGTCCCGATTGATGTCGTTCTATTTGCACCCTGACCACTCCCGTCCATGAAGACGGGGCAGTCTCTTATGCGGCCCTATGTGGGTGCAATGTTTGTAAATCTGGTGACGCGAACGTGGCGCACTGGGCCGTGCACGCCACGCGCCGGGCAACGCGCTGGTGTAAGCGCTAGCCCGCCCCAAACAGCGACAGCACGCGCCCCATCAAGGCGGTGAATGGCTGGTCCAGCATGGGCAGGGTGACGGCCATGCCCAGCAAGCCCACCACCAAGGTCAGCGGAAAGCCGATGGCAAAAATATTCATCTGCGGGGCCACCCTGGAGACGATGCCCAGCGCGAGGTTAGTGAACAACAAAATGCCCACCATGGGCAGCGCCATCCACAGCGCACTGGCAAACACCTCGGCGCCCAACTGGTAGAGCTTCATGCTGGCCAGCATGTCCAAAAAGTGGGGCGACACCGGAAAGGCCGTGAAGCTCTGCGTCACCGCCATGATGACCAGCAGGTGCCCGTTCATCACCACAAACATCAGGGCCGCGATCTGGGCAAAAAAACGGGCCACTGCGCTGGATTGTGTGTTCATCGACGGATCAAAAAAGGCGGCAAAGTTCAGGCCCATTTGAAACCCCACCACCTCACCAGCCAACTCCACCGAGGCAAATACCAAGCGCACCGCAAAGCCGATGGCCAAGCCCATCACCACCTGCTGCACCACCACGGCCAGGGCCTGGGGATCCATGAACGAGATCACCGGGCCTTGCGGCAAACTGGCCTGCACCGCCACAGCCACCAAGAGCGAGAGCCCGACTTTGGCGCGCATAGGAAACGCGCGCGACGACAGCACCGGGGCCGAGGTAAACACCGCCAGTACCCGCAAAAAAGGCCATAACACGGGCGAGAGCCACTCGGCGATCTGCGCCTCGGAGATAGAAATCACAGCCAGTCGCCGCTACACCACGGAGGCCGGAATGGCCTCCAACACCCGACGGATGTATTCCACCAGCATGGTCAGCATCCAGGGCCCTGCCATCGCAAACACCGCGATCACTGCGATCAGCTTGGGCACGAACGCCAGGGTGGCTTCGTGGATTTGGGTGACCGCCTGAAACAAGCTCACCAAGAGACCCACCACCAGCGCCACACCCAACACCGGGGCCGACACCATCAAGAGCATCAGCAGGGCCTCTTGCCCCATGGTCAACACAGATTGCGCGTTCATAGGGCGGTGCCTCAGGTGACGAAACTGGCGGCCAGCGAACCGATCAGCAGGTTCCAGCCGTCAGCCAACACAAACAACATCAGCTTGAAGGGCAAGGCCACCAAGACCGGGGACAACATCATCATGCCCAGGGACATCAACACACTGGCCACCACGATGTCGATGACCAAGAAGGGGATAAAAATCATGAAGCCGATTTGGAACGCCGACTTGAGTTCACTGATCACAAACGCGGGCACCAGCACCCGCAGGGGCGCGGTTTGCGCAGTCACGTCGGGGGGCAACTTGGCGAGCTTGGCAAACAGCGAAAAATCGGACTGGCGGGTTTGCTTGACCATGAAGCCGCGAATCGGTGCCTCCGCCTTTTGCAGCGCTTGGTCAAAGGGCATGGTGCCCTGGGCATAGGGCTGGTAGGCGTCCTCGTAGATGCGGTCCAGCGTGGGACCCATCACAAACAGGGTCAGAAACAGCGACAAGCCCACAATGACCTGGTTGGGCGGTGCCGACTGTGTACCCAGCGCCTGGCGCAGCAGCGACAACACAATGACGATGCGGGTAAAGCCCGTCATCATCAGCAGCACCGCCGGAATAAACGACAGGGCCGTAAAGAACAACAGCGTCTGGATGGGTACCGAAAAGTTGACACCGTTTTGCCCGGTGCCCACCAGCAAAGGCAACTGCCCTGGCGTTTGCGCCCAGGCCGCAGCGCCTGCCACCAAGCAGCACAGGCCCAAGCCAGCCCGCAGCCCCGCGCGGCGCACGAAGATCCATGCCGCCATGTCAGCCCACCCGGGAGGGCACGGTGGGTGCGCCCTCCAGATCGGACCAAGGGGACGGTGCCTCACAGGTGTGCAAGCAGGCAATGTTTTGGGCAGTCACCCCCAGGGTGAGCCACACGCGGTCGTGGGCAGGGCCCACTTCCACCGTGACCACCCGCTGGTGGGGCCCCACCGCCACGGCCGACACCACCCGGCTGGCAGGCGCCCCCCCCCGCGCAGTGGAAGGCACACGGGCCTTGAGCCAGCGCACCAGCCATGGCAGGCACGCGAGTGCCGCCAAAAAAACGACAACGGAAAAGTATTGCAAGGACATCGGCAAACGGGCCGTTTAGTTTCTACTGACGCGCTTCAAGCGCTCGGACGGGGTGACCACGTCGGTCAATCGTATACCGAACTTGTCGTTCACCACGACCACTTCACCCTGGGCAATCAGGTAGCCATTGACCAGCACATCCATGGGCTCGCCAGCCAATGCATCCAGCTCCACCACCGACCCCTGGCCAAGCTGCAAAATGTGCTTGATGGGCACCTTGGTGCGCCCCAGCTCCACCGACAGTTGCACCGGAATGTCCAGCACCATGTTGATGTCGTTGACATGGGTTTCACCCACATGGGTAAAGGGCTTGGGGGTGTCGCCAGACAAGGGGCCGCCCAAGGCGTCCTCTGCGGTGTCTTCAGCGCTTTTTTGCTCTAGCAGGGCCTCGGCCCAATCGGCCATGCCTTCGTCGGCAGGGGCCTGGCCCTCGTCGGGCTTGTCTTCAGATGGCATTGCGTTCTCCCAGCCAGTTGTGGTCGTTGCCGCGAAGCGCTTTTTCGATGCGAATCGCGTATTTGGAATTGTGGGTGCCGTATTGGCACTCAAAGATGGGCACGCCGTCGATGGTGGCCTGAATGCGGGGCGTGCGATCTAGCTCAATGAAGTCGCCCTTTTTCATGCCCAGCAGGTGCTCCACCGTGGCATCAGCGCGGGCCAACTCGGCCACCAGCGTGACCTCCGCTGCCTGGATTTCGCGGGTCAGCACATTCACCCAGCGGCGATCCACCTCAATCGAATCCCCTTGCGTGGAGGAATACAGCACGTCCCGGATCGGCTCCAGCGTGGAGTACGGAAAGCTGAAATGCACCGCCCCGGCGATGTCGCCAATTTCCAGTTGAAACGAGGTGGAAATCACGATCTCGCTGGGCGTGGCAATGTTGGCAAACTGGGGCTGCATCTCGGAGCGCTGGTAGTCCAGCTCCAGGGGGTAAATGCCTTTCCAGGCTTTTTTGTACTCGGTGGTGATCACATCCACCAGCCGGTTGATAACCCGCTGCTCAGTGGCCGAAAAATCGCGCCCTTCAATGCGCGTCTGGAATTTGCCAATGCCGCCATACAGGGTGTCGATCACCCCAAACACCAGGGACGGCTCGCACACCACCAAGCCGCTGCCCCGCAGGGGCCGGATGGCCACGATATTGAAATTGGTGGGCACCGCCAGTTCGCGCAAAAAAGCGCTGTAGCGCTGCACCACCACCGGGCCCACCGAAATCTCGGGGCTGCGGCGAATAAAGTTGAACAAGCCAACCCGCAAATTGCGGGCAAAGCGCTCGTTGACGATTTCCATCGTCGGCATGCGCCCGCGAACAATGCGCTCCTGGCTGGAGATGTTGTAGGGCCGAACTTCGCCGTGCTCGGCGGCCTCTTCGACGGACTTCTGACTCTCGCCAGTCACCCCTTCGAGAAGGGCATCGACTTCTTCTTGGGAGAGAAAGGATTCACTCATCGCCATGGCATGCCTGTGCTACTGCACGATGAAACTGGAAAACAACACGCCCGTGACCGGGTACTCCACATGCACCACCTTTTTCTTTTTCTTTTTGCTACTGGTGTCTTCCTCTTCCTCGCCACCGCCAAAGGGCACGGCCGCCGCCTTGAGCACATCCTCCACCAGTTTTTCTTTGCCCTCTGCGGTCAGCAACTCGTCGGCGGTGCGCTGCGAAATTAAGAGCAACACACTGCTGCGGATGGTGGGCAAATAGGCTTTTACGGAGTCGGTGGCTTTGGCGTCGTTCAATTCCAGCGTGATGCCGACCTGGGCCACCCGCTCGCCACCGGGGTCGGCCAGGTTGACCACCATGGCATCCATGGGCAAGTAAACCGGGGGCGTTTTGGGGGCGGCATGGGCGGCGGCTTTGGGGGGGGGCGCGGCCTCTTCCCCGTCTTCTGCTGCGGCGCGCTGCTTGCTGATAAAGAAGAATGCGCCCCCACCGCCCAATACCAGCACCAGCACGGCAGCCAGAATGATGACCAGCATCTTCTTGCTCTTGGCGGGTTGCGGGGCCGCCGCGGCGGCTTCAGGTTTTGCTGACACGTGCGTACCTCTCGTCGTGCGTAGTATGGAGGCGATTATTCACGCACCCAGACTGCGATAAACGCCAAAAAGGGGGAAGAATCTTTTGCTGCTAGGGGTTTCAACGCCCCGCGCGTCACACATACAAATCCAACCTGCTGCCCGTGCTGGCCATGTGGGCCGCGCGCGGTGCTTCTTGCGTTGCCGCCGTAACCCCCGCGATCTTCCAGCCGGACGGCTTGGGGCCTTGGCCCTGGCCCTGCCGCGATGGATCGCCCGCATGCGAAGTGCCCACCGACACGCCCGCCAACACCACCCCCTGGCGTGCCATGGCGTCCTGCAACTGCTCGCTGGCGCGTGCCAGTGCCTCGCGCGTGGGCGCTTCGTCCGAGCGAAATGCCACGGTCGCTTCGTTGCCCTGCATGGCAATGCTCACCTCCACCGCACCGGCCCCCACCCCGTCCAGGGTGAGCTCGGCCTTGTGCACCTCGGTGCCTGCCCAGTAATGCACTTGCGCTGGCGCGTGCCCGTCGGCGGCGGCACCAGACCCGGCGGCCACTACCCCATCCACGCCCATCGCGCCCCCCTGGCCGGTGGCCGAGGTGAACGCCGCAGAGGACGGATCGGACAGCAGCACCCGGGGTGCGCCCTCGCTGCCCTCAGACGCCTTACGGTGCTCGCCCCACGACAGGGTATTGCCCTCGGGTGCACGGGCCAAGGTGCTGACCAAGGTCTGCGCCCAGACCTGCACGGGCGCAGGCACTTCAGCTTTGGCCGATGCGCTATCGGGCACCCCGGCAGCCGCCACGGACACCGAACCGGTCTGCGTGGCCTGGGCCACTTGGGCGGCCTGGTTTGCAGCCTCCCATGCGGCCTTGCCGCCGCGCACAGCATTGCCCGCTGCATGCGCCACAGTGCCCGCAGCCGAGGGGGCCGCCGCACTTCCGTCGGACAGCCACACCGGGCGCACACCGCGCGCCCCACCGCCTGCGCCTGGCGCAGCCCCAGGTTCGCCCGCACCCGCCGCCTGCGGTGCCCAGGGAGGCTGGGGCGCTGGGGGGCTCACCACCAGCCCCTGCGCGAGCAACTGGGCCGGATCTAGCACACCCTCGTCGGGCAGCGCTTGCACCGCGTCATCTCCGGGCGGCTGCAACGCCGGGGTGCCCCGTGCGTCAGCCAGCGCGTCCCCCAGCAGGGCATTGCCGCCTACCGGGCGGCCCCGTGGCCGCACTGCCACAGGCTCTGGTACATCGTGCTCGCCCAACACCTCGTCAAAGCTGCGGCCCGGCGGGGGTGCGCCAGCGTCGGTGCGGGTTTTGTCGGGGGCGGCCTCGTCCCTGGGCGGGGCCACGGCGGTCTGTAAAGGGCTGGGGGCGATCTCGATGGTCATTGCAAACTCCCTTCTGACACCTGCGCGCGGTGGCGCACAAAAAGTTGGGCGGCCATTTCGTCCATGGCGGCTTGTTCGCGGCGCATGGCTTTTTGGGCCGCCTGGGCGCGGCGCTGGGCCAGCACCTGCTGCAGCCCAGTGAGCCGTGCCTGGGTGCGGTGCACCTGCGTTTGCGCGCCATCGGCTTGGCGTTGTAACTGGGCCATCACGCCCTCTTGCATGCCAATGGCCTGCTGCAAGCGGTGGGCAAACTGCACATGGTGTTGGATCATTTCTACCGACAAACCGACAGCACCGGTGCGCAGCCAGCGGGCGTCGATGTCGCCTGCATACGACTGCAGTTGGTGCATCTGCTGGCGGGCCGCGTGGACTTGCTGCTGGCAATGGGCCAGCATGCGCGTGGCCTCGTCGCGCTTGCGCTCCACCAAGGTGATGGCCAAGAGCAGGCCGTTGGGTTCAGCGGCCATACCGCTCCCCTGCCCCGATGTGCACGGGGTTCGCGTAGTCCGCGTGGTTCAGGTGGTGCACGCAGTTCGCGCCGTTCCCGCTCATGGCAGGGCCTCCACCGAGGTGCTCAGGGCGAGCTGGGCCAGGGTCTGTTCGAGGGACGCCGCCTCGTGCATGTCCTGTTGTAAAAAATGCACCATGCCCGGTTGCAGAGCGATGGCCTCGTCCAACTGGGGATCGGTGCCGGGCACATACGCGCCAATCTGCACCAGGTCCCGGCCCTTTTGGTATTTGGAGTACAGGCCGCGAAACCGGCGTGCCTGCTCAAAGTGGGAGCGCTCCACCACGTTGTGCATCACCCGCGAAGCCGACTGCTCCACGTCAATGGCCGGGTAGTGGCCCGCCTCGGCCAGCGTGCGCGAGAGCACGATGTGGCCGTCCAAAATGGCGCGGGCCGCATCGGCAATCGGGTCTTGCTGGTCGTCGCCCTCGGAGAGCACGGTGTAAAACGCGGTAATTGAGCCCACGCCCAACAGCCCGTTGCCGCTGCGCTCCACCAGTTGCGGCAACTTGGCAAAACACGAGGGCGGATAGCCTTTGGTGGCAGGCGGCTCGCCAATGGCCAGCGCGATTTCGCGCTGCGCCATGGCGTAGCGGGTGAGCGAGTCCATGAGCAGCAGCACATGCTTGCCCTGGTCCCGGAAATACTCGGCCACCGCCGTGGCATACGACGCGCCCTGCATGCGCAGCAAGGGCGGCGCATCGGCAGGCGCTGCTACCACCACCGAGCGCTCGCGCCCCTCGGCGCCCAAAATGTCTTCAATAAATTCTTTGACTTCGCGGCCCCGCTCGCCGATCAGGCCCACCACGATCACATCGGCTTGGGTGTAGCGGGCCATCATGCCCAGCAACACGCTCTTGCCCACGCCCGAACCGGCAAACAGCCCCAGGCGTTGTCCGCGCCCCACCGTGAGCAAGGCGTTGATGCTGCGCACCCCGGTGTCCAGCGCTTCGCGCACCGGTGCACGGTCCATGGCATTGAGGGGGGTGCGGTCCAGCACCTGCGCCTGCACCCCGGTCAGGGGGCCTTGGCGGTCCAGCGGGTTGCCCTGCGAATCCACCACCCGGCCCAACAAGCCCTCGCCCAGGGGCAAGCGCAGCATGCCGCTGTGCGCTGGCTCGGCCTGCGCCAGCGGCGCGCCCAGTCGCGGCACCGGCACATAGGCCGGCGCAGCCGCCACGCTGGCACCGCTGCACAGCCCCTGCACGTCGCCCGCTGGCATCAAAAACGCACGGTCGCCCGCAAAGCCCACCACCTCGGCGAGCACCGGCGTGCGCGCCTTCATGGTGACCAGGCATTGCGCGCCCACGGGTGCGCGCAGGCCGCTGGCCTCCAGCACCAAACCGGTGAGCTTGGTCAGGGTGCCGCGCACCTCCAAAGACGTGTCTTGCTGCACGGCACTGCACGCCTGCGCCAGGTATTGCGTCCATACGGCGGGCGCATCGGGCGGGGCGACCACGGTGCCCTCAGACAGCTCATTCGCTGGCACGGGGGGCCTCCCAGTCGAGCTGCAAACCCAAAGACGCTACCGTTTTTTGCCAGCGCTTTTCGACCGTGGCGTCCACCACCATGCCCGCAGACTCGACCACACAGCCGCCCCGGCTGATGGCACTGTCGGGCAACAAGGTGAGCGACAGGTTGGAAAACTCCTGGCGCAACACCTCGGCCAGCACATCCACATCGGCGGGGTGCATGCGCACCAGCGCGGCTTTGCTGTCGTGGGCCAACCAGCCCAGTGCTTCCCGCACCACCGGCTGCAAGGCGGCGGGCTGGGTGGCAATTTCGCGCCGCACCACCTGGCGAGCGACGGCGCAGGCCAGCTCCAGCACGCCTTGTGCCATGGCCTGTTCGGAGGCCGCCACCTGGGCCTGGGCCGAGGCGAACAGCGCGGCAAACTGCTGGGCGGCCTGCGCCCCTTCCTGGGCGATGTAGGCATTGAGCTGGCGCTGCCCCTCCAGGGTGGCCTGGGCCTGCCCTTGGGCAAAGCCCTCGGCGTAGCCCTGGGCGTGTCCCTCACCGTAGGACGACTTGCGCAGCAGCGCCTCGCGCGCCTGCTCTTCGGCCAGCGCTTGGGCGGCCAGCTTGGCGGCAAAGCGCGCCGACGAGGCATCGACGTCGCCAAAATTCCAATCGGCCACCGTGCCGATTTCTTCTCCGGGAATAAACCGTGCGTGGTTGCGAACCATCAGACCATGGCGTCGTCGCCACCCCCACCGCCAATGACAATCTGGCCTTCGTCGGCCAGGCGACGCACGGTCTTGAGAATTTCTTTTTGCTGCGCTTCCACTTCCGACAAGCGCATGGGGCCGCGCGACTCCAGGTCTTCCTTGAGCGTGGCAGCCGCGCGGGACGACATATTGGCCAAAATTTTGTCCTTGAGTTCGGGCTGCGCCCCTTTGAGCGCCACGATCAGCACATCCGACGACACCTCCTTGAGCACCATCTGGATAGCCTTGTCATCGAGCTTGTTGAGGTCGTCAAACACAAACATCTTGTCCATGATCTTTTGGGCCAGGTCCGCGTCGTGGCTGCGGATGGACTCGATCACCGTGCTCTCGATGGCGGTGCCCATGAGGTTGATCATTTCGGCCGCCGTCTTGACCCCGCCCAGCGAGGACTTGCGGATCTTGTCGCCACCGGCCAGCACCTTGAAGAGCACCTCGTTGAGGTCCTTGAGCGCGGTGGGCTGGATGCCCTCCATGGTGGCCACGCGCAGCATCACCTCGTTGCGCTGGCGCTCGGAGAGGTTCTTGAGCACATCGGCGGCCTGGTCGTAGTCCAGGTGCACCAGGATGGCGGCCACGATTTGCGGGTGCTCGTTGCGCAGCAACTCGGCCACCGACAGCGGGTCCATCCACTTCAGGCTCTCAATGCCCGAGACATCGCCGCCTTGCAAAATGCGGTCGATCAGCAGCGCGGCCTTGTCGTCGCCCAAGGCCAGCTTGAGCACCGAGCGCACGTATTCGCTGGAATTGGACACCAGCAGGCTTTGCGAGGCGGCCACACCGGTGAACTTTTCCACCACCTCGTCCACGCGTTCGCGGGTCAGTTGGTTGGTTTTGGCAATGGCCTCGCCCAAGCGCTGCACCTCTTTGGGCGACAGGTGTTTGAACACCTCGGAAGCCTCGGCTTCGCCCAGCGACATCATGAGAATGGCCGCTTCCTGGAGTCCGTCGTCGTTGTTGTTGCTCATGGGAATATTGTGCGCCGGGGGTCAGGCCGGTGCCTCTCCGTTCATCCATGTTTTGACGATGTTGGCCACCGCCGCCGGGTTGTCCCGGGTGAGTTTGCGGGCGTCTTCCAGGCGCTTCTCGCTGGCCGATACCTGGTTGGCTTGGGCGGTGGCACCGGGGCCGCTGAGCAGCGGGCGTTCGGGCTGGTCGTTTTCGATAGCGCTCAGGGTGGCCACATCGGCCGCTTCCTCGGTGGGCTCGGCGGGCGGCGGCTGGGTCAGGGCCTTGATGGCCGGGCGCACCACGCCCAGCAGCACCAGCGCGGCCAATGCCAGGGTGCCCAGGGGCCACGCCAGGCTGCGGGCCAGCTCTTGCACCTCGGGCTGGCGCCACAGCGGCACCTCGTCGCCCTGGGTTTTGTCGGCAGCAAACGGCGCATTCACCACGTTGACCGAGTCGCCACGGTCTGCGTTAAAGCCCACGGTTTCGCGCACCAGGGCGGTCATTTTTTCCAGCTGGGCCTCGGTCAGCGCCACGCTGGTAGTGACGCCTTTGGCGTCGGTGGCGGGCACATTGTTCAAGACCACCGCCGCGTTGATGCGCTTGATCACGCCCACCGCGCCCTTGGTCACGCGCACCGTTTTGTCCACCTCGTAGTTGGTGATGGACTCTTTCTTGGACGAATTGTTGGCAGTGGACTGCGCACCGGTCTGGCCCGTGGCGGCCAGGGTTTGTGGCTGGCCATTGATGGGGGCAGCGGGCTGGGCCGGTGGCTGGTTGGTGGTGGCACCGGGCACGCCAGCGGGCGGGCCGGGTTGGGCCCCGTTGCTGCTCTCTACCAGTTGCTGGCTGCGCACCGCGCCGGATTCAGCGGTTTGGTTGGGCTTGTGGGTTTCGGTGGTGCTTTCGGTTTGCGAAAAGTCCAGCTCCGCAGTGACCTGCGCCTTGACGTTTTGCTTGCCCACCAAGGGCTCCAGCATGTCCAGAATGCGGCGGCTGTAGAGCTGCTCAATTTGCTGCACATACTGCAGTTGCTCGGCGTCCACACCGGCAGCGGCGTCCGGGTTGGTGGACAAGAGCTTGCCCGTGTCATCGAGCACGCTGACCGCAGCGGGGTTCATCTCGGGCACGCTAGAGGCCACCAAATGCACGATGCCCGCAAGCTGCCCCTTGTCCAGCACCCGTCCAGGGTGCAGGCTCAGCAGCACCGAGGCCGAGGGCTTTTGCTGCTCCCGAAAAAAACCGTTTTGGTTGGGCAAGGCCAAATGCACCCGCGCGCTGGACACCGACGACAGCGCCTGAATGGAGCGGGTCAGCTCGCCTTCGAGCCCGCGCTGAAAAGTCAGGCGCTCTTGAAACTGGGTCATGCCAAAGCGGTTGGACTCCATCAGCTCAAACCCGCTCACCGCCCCTTTGGGCAAGCCCAACGAGGCCAGCTTGAGCCGCACGTCATGCACGCGGTCCGAGGGCACCATGATGGCACCGCCGCCCTCGGTGTATTTGTAGGGCACGTTCATGGTGGTGAGCTGCGCGATCACCGCGCCACCGTCTTTGTCTGCCAGGTTGGCATACAGCACCCGCCAGTCGGCCTGCCGACCCAACACCAAGCCACCCACCACAATCGCCACCAACAGGGCCATGCCCAGCGCCAGCCGCATGCGCTGCCCCTGGTCCAGTGCGGCAAAGCGCTGGCCCACAGTGGGGGTGACGGGAAGGGTGGCAACGGCGGGCATGTGTGTGTGTTCCAAAGCTGGGGCGGGCTACTCCGCATGAATGGGACCGATTATTCGACCCCCTCTCCAAAACATGAGGGCAATAAACACCGGCTTTACCCGCCAATTTCGAAAAATGCGCCCCTTGGGGGAGACATAGGATTCGCGGCAATGCAACTCCCAGGGAGTCCCCTATGGATCTCAAACTCACCCCCGTCGCCATGCCCACCTCCGTGCGGGGCGTATCCGGCCTGCAGCCAGGTGCCAGCCGCAGCGCCAGCGCCGTGGGCGGCGGCTTTTCTAGCGAACTCAAAAATGCACTGGGCGCGGTCAGCACTGCCCAAATCGAATCAGGCCGCCTGCAACGCGAGGTGCAACTGGAAAACCCCAAGGTCAGCCTGGAGGAAACCATGGTCGCCATCCAAAAAGCCCAAATCGGCTTCCAGGCCACCCTGCATGTGCGCAACCGGATGGTGCAGGCCTACACCGACATCATGAACATGCAGGTCTGAGCCGCCGCACGGCCCCGGGCGCGGTGGCGGAGGGGCTTTTGCGCGGTACAAAAATGACGTCTGTTAACAATTTTCACTCGAAAACCTCAAGTTATTTACATTTTTGCCGTTATTCCGTTGACGGCCAGAAATGTTGAAGTGAGGGACAGGCATCCCCACCGCGCGGCTCCCCTATCGCTAGCAGACATCCCACATCGGAGAGGATTCCCATGACCACGATCACCATATCCGGCGGCGACAGCACCCTGACCCTGCCGGGCAATATCGACACCATCATGGGAGGCACCGGGGCAGATGCCATCACCATCAGCTCCCAGCTCACCGATACCAACAACACCCTGATCGACTTGGGCAGCGGCACCGACAGCCTGAGCCTGGGCAACTTCAACAACACCGGCACCATCGCCAACATCGAGAGCGTGAGTGGCAACTCCGGGGCTGATGTCATCACCCTGTCCAGCGCCGCCACCGGCGTCACCATGGACCTGGGGGCCGGGGCCGACAAAGTCACCCTGGCCAACAGCACCAACACCCTCACGCTGAACAACGTGGAAACGGTGGTGGGCGTCGCGGGGGATGACACCGTCACCATGGGCGGCACCTTTGGCGCAGCCAACGTGAGTCTGGGCGGCGGGGCCGACGTGCTCACCCTGAACACCGCCGTTACCTCGGGCAGCTTTGACCTGGGCGCGGGCAACGACACCCTCACCTTCAGCAACGGGGTGAATGCGGTCAACGTGGCGGGGGCCGAAACGGTAACGGGCGGCACCAACAACGACAGCATCACCCTGACCACCGCCATCGCCTCGGCGGGCCAGATCGACCTGCAAGCGGGCAACGACACGCTAACGCTTGCAGGCGGGGGCAACACGGCCACCATCTCCAACGCCGAGACCATCACCACCTCAGCCAGTGGCGACGACGTCATCACCCTGGGCGCGGCACAGGCGAGCGGCACCATCCACCTGGGCGATGGGGCCGACCGGCTGACCCTGGCTGGCAGCGGCAACACCCTCACCCTGACCAGCATCGAATCTGTCACCGGCAGCGCCGGTGCCGACACACTGACCTTGGGCGCGGCGCAAACCGGCGTGTTCGACCTGGGCCTGGGCACGGACGCGCTGACATTGGCCAACGGCACCAACGTCATCACGGCGTCCAACGTCGAATCCATTGCGGCAGGCACCGGCGACGACACGCTCACCCTGACCACTGCCACGGCAGGCGGTGTGTTCAATCTGGGCGCGGGCAGCGGCACCGACACGCTGAACCTGGCCGACGGCACCAACACCCTGAGTGCCACCGGCGTGGAAACGCTGACCGGCGGCACCGGCGACGACACCATCACCCTGGGCGGCACCGTGGCAGCAGGTGTCTACCAACTGGGCTCGGGCGCTGACAGCATCACCCTGGCCAACGGCAGCAACAGCCTGACCGCCAGCAATGTGGAAACCATTACTGGCGGCACCGGGGCCGACACGGTGGTGTTGGGCGCGGCCATCGCGGGTGCCACCGTCAACCTCGGCTCGGGTGCCGACAGCCTGGCCCTGGCCGCAGGCGGCAACACGGTCAACGCCAGCGGGGTCGAGTCGATCACCGGCGGCGCGGGGGCCGATGTGCTCACGCTGACTACGGCCACGTCGGGGGCCACCATCGACCTGGCGGGCGGTGCCGACAGCCTGGCCCTGGCCGCAGGCGGCAACACGCTCACGGTGTCCAACGCGGAAAGCATCACCGGGGAGGCCAACTCCGACAACATCACGCTGGGAGCCGCCCAAGCCAGCGGCACCATCGACCTGGCCGGGGGGGCCGACAGCCTCACGCTGGCCAACGGCACCAACACGCTGAGCGTGGGCAACGCAGAAACCATCACCGGCAATGCCGGCAACGACACGCTCACCCTGACCAGCGCCGCCATTGCGGGCAACAGCGTGAACCTGGGCGCGGGCAGCGACGTGCTGAACCTGCTGGACGCGGCCACCAACGTACTCACCGCCACCGGGGTGGAAAGCGTGCTGGGCGGCACCGGCGCGGACACCGTGACCCTGGGTGCCGCCATCACCGGTGCCACCCTGGACCTGGCCAGCGGCAGCGACAGCCTGACCCTGGCCAATGGCACCAATAGCCTGACCGCCAGCAACATCGAAAGCATCACCGGCGGCACAGGGGCAGACACCGTCACCTTGGCGGGCTCCGTGACTGGGGCCACCATCGCCCTGGGCGCAGGCAACGACACCCTGGCACTGGACACCGGCAGCGGTGCCAACACCCTCACGGTGAGTGGCGTGGAGACCATCAGCGGCGGCGCAGGCGCCGACGATGTGACCTTTACAAGCGGCGTGACCGGGGGCTCCTTCAGCCTGGGCGCGGGCACCGACAAACTCACCCTGGGCGGTGCCTCCACGCTCACGCTGGACGGCACGATTGAGAGCCTGGTGGGCAGCGCCGGGGCCGACACCATCACCATGGGTGCGGCCGTGGCGGTGGGCACCACCTTTGACCTGGGCGCGGGCGCAGACCGTCTGAACCTGGCCGACGGCGGCAACACCGTCACCCTCAACGGCAGTGTGGAAACGCTGGTAGGCGGCAGCGGGGCCGACGACATCACCCTGACCCAAGGGGTGATCAACATGCAAATTGACAGCGCCGGGGGCGCTGACAAGCTCACCCTGGCCAATGCGGCCAACATCTTGCAGGTGTCCAACCTGGAGTCCATCCTGGGTAACGCGGGGGCCGACCAGATCACCCTGCGCACCGGTGTGGCCAATGGCCAATTCAACCTGGGCGCAGGCACTACCGACCGCATCGTGCTGGCCGATGCCGCCAACAGCCTCACCACCACCGCCGTCGAAACGGTGACCGGCGGCACGGCGGCCGACACCCTGACGCTGGCGGATGCCAGCACGGGCGGGGTGTTCAACCTAGGCGCAGGCACCGATGCCCTGACCCTGAGCACCGGCACCAACACGCTGACCGCGTCCAACATCGAGAGCATCACCGGCGTGGGCGGCGACGACACGGTCACGCTGGGTGCAGCCAGCACCAACTCCAGCATCGATCTGGGTGCAGGCACCGACCAGCTGAACCTGGCCGATGGCACCAACGTCATTGCGGCCACGGGCGTCGAAACCATTGTGGGCAACTCCGGGGCCGACACCATTACCCTGGGTGCGGCCCAAGCAGCAGGCGACATCGACCTGGGGGCCGGCACGGCCGACAAACTGATTCTGGCCAATGGGGCCAACACCCTCACAGTGGCCGGGGCCGAGAGCATTGTGGGCAATGGCGGCGCAGACCAAATTACCCTGGGCGCGGGCATCTCCAACGCCACGTTCGACCTGGGTGCGGGCAGCGACGTGCTCACCCTTTCGGTGGAAAACCACAGCATCACCGTTGCCAACATCGAGTCCATTGACGGCGGTGTGGGCGACGACGTGGTGACCTTCAACACCCTCACCACCGGCAGCGGCGTGTACGACCTGGGCGTGGGGGCCGACCAGGTGATTTTGGGCAATGGCACGGGGGCCAACACCCTCACGGTCAGCAACGTGGAAAGCCTGACCGGTAGCTCTGCGGCGGATGCGGTCACGTTTGGCGCGGCAGTGGCCTCTGGCACCGTCAACCTTGGGGTCGGGGCGGACAGCCTGACCCTGGCCAACGGGGCCAACACCCTCACGGTCTCAGGCACCGAGAGCATCACCGGCAATGCCGGTGCCGACACCCTCACCCTGGGTGCCGCCCTGAACGGGGGCAGCATTGACCTCGCAGGCGGCACCGACCAGCTCACGCTGGCCAACGGCACCAACGTGCTCACGGCAACGGGCATTGAGTCCATCACCGGCGGCACCGGCACCGACACCCTCACCTTGGGTGCAGGCACCACCAGCGGCACCATCGACCTGGGCAGCGGCGCAGACGCGCTCGCCCTGTCCGCCGACGGCGGCAGCTATACCCTCACCGGGGTAGAGAGCACCACCGGCGGCGCGGGTGACGACCTGGTGACCTTGGGCAGCGCCACCAGCGGCATTACCCTCAACCTGGGCGGCGGCACGGATGCACTCACCCTGGCCGGTGGCACCAACCAGGTCACCACCGTCGGCGTAGAAACCGTCACCGGCGGCGCGGGCACCGACACCCTGGTGCTGACCAACGTGGCCAACACCTTGACGGCCACGGCCATCGAAAGCGTGGTCGGCGGCACCGCCACCGACACACTCACCCTGACCGACACCACCAACGCGCTGACCGTGTCCTCCATCGAAAGCCTCACCGGGGGCACGCTGGACGACAGCATCACCCTGGGTGCCGCCGTGACCGGGGCCACCTTCGACCTCCAGGCCGGGGTAGACGTGCTGCGTCTGGCCGGTGGCGTCAACAGCCTGACCGCCACCAACGTAGAAAGCGTGGTGGGCGGCGGCGGCGTCGACACCCTCACCCTGGCGGGCAACGGCAATACCGTGACCGCGTCGGCGGTGGAAACCATTGTGGGCAGCACGGGCGATGACGCCGTCACCCTGAGCACCACGGTCAGCGGCGGCAGCTTCGACCTAGGGACAGGCACCGACACCCTCAACTTGGCCAACGGGGGCAACACCCTGACCGTGAGCGGCAGCATTGAAACCGTGGTGGGCGGCTCGGGCAACGACCTGATCACCGTGGGCGGTGCCGTCAGTGGCCTGAGCTACGACCTGGGCGCTGGCACGGGCGACCGCCTGGCGCTGTCCAGCGCCGGTGCCAACGCCATCACCGCCGTGGGCGTGGAAACCGTGGTGGGCGGATCGGCCAACGACACGGTGACCTTCACCACCGGCGTGTCGGGCACCAGCATCGACCTGGGCGCGGGCGCGCAAGACAAAGTGATACTGGCCGATGCCGTCAACACGCTGTCGCTGAACGCCTCGGTGGAAACCGTGGTGGGCGGCACGCTGGCCGACGCCATCACCCTGACCACGGCGGTCACCGGCGGGGTCTATCAACTGGGCTCAGGCACCGACAGCCTGACCCTGACCAACATCGCGGCCAACTCGCTCACCGCCAGCGACATTGAAACCATCACCGGTGCCAACGGAAATGACACCATCACCCTGGCAACCACCCTCACCGGCGGTGTGATCAACCTCAACGCAGGCAACGACAGCCTCACCCTGGCCAACGGCACCAACAGCCTGACCGCCACGGGCGTCGAGACCCTTACCGGCAACGCAGGCGATGACAGCGTGACCTTGGGTGCCGCCGTGAGCGCAGGCACCATCTCGCTGGGCGGCGGCACCGACACCTTGACGCTGTCTGGCGGCATGGGCTCCACCCTGACGCTGGACACCAGCGTGGAAACCGTGGTGGGCAGTGCAGGCAACGACACCATCACCCTGAGTGGCACCGTGACCAGCGGCAGCTACGACCTGGGGGCTGGCGCTGGCGACCGGCTGAACCTGGCCGGGGGCAACAACACACTGACCCTGGGCAACAGCATTGAAAGCCTGACCGCAGGCGCGGGCGACGACACCATTGTGTTGAATGCCGGGGTTGCCAACATGCGGCTCGATTTGGGCGCGGGCGCCGACAGCCTGACGCTGGCCAATGCCTCCAACAGCGTGACCCTGTCCAACGTCGAATCCGTCAGCGGCAACGCGGGCGTGGACCAGGTCACCCTGGCCACCACCGTGGCGGCTGGCCACATCAACCTGGGTGCGGGCACCGCCGACAAGCTCACCCTGGCCAATGGCACCAACAGCCTGACCGCCACCGGCGTGGAAACAATCTCGGGTGGCACCGGCGCTGACACGCTCACGCTGGGCGACGCCAGCACGGCCGGACAAATCGACCTGGGCGCAGGTGCAGATGCGCTGACGCTGGGCAACTTTGCCAACACCCTGACCGTCAAAAACACCGAGTCGGTGCTGGGCAATGCGCAGGCCGACACCGTGACGCTGGGCAACGGCGTGAGCGGCGTGCAAATCGACCTGGCCGGTGGCACCGACATCCTGACCCTGTTCGATGCGGCCAACACCCTCACCGTCAACAACGTGGAGACCATTCTGGGCGACTCGGGGGCCGACACCGTCACCCTGGCGTCCAACGTCGCCAGCCTCGATGCCAACCTGGGTGCGGGAGCCGACACACTGGTGCTGGCCAACGGCAACAACACCCTCAGCGCCACCGGCGTGGAAACCCTCACCGGCAACGCAGGCAACGATGTCATCAGCTTTGGTGCGGGCGTGACCGGCGGTGTGGTGAACCTGGGTGCGGGCACCGACAGCCTCACCCTGTTCAACGAAGACAACAGCCTGACCCTGAGCGGCGTGGAAACGGTGGTGGGTGACTCGGGCGCGGACACCGTCACGCTCACTGATGCCGCCGCCACCAATGTCAACCTAGGCGCGGGCACCGACACGCTGACGCTGGCCAACGGTGCCAACGCACTCACCATCAGCAATGTGGAAACACTCAACGGCGGCTCGGGCGCAGACAACATCACCTTTGGTGCTGCGCTCACCGGCACGGTGGTCAACCTGGGTGCAGGCACCGACAGCCTGACGCTGGCCGACGGCACCAATGCCGTCACCACGCACAACGTCGAAGCCGTCACCGGCGGCACCGGCGACGACACGCTCACGCTGGCGGCTGCCGCGACCGGCGTCACCATCAATTTGGGCGCAGGCAATGACGCCTTGGTGCTGGCCAACGGCGTCAACACCCTGAGCGTGAGCCGCGTGGAGTCCATCACCGGCGGCACCGGGGCCGATGCCATCACCCTGGGCACGGGCAGCTCGTTGGGCACCGTGGACCTGGGCAGCGGCGCGGACGTGCTCACCCTGGCCAACAGCGACGGGGTGTTCACCGTCTCTAACGTAGAAACCCTGACCGGCGGCACCGGGGCCGACACCGTGACGCTGGGCACCAGCGTGAGTGGGGCCGTGGTGAACCTGGGCAGTGGCAGCGACAGCCTGACCCTGGCCAACGGCACCAACGCCCTGACCGTGGCGGGGGTTGAGACGCTCACCGGCGAGGCCGGTGCCGACACCGTGACCTTTGGCAGCGCTACCACCACCGCCAGCGTCGACCTGGCCGATGGCAGCGACCGCGTGGTGCTGGCCAATGGCACCAATGCCATCACTGCGGCCAACGTCGAATCCATTGTGGGCGGCTCCGGCTCCGACACGCTCACGCTGACCCACATCGCCAACACCGTGGCCTTGGCAGGCATCGAGAGCGTGGTGGGCGGCAGCCTGGCAGACGCCGTCACCCTGGGCGGCGCAGTGAGCAACGCGGTGTTGGATTTGGGCAGCGGCACGGACAGCCTCACCCTGTCGGGCGCGGGAGCCAACAGCCTGACCGCCACCGGCATCGAAACCATCACCGGCGGCAGCGCCGCCGACACCGTGGTGCTGGGCGCGGCCATCAATGGCGCCAGCATCGACCTCGGGGCAGGCGCAGACAGCCTGACGCTGGCCGCCGGTGGCAACACCCTGAGCGTGAGCAACGTGGAAACCCTGCTGGCCACCGGCAGCGGGGACGACAGCATCACCCTGGCCACCAGCGTGAGTGGCGGTGCCATCGATTTGGGCGCGGGCTCCGACACGCTGACCCTGGCCGCCTCGGGCAACACCGTGACCGTAGCCGCTGCGGTGGAAAGCGTGGTGGGCGGCGCGGGCGACGACGTGGTGAGCCTGGGCGGTGCCGTGGCGGGCACCAGCTACGACCTGGGGGCCGGTGCGGGGGACAAACTCATTTTGTCCAACGCCGGGGCCAACACGGTCACCGTCAACAACATTGAAACCATCAGCGGCACGGGCGCGGTGAACGACACCGTGACCTTTACCGCCGGGGTCAACGGGGTCTCGGTCGATCTGGGCGGCGGCACCGACCGCGTGATCCTGGCCGACGCGGCCAACACCCTGTCGCTGAACGCCACGGTGGAAACCGTGACCGGTGGCACGCTGGCCGACAACATCACGCTCACGGCAGCGGTCACCAACACGGTGCTCAAC
>JARXAM010000038.1 GCA_029865845.1 Rhodoferax sp. | reverse complement strand
GGCGATGCAGCGCAGCACCGTGTGCACCAGGTGGTCGATCTCAAAGGGTTTGCCCACGTGGTCATTCATCCCGGCGGCCAAGCAGGCCTCGCGGTCCGAGGCCATGGCATTGGCGGTCATGGCGACCACGGGCAAGGTTGCAAACTCTGGCAAGGCGCGCAGTGCCCGCGTGGCCTCGTAGCCGTCCATCACCGGCATCTGCACATCCATCAGCACCGCATCAAAAGCCGTGGGTTGCAAGCGCAGCAAGTCCATGGCGATCTGCCCGTTGTCAGCCAAGGTCACCACCGCACCTTCTTGTTTGAGCAGGCCACGGGCCACCAACTGGTTGATTTTGTTGTCCTCCACCACCAACAGGCGCACGCCCTCCAAGCGCATGGGACGGTACAAGGCTTTGGGCGCAGCTGGGTTCACACCACTGGCAGCCCGTGTGCTGGCGGCATGGGCGTCCATGACCGCGTCCAGCAACATGGAGGCGGTCACTGGCTTGACCAAGAAGCCGTTCAGCAAGGCCTGCTCGTCTGCACTGCGCTCGGCCACCATCGCGCGGCCATTGGCGCTCACCATCAGAATCAGTGGGCCGCCTTGGGGCGTCATGGCGCGGATGTGGCGGGTAGTCTCCCAACCGTCCCAATCGGGCATGCGCCAGTCCATGAAGATGACTTGGTAAGGTCGGCCCGCCTGCTGGGCAGTCCGCACCAAGTGCAGCGCCTGTTGGCCGCTGTCTGCCACCTCCACATCCCAGCCCAGCGAACGGCTCATGGTGGCCAACAAGGTGCGGGCCACCTCGTTGTCGTCCACCACCAGGGCTTTTTGCGCCGCCAGCGGGTGCTTGTCATCGGGAACAATGGACGGGTGCAGATCCGGCGCAATCGGCAATGACACGGTGAAGTAAAACTGGCTGCCCCGCCCCGGTGTGCTCACCAACTGCAACTGGCTGCCCATTAACTCGACCAAGCGCTGGCAAATGGCCAGCCCCAGGCCGGTGCCGCCAAATCGGCGGGTGGTGGATGCCTCTGCCTGAGAAAAGCCGCTGAATATGCGCGTCTGGTTTTCTTGCGCAATGCCAATGCCGGTGTCCGATACCGAGAACTGCACCGACGCCATGCCGTCGTTGCTGGCGATCAAGCGCAGCCGGATGATGACCTCCCCGTGGTCGGTGAACTTGATGGCATTGCCCCCCAAGTTGATCAGCACCTGCTGCAGCCGCATATCGTCGCCCACCAGGGCCTTGGGCACCTGCGGCTCCACATCGAACAACACCTCGATGGTTTTTGCGCCCACGTTGGCCGACAAAATGACAGACAGGTTGCGCAGCAGTTGGTCGGTGTAAAACGGACGCGGGTCCAGCATCATTTTTCCGGCCTCAACCTTGGAGAAATCCAAGATGTCGTTGAGCAAGCTCAACAGCGAGCGCGCGGCGTGGGTGGTGTTTTGGGTGTAACCGCGCTGTTTGTCGGTCAGGTCGGTGCCCTCCAGCAGTTGCAGCATCCCCAAAATGGCATTCATGGGCGTGCGTAGCTCGTGGCTCATATTGGCCAGGAACTGGCTTTTGGCCAGGCTGGCCTGCTCGGCGCTGTGGCGCGCGTTGTCGGCCGCCAACTTGGCTTGCTCCAACGCCAGGCGGCCACTTTCGCGCTCGCGCATCAGCAGCGCGGTTTGGTCGAGCAGGTTGAGCAGGCTTTGTATTTCCTGCGGTGCATCTTGGGTGACGGCGGGGACGTGGAGGTCTGCCCCCGTACCCAGGGTATGCAGCACGGTGCGCAGCTGCTCGAGCCCGCCCAGCCAATGGATCAGTGCCCAGCGGATCAAGAGCAAACCAATGACCAGGCTCATCAGTCCGATGGACAGCACCAAAACGGTAATGGACCACAAGCCCTGTGCCACTTGGCTGGCGTCATAGCGCAACCGGATCAGGCCGTAGTCTTTGCCACCGACGGAAATGGGGCGGTTGACATCGTCCAGCCGCAGTTGTACCCAGTCGGTAATAAAGTGGGGCGCTCCCGACTCGGTAGGGTGGCGATTTTGGGCCTGCACGATCGCGCCACTGGTGTCCTTGAACAGGGCAATATCAAACACCGAGCCCTGCACGCCCTTTTCCAGAATGCGTTTCAAAGTGTCGTAGTCGCCAATCATCACGCTGTCTTGCACCGACTGCGCGACGACTTCAATCAGCATGACGGAAGAGGCCTGCGTGTCTTCAATCTGCTTGCGGTATTCATAGCTGATGAACGCCACCAAGCCGCCCGCCACAAACAACAACAGCGTGGCGGTGTAAATCGCGAAGACGCGGTTGGTCAGCGAGGCGGCGGTGAAGCGGGCGAATACGCGCGGCAGCGGCATGGCAGATAAAACGTCAAGGCGGGGGGCGGCGTCCTTTAGCGCAAGCCCGGCGGAGCCGTTTTGTAGAAACTGCGGTAGGCCGCATACTCGCTGCCATCCGAGGCGACAAAGCTTGCGTTGGGCAGCAGGCCGACCAAGTTCCCCGAAGCAGCCAAAATTTTCACGCCCTGCACGTCTCGCCCCATCTCGGTGAACGCCTTGCTGACCGCCTTGAGGTCTTTGTCCGGTACTTTGCGCGATGCCATGAGCGCGAGGTCATAGAGCGGCTCGGACTGCCACAGCACCCGCACCTGCTTGCCCTCGCGCTTGGCCCAGCCTTCGGTCAGTTGCGAGTTGGCCCCTACGGCCTTCACCCGCCCGCTGGCCAACTGGGCAAACGCCCCGTCCATATTGCCGCCAAACACCACTTCGATGGGCACATTGCGGTTGATGAACTGGGCGTAGCTGAATTTGTAAGCCACCAAGGCCTCTGGGCCGGGGAACGCCACCGCTTGGTTGGCGAGTTGTTCAAACTTTTGATATGGCGAGTCGGCCAGCACGACCACTTGGCTGTGAATAGGCGGCGTTTGCCGCCGCCCGAACACTTTCCAACCGAGTTGGTCGCGGTCTGGGCTGAACAAGTGGTTGGAAAACACAAACTCCACTTCATTGGCCAACACATAGGCAGTCGTGTCGGCTGAGGTGCGCCCTACCTTGAGTTGCAGCTCGACACCACTTTTGGCGCTCACGTAGTCAATGATGGGGTTCCAATACCGGGCGGTGAGTTCCAGCCCATACTGGTTTACGGGCGAAAACCGGTAGACCACCGGCTCTTTGGTCTGCGCCCAAGCCGCAGCACTCATGCCACACAATGCCGCGACCACAGCACGGCGCAAACGATGCACCTTCATCCCTAACCTCCCTTGCGCTGTCAGACCACTTTGCGGGCCTGCAGTGTTTGTATTTCTTGCGCGTCCAGCCCCATTGCTTGCAGCACCTCCACCGTGTGCTGCCCCAACGCCGGAGGCGGGTAACGCAGTTGCACCGGCGATGCGGACAAGCGCATCGGACTGGCAACGGTTTGGGTAGCATGGTACCTTTGATTTGCTACCGATTCAATAGCGATTTGGCCTTCCGGACACTCTGCCGACGTTTGAATATGTAACAAGCCACGGGCCTGCACTTGCGGGTCCGCAAAGGCTTGGGCCAAGGTGTTGATGGGGCCGCATGGCACCGCTTGGTCTTCCAACAACGCGATCCAGGCCTGCGTGGTGCGGGTGCGGGTAAGGGCTTGCATCAAGGGCACCAAGTCTGCCCTGTGCGCCACGCGCTGGCTGTTGCTCGCGAATCGCGCATCGCTGGCCCATTCGGCGCGCCCAGCGGCCTGGCAGAAGCGGGCAAACTGGCCATCGTTTCCAATGGCCAGCAGCATCGCACCGTCTGCGGTAGGAAAGTCCTGGTAGGGCACCAGGCTGGGATGGGCATTGCCCAAACGCTGAGGCTCCACGCCGGTGTTGACAAACCCGGCCGCCTGGTTGGCCAGTATCGCCATGCCCACATCCAGCAGCGCCATGTCAATGTGCTGGCCTTGGCCGGTGCGGTGGCGCATTTCGACGGCCGCAAGAATCGCACTGGTCGCGTAGATGCCGGTAAACACATCGGTAATGGCAACGCCTGCGCGCTGGGGGCCGCCGCCGGGTTCACCGTCGGCGCGGCCGGTGATGCTCATCATGCCGCTCATGGCCTGGATCATTAGGTCATACCCCGCGCGGTGTGCATAGGGGCCGGTCTGCCCAAAGCCCGTGATCGAGCAATAAATCAGCCGTGGGTTGAGTGCCCGCAGGCTCTCATAGTCCAGGCCGTAATGGGCCAGGCCGCCGACCTTGAAGTTTTCAACCAGGATGTCGCTTTGCACTGCCATCCGGCGCACCAGTGCCTGGCCTTCGGGGTGCGCCAAATCGATGGTGATGGACCGCTTGTTGCGGTTGCACGCGGTGAAATAGGTGGCGTCGTCCGTGGGCTTGCCCTGGGCATCGGGCATGAACGGTGGCCCCCAATGCCGGGTGTCATCGCCGACCAGCGGGCGCTCGACCTTGACCACATCTGCGCCAAGATCGGCCAACATTTGGGTGCACCAAGGGCCCGCCAGCACCCGCGACAGGTCTAGTACCCGCAAGTGCGCCAATGCCCCTGTAGAAGCGGATGAAGTGGTCATGCTGTCCTCGGTGTAACGGTAGGCCCATGGTAGCGGCGGGCTGAGAATGTAAACAAACGTCTTACAATTTTCATAAGAAAGCGCTTTCTCAAAGGGAGTTCATCGTGCAGTTTCCACACCATTTCCGCTGGGGCGTTGCCACCAGCGCCTACCAAATTGAAGGGGCCGCCGCCGAGGGCGGTCGGGGGCCCTCCATCTGGGACACGTTCTCCCACACGCCGGGCAAGGTCGCCAACGGGGATACCGGCGATGTGGCCTGTGATCACTACCACCGATTGGACGCCGACTTGGACCTGGTGCGCGACCTTGGTGTGGACAGTTACCGTTTTTCCATCGCCTGGCCGCGGGTCCAGCCGCTGGGGCATGGGGCGTGGAACCCCCAGGGCTTGGACTTTTATGACCGCTTGGTCGATGGCCTGCTGGAACGCGGTCTGGCCCCGTTTGCCACGCTCTACCACTGGGATCTGCCGCAGGGCCTGCAAGATATGCAGCAAGGCTGGGAGGCCAGAGACACCGCCTACCGCTTTGCCGACTATGCCGAGCGCATGGGCCGCCTGCTGGGCGACCGCGTGGCCAGTATTGCGACCCACAATGAGCCCTGGTGCACCGCCACGCTGGGCTACGACCAGGGGGTGTTTGCACCCGGCAAAAAAGACGTTGCCGCCATGCTGCGCGTATCGCACCACCTGCTGCTCTCGCATGGTTTGGCGTTGCAGGCCATGCGCGCAGCGGGCGTCAAAGCGCCGCTGGGCATTGTGCTCAACCAGTCGCCTGCCACCGCCGCCACCGACAGCCCTGCCGACCGCGCACGGGCCCAGCGCGAATACGACCGCTTTGTGCGCTGGTACATGGACCCCCTCTTTCGCAAGGCCTACCCGCAAGGCCCGGAACTGGCGCAGCCCGACAACGTGCAAGCCGGTGACTTCGACACCATCGCCCAGCCCTTGGACTTTCTGGGCATCAACTACTACACCCGCATTTGGGCCAGCACCAGCACCCCACCGGTACCGGCGCCTAACCAAGATGGCGTGTCGGACATGGGCTGGGAAAACTACGCCCAAGGCCTGTCGGAATTGCTTCAAGGCATTCACCGCGACTACTCCTTGCCGCCCCTCTACATCACCGAAAACGGCTTTGCCGAGGCCGACCGGGTGGTCGATGGCCGCGTGTGCGACCCCGGCCGACAGGCTTACCTGCAGACCCACTTGCAGGCACTGCACGAGGCCATGGCGGCGGGCGTGGATGTGCGCGGCTTCTTTTACTGGAGCTTGATGGACAACTTCGAGTGGGCCTGCGGCTATGACAAACGCTTTGGGCTGGTGCATGTGGACTACACCACCCAAAAGCGCACCCTGAAAGACAGCGCCCTGCTGTACCGCGACCTCATCGCCCACCAGCGTTGAGCGGTGGGAGGCGCCGCACAGGATGCTGCGCAGAGCGGGGCAGTGCGGCAAGACGGGCTCAGGAAAACGCCGCAATGCCGGTCTGCGCCCGGCCCAGAATCAGGGCGTGGATGTCGTGGGTGCCTTCGTAGGTGTTCACCACCTCCAGGTTGACCAGATGGCGCGCCACCCCAAACTCGTCGCTGATGCCGTTGCCACCCATCATGTCGCGGGCCAAGCGGGCAATGTCCAAGGCCTTGCCACAGGAATTCCGCTTGAGCAACGAGGTGATCTCTACTGCTGCGGTGCCTTCGTCTTTCATGCGGCCCAGGCGCAGGCAGCCTTGCAGCCCGAGCGCGATTTCTGTTTGCATGTCGGCCAGCTTTTTCTGGATCAGCTGGTTGGCGGCCAAGGGGCGACCAAACTGCTTGCGGTCCAGCACATACTGACGGGAACGGGTCCAACAGTCTTCCGCCGCACCCAAAGCCCCCCACGCAATGCCATAGCGAGCGCTGTTCAGGCAGGTGAACGGGCCCTTGATGCCACGGATCTCGGGGAAGGCGTTTTCTTCGGGCACAAACACGCCATCCATCACAATCTCACCGGTGATGCTGGCGCGCAAACCCACCTTGCCGTGGATGGCCGGGGCTGACAAACCGGCCATGCCTTTTTCAAGCACAAAGCCGCGAATGGGACCGACCGCGCCGCCCTCACTCACCTCTTTGGCCCAGACCACGAACACGTCGGCGATCGGGCTGTTGCTGATCCACATCTTGCTGCCGCGCAGCGTGTAACCGCCGGGCACCTTGTGGGCGCGGGTGGCCATGCTCTGGGGGTCAGAGCCGTGGTCCGGCTCGGTCAGGCCAAAGCAGCCTATCCATTCGCCGGTGGCAAGCTTGGGCAAATACTTTTGGCGCTGGGCCTCGGTTCCAAATTCGAAGATAGGCACCATCACCAAGGAGGACTGCACGCTCATCATGCTGCGGTAGCCGCTGTCTACCCGCTCGACTTCGCGGGCGATCAGGCCGTAGGCCACATAGTTCAAGCCGGGGCCGCCATACGCCTCGGGGATGGTGGGGCCCAACAAGCCCAGCTCCCCCATCTCACGAAAAATACCGGGGTCGGTGCTGCCCTCACGAAAGGCCTGGGTCACCCGGGGCAAGAGCTTGTGGTGGCAGTACGCGGCAGCCGCATCGCGCACCATGCGCTCGTCGTCTGTGAGTTGGCTCTCGAGCAAAAAGGGGTCTTGCCATTGGAAGGTGACAGGGGTCATGAAATGCTCCGCACAAGGGATATTGCCCTCCATCGTAGCCCGTGCGCATCCGTACCACAAGCAAGTATTTTTCACTCAGGAATGCATTTAACTCATGTTTAAAGAAATGTTCCGCGCTAATAGTCCATTTAACCGTAGATGCATTGCGATTCACGCATACCTATGACATAGTGCGCGTCTTGTTTGGAGGACGTTTCCATGGGCAATGGCAAGCACACAGCAGCACCCGAGGTGCAGCGACCGGTCACCCTCTTCGGGCCTGATTTTCCGTTTGCGTTCGACGACTGGATTGCACACCCGCACGGCCTGGGGCAGGTTCCCGCGCACCGCCTGGGCGAAGAGGTTGCCATCGTTGGCGCGGGCATGGCGGGCATGGTGGCGGCCTATGAGCTGATGAAGCTCGGGCTCAAACCGGTGATTTACGAAGCATCCAAAATGGGCGGACGACTGCGTTCGCAGGTGTTTGAAGGCACCCAGGACGTAGTAGCCGAACTGGGGGGTATGCGCTTTCCGGTGTCGGGCACCGCCTTCTTCCACTATGTGCATCTACTGGGCCTGGAAACACGCGCTTTTCCCAACCCGCTCACAGCAGCGTCGGGCAGCACAGTGATTGACCTGGAGGGCAACACCCACTACGCACGCGACCTGCACGACCTGCCGCCCATTTTTCGCGAGGTGGCCGACGCCTGGGCCCAGGCCCTGGAAGACGATGCGCGATTCAGCGACCTGCAACACGCCATCCGCAACCGCGATGTCACGGCGCTCAAGCGCATGTGGAACGCGCTGGTACCGCTGTGGGACGACCGCACGTTTTACGACTTCATTGCCCACTCGCGGGCATTTGCCACATTGAGCTTTCGGCACCGCGAAATCTTCGGGCAAGTGGGCTTTGGCACGGGAGGCTGGGACTCGGACTTTCCAAACTCCATGCTCGAAATTTTGCGCGTGGTGCTGACCAACTGCGATGACAACCAACGCCTCGTCGTGGGCGGTGCCGACCAGGTGCCCTGCGGGCTGTGGCGCCACGCACCGGCCACGCCCGTGCACTGGCCCGAAGGCACCACGCTGCAAAGCCTGCACAGCGGCGCGACCCGCGCGGGGGTGGCAGCCATTGCCCGCGCGGCGGACGGTCGGCTTGCCGTGACCGACTGCTGGGGCGACACACGCCATTACCACGCGGTGTTGACCACCTGCCAGAGCTGGCTGCTGACGACCCAGATCGCGGTGGAAGAATCTCTGTTTTCGCACAAGATGTGGATGGCCCTGGACCGCACGCGCTACATGCAATCGAGCAAGACCTTTGTCATGGTGGACCGCCCGTTCTGGAAAGACAAAGACCCGCACACCGGCCGCGATGTGATGAGCATGACGCTGACCGACCGCCTGACCCGTGGCACCTACTTGTTTGACAACGGCCCCGACAAGCCTGCGGTGATCTGCCTCTCGTATGCGTGGATGGGTGACGCCCTCAAAATGCTGCCGCAGACGCCCGAAAAGCGCGTCAAGCTGGCGTTGCAGGCACTCAAAAAAATCTACCCCACGGTAGACATTGCCAGCCACATCATCGGAGACCCGATTTGCGTATCCTGGGAAGCAGACCCGTATTTCCTGGGGGCCTTCAAGGGCGCATTGCCCGGGCACTACCGCTACAACCAGCGCATGTATGCCCACTTCAAGCAAGACCAGTTTGCACCCCAGCAGCGCGGCATCTTCATCGCAGGGGATGACGTGTCTTGGACACCCGCGTGGGTGGAAGGTGCGGTGCAGACATCCCTGAACGCGGTGTGGGGCATTGTGCGGCACCTGGGCGGCCACACCCACGCCAGCAACCCCGGACCAGGGGATGTGTTTGATGCCTTGGGGCCAATGGTGCTGCCGGATTGACGGATATGCGCGCGCCCCTCACCCTGGCCTTGTGGCAATGTGCGCCCGCGCCGCTGGACGTGGCAGGAAATCTTGCACGTTTGGAGCTAGCTGCCCGGCAGGCCGCCCACGCGGGGGCCCGGCTCTTGGTGTGCCCCGAGATGTGCATCACCGGCTACGCCATTGGCACGCCCGCAGTGCAGGCACTGGCCCAAGAGGCCGACGGGGGGTGGGCTCATGCGGTCGCCGCCATTGCCCAACGCCACGCGATTGCGGTGGTGTACGGCTACCCTGAGCGCAGCGCGGACGGGCGGGTATTCAATGCCGCGCTATGGATCAATGCCGCTGGCAAGCGTTGCCTGAATTACCGCAAAGCCTATCTGTTCGGTGCGTTAGACCGCGACCAGTTCGCCGCCGGGGCTCCCAGCGCTGCCCTCTTTGACTTCGACGGCTGGAACGTGGGCCTGCTGATTTGCTACGACATCGAGTTCCCCGAAGCGGCCCGCGCGTTGGCGCTTGCGGGTGCAGACCTGATCGCAGTGCCAACGGCCAACATGGCGGACTATGACTTTGTAGCCCGCGCGGTGGTGCCGGTACGCGCCTATGAAAACCAGCTGTTTGTGGCCTACGCTAACTTCACCGGTTCCGAGGGGTCACTGGTGTACGGCGGACTGAGCGTGGTGGCCGGGCCCGATGGCACCCCCGTGGCGCAAGCCGGGCGCGACGAAACCCTGCTCATCGCCACACTCCACGACCACCGGCTCACGGCCGCCCGCCACGCTGCGCGCCACGTCCAGGACCTGATTGCCCTGCGCAACCCCGCGCCATAAGCCACGCCATGCGACGAAAAATACCTGCCACCCAAGCCCTGCTGTGCTTTGACGCGGCGGCACGCCACGAAAGCTTTACCCGCGCCGCGCAAGAACTGTCGCTTACCCAAAGCGCGGTGTCACGGCAAATCACCACGCTGGAGGAGCTGGTGGGGATGGCCCTCTTTCGGCGCACCCGGCATGGGGTGGCGCTGACCCGCGCAGGCACGCGCTATGCAGCCCAAGTGGCAGCGCGCTTGCGGGAGCTGGAGCACGACACGCTGGACCTCATGTCCACCCAGGGGCAGGGCGGCACCGTGCAATTGGCCAGCGTGCCCACCTTTGCTGCCCGGTGGCTCGTTCCGCGCTTGCCAGACTTCCATGCCCAACACGCCAACACGGTGGTTCACATGGAGACGCGCACCCGTCCTTTTTTGTTTAACGACACCCCGTTCGATGCGGCCATTTTCTCTGGCACGGAGCTGCAAATCCGCCATTGGGCAGGCACCTGCTGCCATCCGCTGATGCCAGAGCACGTCGTTGCGGTATGCAGCCCCGCGTTGCTGCAGGGGCGCAAGGCCCTGCGCGTGCAGGAGGTCGCGCGTCTTCCCCTGCTGCAGCAAAGCACCCGGCCCGATAGTTGGCAAAGCTGGTTTTCGGCCCAAGGCGTGGAAGCCCCCAACGCGTTTGCAGGGCCACGCTACGAACAGTTTTCCATGGCGACGTCCGCGGCCGCGTGCGGCATGGGCATCGCCTTGGTGCCCCAGTTGCTCATCGAGGCGGAACTGGCCCGTGGCGAACTGGTGCTGGCACACCCCGCCCCTTTGCCTGGAGAACGGCACTACTACTTGGTGCTCCCGGACACCACCGACACCAGCCCCGCCGTGGAGCAGTTCAGCGAGTGGCTTCAGGCGGTGTGCAAGGCGGACGCGCCGTTGCGCACAATATAAAGCTGCGGTCATTTGTGTACCGCAGCGTATAGGCCGTGTTTGGACAGGCTGCCGCTTAGGGCTGGCGCACGATCACGGGCTGGATGGTGAACAGGTGGGCGCTGCCAGGCTCCACACCGACCTTGACCCAGTGCAGACTGGGGCTGCCGAAGGTTTGCAAGCGGGTCAGGTTAGGCAGGAGCTTGGTGGGGCTGTACAGGGGTTTGTCCACCTTGTAGAAATGGGTGTCGCCATGCACCAACAGCACCTGGCCTTGGAAGCTTTCTGTTTGCTTCACCACCGCAGCCATGAAGTTGCGGTAGCCGCTGAACTGGGGCAACAGGCTTTCGTCTACGTCTTCGGTTTCGGGCCAGTCAAAACCGGGGTCGGCCTGGATCACCAGCACCACGCCTTCGGCCTTCTCCGCCTTGGCATTCGCGAAGGTGGATTCCAGCCACTGGATGTTTGCGACATCGCGCTCCAGGTATTCGGCATTGGAGGCGTCGCACTGCGCCGCATTGCGTGCGCTCTTGGCGGCGCATTCTTTGGCGCTCATGATCACGTTGTTGTTGCTGCCGGGCACGTTGAGTCCGGCGAACACCACGGGGCCGTAGCGGAAGCGGGTGTTTTCGACGTATTTTTCGCCCAGCTTGGCCTGGTGCTCCAGCGGCAATGGGGATTGACCCAGGCTGTTCAGGGTGGGGAACATGACCTTGCGCAGATAGGCCAGGCGCTCTAGGGCGTCATAGCCGCCGTTGTTGGTGCGGTGGCAGTCGGTCCACTCGTTGTCGCCAGGCACATACACCACCGGCTTCTTCATGCTGCCGAACATCGTGAGCGCATCGGTGTAGATGTCGTCGGTGCACTTGGAGCTGCCGTCCTTGATGTCGCCGTCATACACAGAAAACGCAATGTCCGACGCGTTGATGCTGGCCAGCACCGCAGGCAGCTTGCTGTCGTCACCCGCCTTTTTATAAGGCATGTCACCCCACACACCAAAGCTGTAGCTGTTGTTGGAAGCACCGGGTGCAGTGGCACACGCAGTGAGGCTAACGGCAACGGCCAGCACACACAGAAGACGAATGGACATGAAAAACTCCGGAGGTCATGGATACAACAAACAGGACGCAGCGCACAGGCCGCGCATAGCCTTCGCACTGTCCACGCTCCGGGTGACAAAGGCATGACAGCCGCGCGACGC
>JARXAM010000014.1 GCA_029865845.1 Rhodoferax sp. | reverse complement strand
GCACTACCAAGTGCAGCAGCCCCAGGGCAAGCTGGTGCGGGTGGTGGCAGGCGAGGTGTTTGATGTGGCGGTGGATATCCGGCCCGAATCCCCCACCTACGGCACGTGGGTAGGCGAAATACTCTCTGCGTCCAACAAGCGGCAGCTCTGGGTGCCACCAGGCTTGGCCCATGGTTTTGTGGTGCTCTCGGACACTGCGGAGTTTTTGTACAAAACCACCGACTATTACGCCCCCGCGCATGAGCGCTGCATCGCCTGGAATGATCCGACATTGGCGATCGCGTGGCCTCAATTGAGTATTGCGCCTAAGCTTTCGGCCAAGGATGCAGCCGGGGCGGCTTTCGCCAATTAGTCGCTCACGCTGACACGCTGCCCCAAAAGGCGGGCGATACCGGTGCTTCGTCTACAAAATGGTAAGTGCTTGTATTCGGCGTACAGGAAGGGGCTGCTTAGGCTATGCTTGCCCCTCTATGGCTTCCGTTGAACTGACGTCTCGCACCCCCCCTACCATCCCCCTGCCAGGGATAGGCCGTGCATTGATCTCTGCTGGAAAAATAGAGCAGGAAACCGCAGAGGCGATTTACCGCAAAACCACGGCGGCCAACAGCAGTTTTATTGCGGAGCTGGTGGGCTCCAAGGCAGTGTCCTCCAAGGATTTGGCATACACCTTGTCCCAGGCGTTTGGTGTGCCCCTGCTGGACTTGGATGCGGTCGACATGTCCAAACTTCCCACAGGCCTTTTGGACGCCAAGATTTGCACGGAATACCGGGTATTGGTACTGGGCAAGCGGGGCAACAGGCTGATGCTGGCGACCGCCGATCCCTCAGACAAGCATGCCGCCGAACGCATCAAGTTTTCTACCCAGATGGGTTGCGACTGGGTGATCGCCGAATACGACAAGCTTTCCAAAATTGTCGAGGCGCACACTGTGACGGCGTCCGAGGCGATGGAAGAAATCATCGGGGACGATTTCGAGTTAGAAGAATCGGCAAGCGAAGGCAGCGCGGAGACGCCCCAGGCCACAGCCGATGTGGAGGATGCCCCCGTGGTGCGCTTCCTGCACAAAATGCTACTCGACGCATTCAACATGCGCGCGTCTGACTTGCACTTTGAGCCCTACGAGCAACAGTATCGGGTGCGCTTTCGTATTGATGGCGAACTCCGCGAGATTGCCACCCCCCCTGTCGCCATCAAAGACAAACTCGCATCGCGCATCAAGGTAATTTCGCGCATGGACATCTCGGAGAAGCGCGTGCCCCAGGACGGACGCATGAAGCTCAAGGTGGGTGCCAACCGGGTGATCGACTTCCGGGTCAGCACCTTGCCGACCTTGTTCGGCGAGAAAATTGTGATCCGTATTCTCGATCCCAGCAGCGCCAAACTCGGCATCGATGCATTGGGCTATGAGCCGGAAGAAAAGGGCCGCCTCTTGAAGGCCATCAGCCGTCCCTACGGCATGATTTTGGTGACCGGCCCCACGGGTTCTGGCAAAACAGTGTCCCTGTACACCTGTTTGAATTTACTCAACCAACCGGGCGTGAACATCGCAACCGCCGAAGACCCGTCTGAAATCAACTTGCCCGGGGTCAACCAGGTCAATGTCAACGAAAAGGCCGGACTGACCTTTGCGGCGGCGTTGAAATCTTTTTTGCGGCAAGACCCGGACATCATCATGGTCGGGGAAATCCGGGACCTCGAAACCGCTGACATCTCCATCAAGGCGGCGCAAACGGGGCACTTGGTACTGTCCACACTGCATACCAACGATGCGCCCACCACGCTGACCCGCATGCGCAACATGGGTATTCAGCCGTTCAATATCGCCTCCAGCGTGATCCTGATCACAGCCCAACGCCTGGCTCGCCGCTTGTGCACCGAGTGCAAACTGCCTGCTGATGTGCCAGAACATGCGATGCTAGATGCTGGCTTCAAACCCGCTGAACTCGATGGCAGCTGGAAGCCCTACCGGGCCGTAGGTTGCTCCGCCTGCAACAACGGCTACAAAGGACGGCTAGGCATCTACCAGGTAATGCCCATTAGTGAGGAGATTCAACGCATCATCCTGCGCGATGGCAGCGCCATGGACATTGCCGCGCAGGCTGAACTGGAAGGGGTGAGGTCCCTGAGGCAGTCGGGTTTGCACAAAGTAAAACAGGGGCTCACTTCACTGGAAGAAGTGCTCGCTGTGACGAACGAATAAACAGATCGCCGAGGACGTTATGGCAACAGCTAAGCCAACAGATGCTAAGGACGCGGTCTTCGAGTGGGAAGGCAAGGACCGCAACGGCAAACAGGTGCGGGGGGAAACACGTGCAGCCGGTGAAAACCAGGTCAAATCCATGCTGCGGCGCCAGGGCGTCACGCCGACGAAGATCAAAAAGCGGCGCTTGCGCAGCGGCAAGTCCATCAAACCCAAAGACATGGCGATCTTCACGCGCCAGTTGGCAACCATGATGAAGGCGGGCGTGCCCTTGTTGCAGGCCTTTGATATTGTGGGACGCGGAAACCCTAACCCCAGTGTTACGAAATTGCTCAACGACATACGCTCGGATGTGGAAACCGGCACCTCCTTGAGTTCTGCGTTTCGCAAGTACCCGCGTTACTTTGATAACCTGTACTGCAACTTGGTGGAAGCGGGTGAGGCCGCCGGTATCTTGGACCAGTTGCTCGACCGTTTGGCGGTCTACATGGAGAAAACGGAAGCCATCAAATCAAAAATCAAATCGGCACTGATGTATCCGATTGCTGTGTTGGTGGTGGCCTTTGTGGTGGTCTCGGTCATCATGATTTTTGTTATTCCGTCTTTCAAACAGGTGTTCACGTCGTTTGGCGGAGAGTTACCGGCGCCCACCCTGTTTGTGATCGCCATGAGCGAAGTATTTGTCCAGTATTGGTGGTTGATATTTGGGGGCATAGGCGGCGGCATCTACTTCTTTATGCAGGCGTGGGCCCGCAACGAGACGGTCCAGGCATTTATGGATCGGGTCATGCTGCGCATGCCCATATTCGGTGCCATGGTAGAAAAAAGTTGCGTTGCGCGTTGGACTCGCACCCTGTCTACCATGTTCGCTGCGGGCGTCCCTTTGGTGGAGGCCCTGGATTCGGTGGGTGGCGCTTCGGGCAATGTCGTCTACCTCAAGGCCACACAAAAAATTCAGCAAGAAGTATCTACCGGAACCTCACTGACGGCCGCCATGAGTAATGCAAACCTGTTTCCTTCAATGGTGCTGCAAATGTGTGCCATTGGGGAAGAATCAGGCTCCATCGACCATATGCTGGGCAAAGCAGCTGACTTCTTTGAAGCCGAGGTTGACGACATGGTGGCAGGTATATCGAGTTTGATGGAGCCCATCATCATTGTGGTGCTGGGCACACTGATTGGCGGAATCGTTGTATCGATGTACCTACCCATATTCAAGCTAGGACAGGTGGTTTGACGGGCACCGACATGCAAGATCTTTATGCCGTTTTTGGGGCGATTTTGGGCCTCTTGGTGGGTAGTTTTCTGAACGTGGTGGTCCATCGACTTCCGCGCATGATGGAGCGCCAATGGAAGCGGGAATGCGCAGACCTGTGTGGCACTGCCCTGCCCGATGAGCCCCCGCTCAACCTCATGACCCCGCGATCTCGCTGCCCCCATTGCGGCCATCAAATCGTTTGGTATGAAAACGTCCCGGTCGTGAGCTACTTGTTTCTGCGCGGACGTTGCGCGCAGTGCAAGGCTCCGATCAGTGTGCGGTATCCGGTCGTGGAACTCGCGAGCTCTGCGCTGTTTTACTTTTGCATCGGAAACTGGGGCCTGACGTACACGGCGTTCGCATGGTGCGTGTTTTGTGCTGCGCTGCTGGTGTTGGCGCTGATCGATTGGGATACCACCTTGCTGCCTGATTCCATCACGCTGCCCCTGCTGTGGCTCGGGCTGATTGCGGCATCACTGCGATGGACGTCGGTGGGCCTGCCGGAGTCGCTTTGGGGAAGTATCGCGGGATATGGCTCACTATGGACCATTTACTGGGCCTTCAAACTGAGTACCGGCAAGGAAGGAATGGGCTACGGTGATTTCAAACTGTTCGCGGCATTGGGTGCCTGGTTTGGCTGGCCGCTGCTGGTGCCGCTGATATTGATTGCGTCCGTCAGTGGTGCGGTAGTGGGAATCGGCATGAAATTTACCAGCGGCCTGCGCGAGGGAGGATATGTCCCATTCGGCCCATTTTTGGCATGCGCCGGGTTTGCGGCAATTTTGTTAGGCCCGGACAGGCTGCGTAGTTTTGTTCTGATTTAAGCGTACGTCGAAGGAACCATGGCAGCAGGGATACGGCTGGGAATTACCGGCGGCATGGGCAGCGGAAAGTCGACTGCCTCTGCGGCCCTGTCCTGTATGGGCGCATTTGTCGTGGATGCAGATGCATGTGCGAGACAAGTCACTGATATCGGAGGTTCGGCCATTCCTTCCATTGTGCGCCGCTTTGGCGACACACTTTTGCTGCCCAGCGGGGCGCTAAATCGGGTGCGTATGCGCGAATTGGTGTTTTCAGACCGCCAAGCGCGAGCGGCTTTAGAGTCGATTATTCATCCGCTGGTGCAAGCAGCTATTGAACAGGCTGTCGGCGCGCCAGACGCACTAAGCGCACGGTGTATCGTGTACGACATACCCCTATTGGCCGAATCGGTGTATTGGCGGCAGCGCTTGGACACCGTGTTGGTGGTGGACTGCACTGAGTCCGTCCAAATTCAACGGGTGGGTGCTCGCAACCAGCTCACGCCTGAGCAAGTGCGAAATATCCTGAACGCACAAGCGACGCGCCCAGAGCGACTCAAGGCAGCAGACCACGTGCTGTTGAATGACGGTATTTCGCTGCACGAATTTCAGTTATTGGTGCAAGAATTTGGGCGACAGTTGGGGCTATGATGCGACGTCTGGAAAGATTAGCGTGATCCTCTACGAATACCCCTTCAATGAACGCATTCGCACCTATCTGCGGTTGGAACACCTGTTCCTGCGTCTTGCGGAATTAATGGCGCGCGCTGCACCGGTGGACCACCACTATGCGCTCACCACGATTTTTGAAGTGATGGACGTTGGAGCCCGTGCGGACCTGAAGTCAGATATTCTCAGAGACTTGGAGAAACAAAAGCAAACACTCAATGGCTATCGGGGTAACCCTGCCATCTCCGTGGCCGCACTCGACCAGATCATTGCGCAACTCGACCACTGTTTTGTGCGGGTGAATGCAATCAGCGGAAAAGCCGGACAGGTACTCACGGAAAATGACTGGCTCATGAGTATCAGGAGTCGTGTCAGTATTCCGGGCGGCACCTGTGAGTTTGATCTTCCAGCCTATTTTGCGTGGCAACACCGCAGTGTCGAATCGCGGCAACAAGATTTGCAGCGGTGGGTCAGCAGCCTTGTGCCACTGGCTGACTCCATTCATCTTTTACTCAAAATGTTGCGCGACTCGGGTGCGCCGCAAAAAGTGGTGGCGGTATCGGGCACATTTCAACAAAATTTGCCGCAAGGGCGTACCTTCCACCTGTTGCGACTTGCCTTGGACCCTGCACTGGAAGTCATTCCGGAAATTAGCGGAAACCGCTTGATGGTCTCCATCCGCTTTATGCAACAACAGACTGACGACCGCTTGCACAGCTCCGCCCAAGACGCCGCGTTTGAAATGACGCTTTGTTCATAGGAACGTCTTGCGATGGATACCAGCACCCAGGAACGTGTGGTTGCATGCCCTTCGTGCAATGGGCGCAGTGTGTTTTCTGCACAGAATATTTACCGGCCTTTTTGTAGCGCGCACTGCAAAAACTTAGATTTGGGTGCGTGGGCCGATGAAGCGTTTCGCTTAGGGGCCGATGCGCCACCAGATGACATGCCGTTTGGTGATCCCAAAGCCGCCAACTGACCCGTCCTCTACCCTCTTACGCATCCCACGCACAGGGGCCATGCAAGGTATGTGCAGAGGGTTCTATGGACCAGCTTCCTGCGCTAGCCATTCCAATACCGGAACCGTACCAGGCAATATGGGTGTTACGCTGACCGGCAGAGTTTGCCAAGCAAATGATTGAGACTCTCGCATAAGCAAAGCGCCTGTCCAGCGATATACCTTGCAAAAATGCAGCTTCACCAGCGCATGGGGGTAGTCCACCATCGTCTGGCGCCAAGGTTGCGCGTCGACCAAGGTTATGCCAAGCTCTTCCTCCAGTTCGCGGCGCAATGCGGTCGCTACGGATTCTCCGGGCTCTACTTTCCCGCCCGGGAATTCCCAGTAGCCCGCATAGGCTTTGCCTGTCGGGCGTGAGGTAAGCAAAAAGAAACCATCATCTCGCACCAAGATGCCCACTGCCACGTCCACCACGGGGCGCTCGGAATGATGGGGACGCAGAATCTGAGGGTCCGCAACCAATGGAACGTTCACGTCAGCGCAACCCGACCTGCGTAGTCACGCGCAAACTGATAGGCAATGCGGCCGCTGCGCGCACCGCGCTCAAGCGCCCACAACAAAGCTTCCGCACGCGCACTCGCAATTTGTTGGATGGAGAAACCCATGCTGCCCAACCACTGCCCAACGATAGCCAAATACTCATCTTGGCTAAACGGATAGAAACTCACCCACAAGCCAAAACGTTCGGAAAGAGAAATTTTTTCTTCAATACCCTCGCCCGGGTGTACTTCGCCATCTTCCGTATGTTGGTAGCTCAGGTTTTCAGATACATACTCGGGCAACAAGTGGCGACGATTACTGGTTGCGTAGATCAATACGTTGGGCGACGCCGCCGCTACCGAACCATCCAATACCGATTTCAACGCCTTGTACCCTGGCTCGCCGTCATCAAAACTCAGGTCATCGCAAAAGATAATGAACTTTTCATCCCGCGTGGCAATGAGCTCGATGATGTCGTGCAGATCAACCATATCGGCCTTATCCACCTCGATCAAGCGCAGGCCCTGCGACGCAAAGGTATGCAAGCACGCCCGCACCAGCGAGGACTTTCCTGTGCCCCGCGCACCGGTAAGCAGTACGTTGTTGGCAGACGCCCCCCTGACGAACTGCTCGGTGTTACGCCGAATCTTTTCCTTCTGATCGTCGATTTGAAGCAGAGATTCGAAGGACATGGCTCCCACGTGGGAAACGGGGGTGATGACTGCATGTCCCGACGCGCGGCGACGGTATCTGAACGCCACAGACGCACTCCAGTCAGGTGCCGTCAACGCGTGCGGCAGTGATGCCTCTACGCGCTCCATAAACTTCTCTGCGCGCGCGATCAAGCGCTCCAAGGCGTGCGCCGTCAATTTTTCAGTCACGACCTGTAATCCGCGTTAATGGTGACGTACTCGTGGCTGAGATCGCAAGTCCATACCGTCTGGACGGCATCCCCACGGCCTAGCCCAACCCGCACCGTGATCTCGCTTTGTCGCATGACACGCTGCCCATCTTCCTCAAGGTACGAAAGATGGCGCCCGCCGCGGGTGGCAACATGTACGTCGTCGAGGTATAGCTCAATCAGCCCTTGGTCAAGATCGTCAATGCCCGCATAGCCTACGGCGGCAAGTATGCGGCCCAAGTTGGGGTCGCTGGCAAAAAATGCTGTTTTTACCAAGGGCGAGTGCGCGATAGCGTACGCCACAAGCCGGCATTCATGCTCCGTTCGTCCCCCTTCGACTTGCACCGTAATGAACTTGGTGGCCCCCTCACCGTCCCGCACAATCGCTTGGGCAAGCTTTCGGGCAACTTCAAAAAGCGCCGCCTTCAATGCGCCAGCAGAAGGGGTGTTCCAGTGGCTTATGGGTGAATGCCCTGCCTTGTTGGTCGCTATCACCAACAGGGAATCGTTGGTCGACGTATCGCCATCTACCGTCACACGGTTGAAAGATGCTTCGGCGATCTCGCGTGCCAGCGCCGCCATGGCGCTCTGATCAATACAAGCGTCGGTAGCGATGAAACCTAGCATGGTCGCCATATTGGGCCGGATCATGCCCGCGCCCTTGCTGATCCCTGTCACGGTGACGCGATGCCCATCCACCATCGCAGTAGCGCTGAAGGCTTTGGGCTGGGTATCCGTCGTCATGATGCCCTGTGCCGCCTTGAACCAGTGATCTGGCCGTGCATCCGAAATCGCGGCATCCAAACCAGCCACAACGCGCTCTACAGGCAGCGGCTCCATGATGACACCGGTCGAAAAGGGCAAGACCTGTTCAGCTTGTATCCCAAGCCGGGAAGCAAGCGCCACGCAGCTCTGCTTGGCACGCTCAAGACCATCCGCACCGGTACCCGCATTGGCATTCCCGGTGTTGATCAACACCGCGCGGGGCACAGATACCGCCAAGTGTTCGCGACATACCTGCACGGGAGCTGCACAAAAACGATTGGACGTAAACACACCGCCGACACTGCACCCCTCGTCCAACAACATCACCGTCAAATCTTTGCGGCCTGCCTTGCGAACACCTGCCTCGGTGACACCAATGGATACGCCAGGGACACGTAACAGTTCCGTGGCGACGGGCAATGGAAGGTTAACTGGCATGGGTCGACTTTCAGGATAGCTTGCCGTGGCAGTGTTTGTATTTTTTGCCGCTTCCACAGGGGCATGGATCGTTGCGCCCCACACGCGGAACGTCTGCTGCCGAGGCCTGAACGGTTCGGCCATCCACGGTGGTCTGGGCTTCGCCGCTTTCTGTAGGCGCGGTGTAAGTCACGTTGGAAATGCTTTCGCCACGGGTCTCAATGGCTTCGGCGGCCTGCTCAAGTTGCTCGCTGGACTGGATCTTGACAGTCATCAACGTTTTGGTGACTTCGTTCTTCACCGAATCCAGCAACTGCCCAAACAGCTCAAACGCTTCGCGCTTGTATTCTTGCTTGGGCTGCTTTTGGGCATATCCACGCAAATGAATGCCCTGTCGCAAATAGTCCAACGCACTCAAGTGATCGCGCCAGTGTGTATCAATACTCTGGAGCAGCACCATACGCTCAAACTGAGTGAAGTTGTCTTTGCCAACCAGGTCGACCTTGGCATCAAAGAATGCGTTTGCCACCGAGGTGACGGATGCCACAATTTCTTCATCTGTGATGGAACTGGATTCTTCAATTTGCTTTTGCAAATTGAGTTCCAATTGCCATTCTTCCGCCAATGCTGTTTGCAATGCACCTATGTCCCATTGCTCCTCTACCGAATCAACCGGGACGTATTGGCGTACCAAGTCGTCAAAAGCCCCCTCCCGCAATCCGGCGATTTGCGCAGTCAGATCTTGGGCGTCAAGGATGGCATTGCGCTGTTGATAGATGACTTTACGTTGATCGTTTGACACATCGTCGTACTCGAGCAGTTGCTTGCGCATATCGAAGTTGCGAGCCTCCACCTTCCGTTGCGCGCTCTCAATGCTTCGGGTAACGATGCCCGCTTCAATAGCTTCGCCCTCAGGCATCTTCAGGCGGTCCATGATGGACTTGACGCGGTCGCCTGCAAAGATTCGCATCAAGGAATCATCGAGACTGAGGTAAAAACGAGACGAGCCGGGATCGCCCTGCCTACCAGAGCGCCCGCGCAATTGGTTGTCAATGCGGCGAGACTCATGCCGCTCTGTCGCGATGATGCGCAGTCCCCCCAAGGCCTTGATGGCGTCGTGATCTTTTTGCCACTGCACCCGCAAGGCGTTCGTTTTGGCAAGTTTGGCATCGTGGTCCAAGGTATCGTCCGCTTCGACGGCGTCCAAGGCTTTATCTATGTTGCCACCCAATACGATGTCGGTCCCGCGCCCCGCCATATTGGTCGCGATCGTAATCATCTTTGCGCGGCCTGCCTGGGCCACGATGTCTGCCTCTCGGGCATGTTGCTTGGCATTCAAAACCTGATGCGGCAACTGTTCTTTCTCAAGCAAAGCTGCAATGATTTCTGAGTTCTCAATAGAAGTCGTGCCGACTAGCACAGGCTGCCCGCGCCCATAGCACTCCCGAATATCTTTGATTGCTGCTTCGTACTTCTCGCGGGTGGTTTTGTAGACGCGATCGAGCTGGTCTTCGCGGCGACTAACGCGGTTCGGCGGAATGACTACCGTTTCCAGACCATAAATTTCCTGGAATTCGTAGGCTTCGGTATCGGCTGTGCCGGTCATCCCCGCGAGCTTGTTGTAGAGGCGGAAGTAGTTCTGAAACGTGATGGACGCCAACGTCTGATTCTCAGCCTGGATTTGGACGCCTTCTTTGGCCTCCACGGCCTGATGAAGACCATCGCTCCAGCGGCGACCAGTCATCAAACGCCCGGTGAACTCATCCACGATCACAATTTCGCCGTTCTGCACCACGTAGTGCTGATCACGGTGATACAGGTGATTAGCTCGTAGCGCGGCATTCAAATGATGCATGAGCGTGATGTTGGCCGGGTCGTACAGCGACGATCCCGCCGGGATCAGACCCAGCTCGGCAAAAATCACCTCCGCCACCTCATGACCCCGCTCCGTCAAAAACACCTGATGGCCTTTTTCGTCCAAGGTGAAGTCGCCTGCTTTGATTATTCCTTCGCCGGTGATCGGATGGGCTTCCCCTTCTTGCTTAACCAAGCGAGGAATGGCCTTGTTGATGGCAATGTACAAGTCCGTATGGTCTTCCGCTTGCCCACTGATGATGAGTGGCGTGCGTGCTTCATCAATCAATATCGAGTCCACTTCGTCCACGATGGCAAAGTTCAGTCCGCGTTGAACGCGGTCGGCAGCCTCGTACACCATATTGTCGCGAAGGTAATCGAAACCATATTCGTTGTTCGTGCCGTATGTGATATCGGATGCATACGCCTTCTGCTTTTCATCCCGTGGGGCCTGAGGAGAGTTGATACCTACACTCAGTCCCAAAAAGTTATAGAGGCGCCCCATCCAGTGGGCATCACGGTTGGCCAAGTAATCATTCACCGTAACGACGTGAACGCCCTTGCCACTTAATGCGTTCAAATAGACAGGCAAGGTGGCGGTCAACGTTTTTCCTTCACCCGTACGCATCTCGGAAATTTTTCCGTAATGTAGCGCCATCCCCCCCAATAACTGAACATCGAAATGGCGCATTTTCATGACCCGTTTCGAACCCTCACGCACGACAGCAAATGCATCCGGAAGGATCGCATCCAGGCTCTCACCATTTGCAATACGTTCCTTGAACTCCTGCGTCTTGGCGCGCAGACCATCATCGGATAACGATTCCAAGTGCGGCTCCAGCGCATTGATGCGCCCTACCACGGCACGGTATTGCTTGAGCAAGCGGTCATTGCGACTGCCAAAAATTTTGGTGAGGATGTTAATGGCCATCGATACAAGCCTGACTTACCAGCCCACCATGGGCCTGTAAGTCAGAGCAGTCCTTTTGTGTACGAGTGAAAGTTATCGCTCAACCTGTTCTCTATGAGGCGTCCGCAGACACCGCGAGTCAGACTGTAGCTCTCCATTTTAGCGTTGCGCCGTAGAGCCCCCTGACCTTCCCACTTGCACTTGCGCGAGACTTTTCCCGGCGTTCAGAAACTTTTGCGGATCCTGCGGGACACCCTGGACCAAAACCTCGAAGTGCAGATGGGGCCCTGTGGATCGTCCGGTGTTTCCTACCTCTGCTATCTTCTGTCCCCGCTTAATCAGATCACCCTTCTTCACCAAGATCTTGGACGCATGGGCATAGCGGGTAATCAGATTGTTTCCGTGATCGACTTCCAGCATATTTCCGTATTGCGGATGAAATTCTTGCGTCACCACCATGCCCCCCGCAGCTGCATAGATCGGTGTGCCAGGTGTGGCTGGAAAATCCAAGCCAGTATGAAGTGCCGATCTACCGGTAAAGGGATCAATACGCCAACCAAACGTCGACCCCAAACTAGCATCCAGCACAGGCATCTGGGTGGGAACCATCATTTTTTTGATCTTCTGCTCAAACAGGCGAGACTCAATCAGGGTCATAACGTCGGCACCCTGGTTGACTTGGAGATCCAGTACATTCAACGCCTCGCTCAGGTCCGATACCGCCAAATCCTTGCCACTAAGGAGCATGCCGCCCTGTCCAGGGGGTCGCCTGATCTCGGACGGGTTGATGCCCGCAAGGCCGGAAACGCGCTCTCCCAGTGACTCAAGTTGCAGCAACTTCGCTTGCATCTCGCCCAGTCGACGGGCAAGTACCTCTATGTTCTCTTTGACATATCGATCCCGTTGAGCAAATTCATCTTTGACCACCAGGCGAACCAACGACCCTATGATGGGCCACCCTTCACGTGCTCCGGTCAAAAAAACCCAATGGTACAAACCCACCGACACCATCATCAACGTGCAAGCCAACAACAAGAACGTAATCAGCAACTTGGTACCACTGAGGTAAAAGGCCCGGGATTTGGCCATCCGCGTATCCGTAATAATGATCTGCATCCAACTTTTTCCTTCATTTTTGTGAGCGCTTGTATGCACAGAAATCACAGAGCTTTGAGCATCATGCAGGCGGCTCATGAATCACCCACCCTGTCTCATCTAACCCAGTTGGCCTTAGAGTCTAATGATCGACTCAAAAGCATTGAGCCCTTGATACCCCAGGGAATCTTTAAGACGATGAAAGCCGGACCTATTGATGGCGCTACATGGTGCCTAATTCTAGACAACAACGCCGCAGCGGCAAAAGTACGCCAGCTTTCGCCAGCGATACAGGCACACCTAAGAACAAAAGGTTGGAATATAGATACGCTTCGTCTGAAAGTTCAGACATCGCGGGGCCAGTAATTGGCCAAAAGAAGTGGTGCCGATTATCGGATTCGAACTGATGACCTACCGCTTACAAGGCGGTTGCTCTACCAACTGAGCTAAATCGGCACGGGATTGATGATACCGCAGACTAAGCGGTGGAGAATCGGAATCAAGCGCTTATTTTATTCGCTTGAGCACTGGGCGGCCACTCGACGTACTGGGAGGCACTGGGTGCTTTGGCCCACCGCCCTCATCCGTCTGACCAACAGGCTCTAGGTGTTGCTCGGAGGGACGCAACTTTGACGCCAACGCATCTTGCGAAATAGGGCGTGAGTGGCTCGCGTCCTGGGGAAATGCCATTCCTTGTCCGTTTTCCCGCGCATAAATTGCCAAGACTTTGGTAACAGGAACATAAACATCCTTAGCAACGCCACCAAAACGTCCCTTGAACTCTATATGGTCGTTTCCAAGATGGAGCGCACTGGTCGCGTCAAAACTGATGTTGAGGACAATTTCGCCGTCCCGGACGAATTCAAGGGGCACGCGAACAGACTCATCCACCTGCACCGAAAGAAACGGGGTGAATCCATTGTCAGTACACCATTCATGCAGTGCACGAATGAGGTACGGACGGGTTGAACTTGAGTCTTCTGAATCACGCATACGTTAGGGCACCGACTTACTTTCGCATAACCTTTTCAGATGGCGTCAATGCCTCAATATACGCAGGGCGAGAAAAAATGCGCTCCGCGTACTTGAGTAACGGTGCTGCATTTTTGCTTAAATCGATACCGTAATAATCCAATCGCCACAACAATGGGGCGATAGCCACATCCAGCATGGAAAACGACTCTCCCAACATAAACTTGTTTTTTAGAAAAACAGGTGCCAATTGGGTCAATCTGTCGCGAATATGGCTGCGGGCCTTGTCCAGCGCTTTTTCGTTACCCTTGGACGCCCGAGCTTCGAGGGTGTGGACATGTACAAAAAGCTCTTTCTCGAAATTGAGCAAAAACAAGCGAACCCTCGCCCGATCCACGGGATCGCCGGGCATCAATTGAGGGTGCGGAAATCGCTCATCGATATACTCGTTGATGATGTTGGATTCATACAAAATCAAATCGCGCTCCACCAGAATAGGCACCTGCCCATACGGATTCATTACGCTAATGTCTTCGGGCTTGTTGTAAAGATCCACATCACGAATTTCAAAATCCATGCCCTTCTCAAACAACACAAACCGGCAACGGTGAGAAAATGGGCAGGTTGTTCCTGAATACAACACCATCATGGCAAGGGACTCCTAAAAAATGAAAAAGAGTGGGACGCGTCAGCGGACCCACTCTGAACCTGTCGCTGCCGGCCAAGCAACACCGGACAGCGGTAGGAAGGGCTACTTCACATCCTTCCAGAAGGCGGCATTCAAGCGCCAAGCGAACAAAGTCAAGACGGACAAAAACAACAATACCCAAACCCCCACACGAACACGTGTGTTTTGCGCGGGCTCAGCCATCCACTGCAAGTAATTCACCAGATCCCCGACCATTTCGTCGTATTCCAAAGGGGACATGGTCCCTGGGGTAATCTGCTGCCAACCCTTGAACACGTGGGCTTCGTGCCCATGACTCTCAACAGTCTCATAAACTGGTATGCGCTTACCCTGTAGTTCCCACAAAGCATGCGGCATACCCACATTGGGGAATGCCAAGTTATTCCAACCAGTTACCTTGGTGTCGTCCACATAGTAGGTGCGCAAAAAAGTATACAAATAGTCAGCACCGGTACCGCCAGCACCCGCACGCGAGCGAGCGATGACAGTCAAATCAGGGGGGTTTGCACCAAACCACTCCTTGGCTTGCCGCGGATCAATCGCCGCCTTCATGGTCTCACCCACTTTATCGGTCGTGAACAACAAATTGTCTTTTATCTGTTGATCCGTCAGACCGATGTCCTTCAGGCGGTTAAACCGCATGTAGGCTGCAGAGTGGCAGCTCAAACAATAGTTCACGAAAACTTTTGCGCCATTTTGCAACGACGCCACATCATTGATCTTGGATGGTGCTTTGTCCCATGCAATTCCACCAGTGGCGGCTTGGACCCCAAAAACTACACCGATAGCAAGTGCCAAAGACAAAATAATCTTTTTCATAAATCGTTACTCCGGCACTCAATGGGCAGTAAATGTCACACGGGATGGCACGGGCTTACTCTCACCCACGGTACTCCACCACGGCATCAACAAGAAAAAGCCAAAGTAAAACAAAGTACCAACCTGGGAAACACGCTCGCCAATCGGTGAAGGTGGCTGTACACCAAGATACGCCAAAATGACAAAGTTGATAACAAAGATGGCGTACAAATATTTGTGCCAATCCGGACGGTAACGAATAGATTTGACCGGGCTGTTATCCAACCAAGGCAGGAAGAACAGGATCACTACCGCGCCGCCCATCACGACAACACCCCAGAACTTGGCGTCGATAGACAACATGGCGGCAGATACCAATACTGCAGCGCCTACGATAGCGCCCTTGACAACATTAGGCAGCTTTGCCTTCATCACACCAAATGCCGCAGCCCCGATCACACATGCAATAAGTGCGTACATCATCTCGCTGGTGATTGCGCGGAGCATGGAGTAGAAGGGCGTGAAGTACCACACAGGAGCAATGTGCGCTGGGGTTTTCAGGGGGTCAGCAGGAATGAAATTGTTGTATTCCAAAAAGTAACCGCCGAACTCTGGGGCAAAAAAGATGATTGCAGTAAACACCATCAAAAACAGGCTTACAGCAAAGATGTCATGCACCGTGTAGTAGGGATGAAACGGGACTCCGTCCAAAGGATGCCCGTTGGCGTCGCGAGGGGCATTAGGGCCCTTAATCTCCACGCCGTCGGGGTTGTTTGACCCAACATCGTGCAACGCCAGCAAATGCGCAACCACCAGGCCCAACAAAACTAACGGCACTGCAATCACGTGAAAACTGAAAAAACGGTTGAGGGTTGCATCACCAACCACATAGTCACCACGAATCAACAGGGCAAGGTCGGGCCCCACCAAAGGGATTGCGGCAAACAGATTCACAATGACTTGCGCACCCCAGTACGACATTTGACCCCAGGGCAACAAGTACCCCATAAACGCCTCAGCCATCAGACACAGAAAAATGGCGCAGCCAAAAATCCAAACCAATTCGCGCGGTTTTCGGTAGCTTCCATAAATCAAACCGCGGAACATGTGCAGATATACGACCACAAAAAAGGCCGAGGCGCCGGTGGAGTGCATATAGCGAATCAGCCAACCCCATGGGACATCGCGCATGATGTACTCCACGGAACCAAACGCCAAATTGGCATCTGGCTTGTAATGCATCACGAGAAAGATACCCGTAACAATCTGAATCACTAGCACCAACAACGCAAGCGATCCGAAGATGTACCAAAAGTTAAAGTTCTTCGGAGCGTAGTACTCCGACATATGCACCTTGTACGCATCAAAGGCGGTAGGGAACCGGTTTTCAAACCAGTTGGTCACTTTTTCGCCAGCAGAAGCGTTGGGGGAAATTTCCTTGAATTCGCGTGCCATGTCTTGGTCCTCAGGCTTTCTTGTCTTCGCCGATCAGCAGTTTGCTATCGGACAGGAACATGTGCGGCGGCACTTCGAGGTTATCTGGCGCGGGCTTGTTTTTGAACACGCGCCCGGCCATATCGAATGTGGAACCATGGCACGGGCACAAGAACCCACCTGCCCAATTATCTGGCAACGACGGTTGCGCCCCCGTCTCGAACTTGTCCGAAGGCGAACATCCCAAGTGAGAGCAGATGCCCACCGCAACGAAAAACTCGGGCTTGATGGAACGACCTTCGTTGCGTGCGTATTCGGGAGTTAACTCGGAAGGCTTACGCTCAGACTTGGGATCTGCCAGCGACGCATCGTTGCCAGCCAATGCCGCGACTTGTTCAGGCGTGCGTCGAACAATCCAAACAGGCTTGCCGCGCCACTCCACGGTTATTTTTTCTCCGGGCTTCAGTCCAGCAATGTCCACCTCGACCGCGGCGCCAGCTGCCTTTGCGCGCTCGGACGGTTGGAATGTGCTCACAAAAGGTATAGCAGTAGCAACGCCGCCCACTGCACCGGCGCACCCTGAGGCAATCATCCACGTCCGTTTGCTGGCGTCGATCTTTTTGTTGTCGACAAGTGTTTCACTCATGAGAATCCTCAATGAACATCGCTGGAAAGGTAGCCCGGAATTGTAGCTGAGAGCAGAGGGGCTATTCAATCTTGGTACCAGCGCCAGCCCAACGTAGCTGTTGCAAATTCGGCCATACTCCTCCCCTTCACTGACTGCGATGAAAGGTAGGGGCCATGAGCATGCTTGGGGAATTTAAAGAGTTTGCCATCAAGGGCAATGTGGTCGACTTGGCCGTGGGCGTCATCATTGGTGGAGCATTCGGGAAAATTGTGGACTCCGTTGTGGGCGACTTGATCATGCCCATCGTAGGGGCGGTGGTCGGCAAACTGGATTTTTCAAATCTGTTTTTGATCTTGGGTAGCGTGCCTCCTGGGACAGCAACTACACTCGATGCGCTAAAAAAAGCCGGTGTTCCAGTCTTTGCCTACGGTAGTTTCGTCACTGTGGCCGTGAACTTTGCCATTCTCGCGTTCATCATCTTCTTGATGATCAAACAAATCAATCGGCTAAAAAATGAAGCTCCCAGGTCTACGGCCGCTGCGCCCCTTGAGGCCATCACGCCAGAGGAAATTGTGTTGCTACGCGAAATTCGAGATAGCCTAAAGAAGTAGTGGACTACCGCGCGAACAGTTCGCGTTGGCGCTGGTTACAGGAGTCTGCCGTTCGTTTGGGTCAGTCGATTTTTGCGAGGCGTTTTGCGACGCGAACGGCCTCGATCATGCTTTGCGCACTGGCCAGCCCGCGACCCGCGATATCAAACGCCGTCCCGTGATCCGGACTAGTGCGCACCAGGGGGAGGCCCAAAGTTACATTGACGCCTTGGTCCACCCCCAAGTACTTCATAGGTATCAAGCCTTGATCGTGGTACATCGCGATTACTACATCAAATTCACCGGGATGGTCATCCGCATGGCGTGCACGCATGAACACTGTGTCAGGTGGAATCGGACCATGAACGTCGCCCCCTTCTGCACGCGCTAGCGCGATGGCGGGGGAGATAACCTCAATCTCTTCTCGACCAAACAAGCCGCCCTCCCCTGCATGGGGATTGACACCGGCCACAGCAATACGTGGCTCCCGCTCCAGCATGTCACGCAACGCCGCGCGCGTAATGCGCAAGGTTTGCAGCACATTGCCAACGGTGACCGCCTCCAACGCATCGCGCAAAGACATGTGGATGCTGACCAATACAGTGCGCAATGCCTCGCTAGCTAACATCATGCGCACCGGCATCTCTGCCGACGATAAACCCCGCGCCAAGGCCGCTCGGGCTTGCAACAGTTCGGTATGTCCCGGATAAGCATCGTAAGGGGCACCTGCGGCGCTCAACGCTTCTTTGTGAATGGGTGCAGTCACCAGTGCCGCAATCTCACGGCGCAACGCCGCATCGGCAGCCCACGTCACACAGCGTCCCGCAAACTCACCCGCAGCGGCATCCACGCTCCCTGCGGTAACGTGCCCCAGTGGGTCACCGATTTGCAGCACGGGTATGCAATGCGGAGGGGCCAGTAGTGCCTCATGCGGTGCATCAATGTGCAACACAGGCAATGGCATTCGCCCACCGGCCACCTGTCGCGCCGCGCGCCGTATGGCTTGCAGGTCTCCGGCCACAAAGCAGGCGCGCATGAGCATTGGCTCCTGCTGGAAGGCTTTCGCAATGATCTCAGGCCCGATGCCAGCGGCATCCCCCAAGGTAAGGGCGATAGTGCTTGGTGTCATGCGGGATTCGGAATGTCTATGAAGGTGTGTCGAATACCAAACTCCGCCGCAATCTTTGATGCCACTGCAGGTGCCCCATAGCGCTCACTGGCATGGTGTCCGCACGCGATGTATGACACACCACACTCACGCGCCAAATGGGCTTGAGGCTCAGATATCTCGCCCGTCACAAATACCTGCGCTCCCGCTGCAATAGCGGGCTCGAAATAGCTCTGTGCGCCTCCGGTGCACCAGGCTACATGACACACCGGCCCTGCATGCCCAGACACCAAGGTCACCGGGCGACGCAAGGCAGTTTGAATGTGCTGCGCCAGTGCCGCATCGGATCCCCACTCACCAGTCACCCGACTCCCCATGAAGCCTAGCGATTGGTCGCCAAAGGCGGTACGCACTTCCAGCCCCAGCACGCGACCTAGTTGGGCGTTGTTACCGAGTTCCGGGTGCGCGTCCAACGGGAGGTGATAGGCCAGTAAGTTAATGTCGTGCGCGAGCAGTAAGGAAAGGCGCTTTCGCATCCAGCCACTAACCTGCCCAGAAAAACTCTTCCAAAAAAGACCGTGGTGTACCAAGATAGCGTCGGCACCAACATCAATCGCCGCATGAATCAGCGCCTCACTGGCGGTCACACCGGACACGAGATGGCCTATGCAGACCCGCCCTTCGACCTGTAGCCCGTTATGACAATAGTCCTTGAAACGATCAGGTTGCAACAAGGTCTGAAGGGATTGGAGAAGTGCGGGGCGTTCAATCATCGGTAGGGGGCTCAGTTAGTTCCGTCGTATCGATGCGGATTTTCCCAGACTGCGTCCACACTTCCAGAGAACAATCACAACCCGTTCCCGCTGATATCCACCGGGGCGCCATCCACGCCAGCAGCCGAGCCGGTGGCCGTAACGCCCAGTGCATCCACACCGGTGTTCTGTTGGCAAGCACCTGGCGCGGCTCGGTTAATGCGCCGCAGCGGTAGACGCCCAGCGCATCTGCCCAAACGAGCGCTTTGCAGGCACCGGTTCTGCGCCCACTCAAAAGCACGCCCACCGGGCATGGCTCGGCCAAGCAACACACGCCACAGCCATTGCAGGCAGAGCCCCATGCGGGCTTGGCGGGCGCCTCCGGTTGGATAAAGATGGTGCTGCGGTGATTGGCCATAGGCGGTGGTGAGCGCAAAGCTTAGCAGCCTACAATTTGCGCACAGCACGCGCTTCTGTGTGCCCATTGCTGAGTGATTGCATGAAAAGACTTTGGTTGCTGTTTTCCCAAACCTGCACCGTGCTGTTGGCGGCCTATTTTGTGGCGGCCACGTTGAAACCTCACTGGATCGGACAGGCAAGTGGCGCACGCGGAACCATTTCCTTGTTCGAGTCGCCGCCCCCGATGCCCGGCGACATTCCTCCAGGCAGCCTACGCACCGCGGCGCAGAAGGCGTCGTCTGCTGTGGTGAGCATCAACACCAGCAAGGCCGCTGTCAAGAACCCCAACGCCAACGATCCTTGGTTCCGATTCTTTTATGGAGACCAGGGTGACGAGCCACAGGGAGGTCTGGGAAGCGGCGTGATCGTCAGCCCCGAGGGCTACATCTTGACCAACAACCACGTGATTGATGAGGCCGATGAGATTCAGGTTTTCTTCAACGACGGACGTAATGCGGCAGCCAAAGTCATTGGCACAGACCCAGACAGCGACCTCGCGGTGCTCAAGGTCGAAATGGACAAGCTACCCGTAATCATTCTGGGCAACTCAGATGCGCTTCAAGTGGGAGACCAGGTATTGGCGATCGGCAACCCCTTTGGTGTTGGCCAAACGGTGACCAGTGGCATCGTGAGTGCGCTGGGTCGCAACCAACTTGGCATCAATACCTTCGAGAACTTTATCCAGACCGATGCAGCAATCAACCCTGGCAACTCGGGAGGCGCCCTGGTGGACAGCGGCGGCAACCTTCTGGGTATCAACACAGCCATTTATTCGCGGTCAGGGGGCAGCATGGGCATCGGGTTTGCTATCCCCGTTACCACCGCGAAGCAAGTGCTGGAGGATATTGTGAGGGACGGCAAAGTCACCCGCGGCTGGATCGGTGTTGAACCCAATGATTTATCCGCCGAGTTGGCCGAAACCTTCGATGTCAAGGTGAAGGAAGGCGTCATCATCACGGGTGTGCTTCAAAACGGCCCGGCCGCCAAAGCAGGTATACGCCCCGGCGACGTCATTGTGAGCATTGCTGACAAACCGGTAGTCGATGTAACGCAACTGCTGTCTCTTGTATCGTCTTTAAGGCCAGGAATCGCGACAAACTTTGTAGTGCAACGCAAAGCCGATACCCTCAGACTCCAACTCACCCCAGGCATCCGACCTAAGCCGAAAGCGCAGCAACGATAAACAAAATCCTTGGTTTGAGGCTAGAAGTTTAAGTTGCTGAACTTGTCCCTTCGGGCGCTTGGGTGTGCTTGATGAACACCTGTGCCGCCCATATACCGATCTCATACAAGATGCACATCGGGATGGCGAGTGCCAATTGCGACACGACATCCGGCGGGGTCACAATCGCCGCCACTACAAACGCCAGCACGATGAAGTAGCTGCGGAACGCTTTGAGTTTTTCAATTGTCACCAAACCCATGCGCGCCAGCACAACGACTACAACGGGCACCTCAAAAGCGAGGCCGAACGCCAAGAACATGGACAAAACAAAATCGAGATAAGACTCGATATCCGGAGTGGCAGAGATGCTCTTGGGTGCAAACCCTTGGATGAACTTGAACACCTGCCCAAACACGAAGAAATAGCAAAAGGCCACGCCCACAAAAAACAGCACGGTACTGGAAACCACCAAAGGCAGAACAAGCTTTTTTTCGTGGCTGTAGAGGCCCGGCGCTACAAAAGCCCACAACTGCCACAGCACTACCGGTAATGCCAGCAAAAATGCCGTCATCAGCATGATTTTGAGTGGAACCAGAAATGGAGAGATCACCGATGTCGCAATCAGCTTTCCTCCAGCAGGCAGGGAGGCCACCAGAGGCTGCGCCAGAATGTCATACAGCGCTGCCGGCCCCGGAAATACTGCCAAGACCGCCAGTGCAACGCCCACCGCAATCAAAGCTTTAACCAAGCGGTCACGTAGCTCCATCAAGTGCTGGACAAAAGGCTGCTCGGTTCCTGCAAGCTCATCTTGCGGTTGATTTTCAGTGGACATGGGAGAGGAGTTGGACGCCAGTTAATGGGCGCGGGGTGGACGAAACCGGGCCACCCGCGCGGCTCCGGACAGTGCGCGTGTGCGCACACCATTCCGGGCTTTGTACCAGTGCGGCATGGCGCCTTGCTTCAAGCGCCACTTTTTGTTTGGGTGCTTGTAGGTGAGCGCTTGGGGTTCCAAGGCGGTGTCAGTCGCATCGGACCAAGACTTTTCAAAGTCGCTGGCCGAAGTCTGGATGGAGTTTTCCACGTCACGCGCCGCATCTTGCACGGTGTCACGCATCTTTTTCAACTCATCCAGGTCCATCGAGCGATTGACCTCGGCTTTCACATCCGCCACATAACGCTGCGCCTTGCCGAGCAAGGCGCCCACAGTTCGAGCGAGACGGGGCAACTTTTCCGGCCCGATGACAACTAAGGCCACAGCGCCGATCAGCGCCAACTTGGAGATTCCGAGATCGATCACGCGGCACTAGCTCAGTTCTTTTGCTTGGCTTCCACGTCAATCGTGGTTTTCTCTGCCGAGTTAGCCACTTGCTGCGCAGGCGCTGCCACAGACTTGTCTTCCGCCGGCTGGGCAGAGCCGTCTTTCATACCATCCTTGAAGCCCTTGACCGCACCGCCCAAATCAGAACCGATGTTCTTGAGTTTTTTGGTACCGAAAACCATTACCACGATCAACAGAACGATCAACCAGTGCCAAATAGAAAATGAACCCATGATGTACTCCTAACGATAAGTTGAATTCTAGCCGCCGCACAAGCACGTCAGCCTTTTAACCACGGTCGCGAACCGCCCAAAACATGAAAATGCAGGTGGTGGACTTCCTGCCCGCCGTCGACGCCCGTGTTGGCCATCAGGCGGTAGCCGCCTTGAGGGTACGGCGTGCAACCTTCCTGCAACGCTAGCCGCGGCACCAGTGCCATCATGTGACCCATCAGCGCCGCATGCTCAGCGCCGACGTGGGCCATGCTGGGAATATGGGCTTTGGGTATCAACAGAAAGTGCACGGGCGCCCACGGATTGATGTCGTGAAAGGCATAGACATGGTCGTCCTCGTACACCACTTTGGACGGAATTTGCTTGGCCACAATCTTGCAAAAAATGCAGTTCGGATCGTGTTCGCTATGGGTGTGCACGCTCATACACCAATCTCCTGACCTTTGTTCATTGCCATCAAACCGGTCACGATACGGTAGAGAAACCACACAGAGATGACAGCCCAGGCAATAGCCCCCGGAAAATAAAACAAGAAAAATAGCGGGAATGTCAACAGGTAGGCCAACCCCGCAAAGATAACGGACCGGATACGCCACCGGAAGTGGGATGCATGCCAAGTACCAGCTGCGTCATCACGCTTGACCATGTCCAAAATCAAGGCCACGACCAGCAGCGTCATGCCAAACTGCCCACCGGGAATAAAGGCTGCAACTGCCACAATGAGGTGCAGTACATAGCTGATGGTGCCTATGGTGTTGAGCCCTTGCAATTTGAGCAACAGGGCCTGGTCTAGCGTGACGGGGGTGGTGAAATCATGGCTCATGGCGACTCCTTATTGGGACTCGGCTTCGCGGGCAACTGCCTTGCGCAAGGCCTTTTCTTCCAAGCCGCTGGTGCCCAAGCGGCGCTGCAACTCGGCAATAACGTCTGCCGGACGTAGGCCGTAATGGGCCAGCGCCACCATGCTGTGGAACCACAGGTCTGCCACCTCGTAGACAATCTTGGAGGTGTCGCCCCCATGGTCCGCGTCTTTCGCGGCGAGCACAACTTCGGTAGCTTCTTCACCTATTTTTTTCAAAAAAGCATCGGGGCCTTTATGCAACAGTCGGGCCACATAGCTTGCGTCAGGGTCGCCTCCGTTGACCGCTTTGCGGCTCTCTATGACTGCCGCCAAATGGGCCAGTGCGTCTTGCGAGGTAGGCGTATCTTGCATGGTTGGGGTATGGGCTTTACTTGTAAATGGATTCAGGATCTTTGAGCACCGGGTCCACCGCTTGCCAAGCACCATCTTTCAGCACGCTGAAAAAACAGCTATGGCGTCCGGTGTGGCAGGCGATGCCGGGCTCATGGCCGAGCTGGGTCACTGTGAGCAAGATAACGTCACCGTCACAGTCCATGCGGATCTCATGGACTTTCTGCACGTGGCCGGACTCCTCGCCCTTGAACCAGAGCTTGTCGCGGGAGCGGCTGAAATACACCGCCTGTCCCAACTCCACGGTCTTTTGCAAGGCCTCGCGGTTCATCCACGCGAACATGAGCACATCACCGGTACCCTGCTCTTGGGCGATGACCGGCACCAAGCCCTTGGCGTCCCAACGGATGTACTTGATCCAGCTCACCGGGGAAGGATTTGAAGATTCCATTTGTTACTTCTTTAATAGCTGCTTGCGCAGCATTGACGGGCGCCAGACCCCTAAAGACTCAAATCCTTACCGGGATGCCTCGCTCCACCATACGCGCTTTGGCCTGGCCTACGGTGTATTCGCCATAGTGAAAAATGCTGGCTGCCAGCACCGCATCGGCACCGCCCTGCTGCACACCATCTGCAAGGTGGTCGAGGTTACCGACACCGCCGCTGGCAATCACCGGAACACTGACCACATCGGCCACAGCGCGGGTAAGGGCGAGATCGAAACCGCTCTTGGTGCCGTCACGGTCCATGCTAGTCAGCAAGATTTCACCAGCGCCACGCCGAGCCATCTCAGAGGCCCATGCCACGGCATCGAGGCCGGTGTTTTTGCGACCGCCATGGCTATACACATCCCAACCCGGTCCACGGACCTGCGCGTCTTCTTCAGAACGGCGCTTGGCGTCAATAGCCACCACAATGCACTGCGCACCGTATTTGAGCGATGCGTCTTCAATGACTTGTGGGTTGGCAATGGCGGCCGAGTTAAAGCTGGTTTTGTCAGCACCTGCGTTGAGCAGGCGACGCACATCGTCCACGGTGCGCACTCCGCCACCGACAGTGAGCGGTATAAACACTTGGGAGGCCACGGCCTCGATGATGTGCAGGATCAGGTCGCGTCCGTCGCTGGTGGCGGTGATATCGAGAAATGTGAGCTCGTCGGCACCCTGCTCGTTGTATCGGGCGGCGATTTCAACCGGATCACCCGCATCACGCAACTCGACAAAGTTAACCCCTTTGACGACGCGACCTCCCGTCACATCCAGGCAAGGAATGATGCGCTTAGCAAGCATGGTTGCCCCCAAGGTCGCGCAATGCAAATGGCTCCCAAGCCCTGGCAGCGTATGTATTTTTGCTCCGGGGTGCGCAGCGGCAAAGCTTGCTCATCCGTTTAACTCGTCGGCGCGGGTCTGTGCAGCTGCAAAGTCCAAGTCGCCGCTGTAAATGGCGCGTCCGCAGATCACGCCTTCCACGCCTTCGTCTTCCACGGCGCACAGGGCTTCAATGTCGGCCATGTTGGACAGGCCACCCGATGCGATCACGGGGATGGTAAGCGCTTGCGCAAGTTTGACCGTGGCGTCGATATTGATGCCAGAGAGCATGCCGTCGCGGCCGATGTCGGTGTAGATGATGGACTCCACGCCATAGTCTTCAAACTTCTTGCCAAGGTCCACCACGTCGTGGCGGGTGAGCTTACTCCAGCCGTCGGTGGCCACTTTGCCATCGCGTGCGTCCAGGCCCACAATGATGTGGCCGCCAAACGCGGTGCAGGCGTCCTGCAAAAAGCCGGGGTTCTTGACCGCTGCGGTACCGATGATGACGTAGCGCAAGCCGGCGTCCAGATAGCGTTCGATAGTGTCGAGGTCGCGTATACCGCCGCCCAATTGCACATCGATCTCGCTGCCCACTTCCTTCAAGATCTTGCGGATGGCCTGCTCGTTCTTGGGGTGACCGGCAAACGCACCGTTTAAGTCCACCAAGTGGAGGCGGCGCGCGCCTTTGTCGACCCAGCTACGGGCCATGACCGCAGGGTCTTCGCCAAAGGTCGTGGATTGGTCCATATCGCCTTGTTTAAGGCGAACGCAGTGGCCGTCTTTGAGGTCAATCGCAGGAATTAAAAGCATGGTGCTTCAGGGTTGGAGAGGAAAGAGAGTCGCTTTGCCAGATGCAGAGGTGCGGCAAGGATAAAGATTCAAGGGTTCCAGTGCAGGAAGTTGCGGTACAGCGCCAAACCATGTTCAGCGCTTTTCTCAGGATGGAATTGTGTTGCAAAAATATTATCGCGCGCAATGGCACACGAAAAACGTCGGCCATAGTCCGTCTCGCCCGCGCTGTGGCGTGCATCTGACGGTCGGGCGTAGTAGCTGTGCACAAAGTAGAAGTAGCTGCCGTGTGGCACATCACCCCACACCGGGTGGCGCACGGCAGCCTCTTTACCGCCGGTTTGCCACACCCGGTTCCAGCCCATTTGCGGCACTTTGAAGCGGCTGCCATCGGCTTGCAGCTGACCTGCTAGGTCGAACTTGAGCACCTCGCCAGGAATCAGCCCAAGGCAAGGCGTGTCCAACTCTTCTGAATGATCCAGCAACATTTGCATGCCCACACACACGCCCATCAGGGGCTTGTGGGCTGCTGCGTGCATCACGGCATCAAACATGCCGGACTCGTGCAACTCGCGCATGCAATCGCGCATGCCACCCTGGCCGGGCAGCACCACGCGCTCTGCGTCCATCACTTCGTGCGGGGTGCGGGCCCAGACGACTTCCACACCAGTGCCCTCAGCCACATGCATCACCGCCTGGGTCACCGAGCGCAGATTGCCCATGCCGTAATCAACGACCGCCACTTTTTTCATCAGAGCAAACCTTTGGTGGAGGGAATCACACCCAATGCACGGGGATCCAACTCCAAAGCGGAGCGCAGTGCGCGGGCAAAGGCTTTGAACACGGTCTCAGCCTGGTGGTGGGCGTTTTCGCCTTTGAGGTTGTCAATGTGCAGGGTCACCGAGGCGTGGTTCACAAAGCCCTGGAAAAATTCGTGGGTGAGTTGGGTGTCAAACGCACCGATCATGCCGCTCTTGAACGGCACATCCATTTCTAGCTGCGGGCGACCGGAAAAGTCGATCACCACGCGGCTCAGCGCTTCGTCCAGTGGCACGTAGGCGTGGCCGTAACGGCGTATGCCCTTCTTGTCGCCCACCGCCTTGGCAAAGGCCTGACCGAGGGTGATGCCCACGTCTTCCACGGTGTGGTGACCGTCAATGTGCAAGTCCCCTTCTGCCTGAATATCGAGGTCGATCAAGCCGTGGCGGGCGATCTGGTCAAGCATGTGGTCAAAAAAGCCGATGCCGGTGGACAAGCGGCTCAAGCCGGTGCCGTCGAGGTTCACGCGCACGCGGATCTTGGTTTCTGCGGTGTTGCGCGACACCTCGGCAATACGGGCCGTCGGGGCGGGAGGGACTTCAGTAACGGGGTAGTGAGTGCTCATAGTACTTCCTGCAAAGCCTGAATCAATCGGGCGTTTTCGTCGGCGGTGCCAACGGTCAAGCGTAGACAGCGGGCCAGCAATGGGTGCATTTTAGAAACGTTCTTGACCAGCACCCCGCGCGCCTTCAAACCGTCAAATATTTTTTGCGCGGCATCGTCCGCGCCCGCGAAGCGCACCAGCACCATATTGGCATCGCTGTCCCAAGCTTTCACCCCGGGCATGGCACGCAGTGCACCCAAAAGAATAGCGCGTTGCACACATATCTCTTGCGCTTGCACCGCAAATGCATCCTGGTGCTCCAAGGCAAACAAGGCGCACTCGTAGTTCAGTACGCTGATGTTGTAGGGCGGGCGCACTTTGTCGACCTGGGAAATCAGGGCCGCAGGCCCGGTCATGTAGCCCAGACGCACACCGGCCAGGCCAAACTTACTCAGGGTGCGCATCAGCACCACATGGTTGTGGGCAGCAGGGTTGGCGCGGATCACATCCATATAGGTGCGGCTGGAAAACGGCTGGTAGGCCTCGTCCACCGCGACGATGCTGCCTGCGTGTTTGGCGGCCGCAATCACGGCGACCATGTCATCAGCGTCCCACAAATTGGCGGTGGGGTTGTTGGGGTAGGCCAGATACACGATGGCGGGCTGTTGGTCGGCGATCACCTGCACCATGGCGGGCACGTCGAGCGCAAAGTCTTCCGTCAGCGGCACGCCCACAAAATCCAGACCCTGCAATTGAGCGATCAGGCCGTACATCACAAAACCGGGCGTGGGTGCCAGCGCCAATGGGCGCGGCGCACCCTGCTGCACCGGCAACGCACAGGCCATGGAGAGCAGCGAAATCAGCTCGTCCGAGCCATTGCCCAGCATGATGTCGTGGCCTGCGGGCATACCCACGTACTCCGCCAAGGCAGTGCGCAAGTCGTTGACCCGGCCATCGGGGTAGCGGTTCAGCGCCAGTGCGCCCAGGCGTTGGCCCAACTCGGCTTGCAGCTCTGCTGGCAGGGAAAACGGGTTCTCCATGGCGTCGAGCTTGACCATGCCTTTGGAGTCCTGCACCGCGTAGGCATGCATGCCCTGCACGTCCTGGCGGATGCGGCGCGCAATCAGCGCCTGTACGTCAGCAGCAAAGTCGGCAGAGGTTGTCATGCGAGGGCTTTCAAAAAACTAGTCAGCCAGCGCCAGATCGGCAGGCGTGACTTGCAAAGGGTTCAGGATGGTGATGCCGTCGATCTGCTGGCCGTGCTGCAGGTCGAAGGACAGCACATGGCTGGCCCCGCTATGCGCGGCGGCGGCAACGATGAGGGCATCCCAGTACGGCAGACCAAAGCGGGCTTCCACGCCCCACGCGGTTTCGACCGTCTGGTGGTCAATCTGCCAAGGTTGCCAAAGCTGGTAGCGGCGCAGCTTGGCGCGCGCGTCGCCCTGCGGCATGGCGAAGTGGCGGGTGGCGCCCACGTAATAGGCGTTGAGCACCTGCGTGCTCAAGCGCCCTGCCCTGCGTTGCCACAAGGCCTGTAGCCATTCGCGCACGCGGGCTTGGCGGTTAGAGTCAAACGCGTCGTCAGCGGCCAACAGCACGTTGGTGTCCACAAAAACGATGGAGCCGGAAGTGTCGAGCGGGCTAGCCATTCAGGACATCCCGCTCCGGATATGCCTTCCCACCTGAGCTGAAGCTGGAGGCGTCCGCCACCCAGTCGCGCTGGGCGCGGGCATAGGCGTCGTCATGCTGCATCTTGTCAGTCAGCATCTCGCCCACCAAGCGCGACACACTGGTGTTGCGCCGCGCCGCTTCAATCCGCACCCATTCCAGGGTAGCGTCTTCGACGGTGATGGTGACGTTTTTCATCGTGAGGGCAGTTTACACGAAATTCGTGTTGCACGAAGTTCGTGTGAAATTGTGGCAGTGGAGAGATAAGGTGCAAAGACAGAAAGCCCCACGCTATAGTGCGGCGAGAGCAAAAAACGGGGGCATTGAATGATGACGGGCACTCAAACGCAAAACAGCGCCCAGACACTGTCAGGTTTTCGCTATATTTATGTGAGCGGCTTGCGCATATTCCATTTGCGCCGAAAGTCACTTTGGTGTGTGAATCTGCCAAAGTTGCAGAGTCATTTAAATCGCGTTGGGCATTATGAAAGTCATTTGCCCAAAGCCTGATGCCGCTGTCAGACAGCTCGATGTAGCGATCGGTGCTCTCTTTACCGATGGCGATCCATTAGCCATACGAACGCTTGCCGGTGCGGCCTATGGCATTTTCGCCGACCTCGCGGAACATCAGAAGCAAGGCTCTTCTTGGCGAACGAAGTTGTTTGAGGATTCTGGCGTCAGCAAAGATGAAGGCAGGCGCATCCTTCATGCCGCTCAAAACTACCTAAAGCACGCAGACTGGGACCCGCATTCATTACTGGAATTTGACGAGGAAGAGAACGACCACCTGATATTCATGGCCTCTGCCGAGTGTGGCGATCTTGGTCATCCCCTGTCCTTCTCGATGCAGGCGTTTCAAGTTTGGTACCTCGCGATGTATCCAGAGAAGATTGGCCTTGACATGGACCCGGTGAAAACATTCAAGAAAATTTTCCCTGGCCTGTCCATGAATGAGTGCACTCAACAATTAGCGCACGGGCACCGTTTTCTGAAAGATGTCTGGAAGCACAAAGGTCTGCTGTAAGCGCCACCAAGCCGCCCAAACATTTGCTCGTGAGGTATCTCTTCAGTATTTGAATGGATTGCAGACTTGCAGCACACCCACGTCCATAAAAAGCAGGGATAAACCGTCCCCAGCGAATCCACCATCACCAACTGCGCCGCATAGAGGTCGGCGTTGCATCCGAGATACCGATCGAATTCGTCCCGTTAAACTTAGCCTCCCGCTCAGGAGTTCCCTGTGACCCTCGATTTCCAACCACTTGCAAACGCTATCGCCCAGCTGGAGACAAGCCCCTGGCATATGCGCACTCTCCCATCGCGCTGGCAGATGCGGGCTTACGCGAACAACTACGCAATTCGGTCATCCAATGCTTTGAGTTCACCTACGAGCTGAGCTGGAAGATGCTCAAGCGCTATCTGGAGGCTACCGAGGCCAGCCCTGCCGAGTTGGATTTGGCGACGTTCCAGAGCCTGATACGCCTGGGCAATGAGCGTGCACTGTTGAAGTCAGACTGGAATGCGTGGAAGACGTACCGCCAAGCGCGCTGTGACAGCAGCCACACCTATGACGCTTCCAAGGCAGAAACCGTCTTTGCTATCGCGCCACAGTTCCTGGACGAAGCCAAAGTGCCGCTAGCTAACCTGCAGCACCGCAGCACCTGACGATGCCTACGCCGCTGGATCCTCCGGTGCAACTTTCCGCCTCGGATTGGCAAGAGGTGCAGCGCGTCTTGTCCCAAGAGCTGCCTCACACCGAAATCTGGGCATTTGGCTCGCGCGCGCGGCGAACGGCCAAGCCGTATTCGGATTTGGACTTAGCTGTGATTCAAAAGCACACCCTACCGCTCGACGTCTTGGCAAACCTGCATCATGCCTTTGCCGCGTCCGACCTAACCATACGAGTAGACGTAGTGGACTGGGCTGCGATCAGCGAGCGCTTTCGCAACGTAATTGCGCAAGACAAAGTGCTGTTGCAAGCAGCACACCCCGCCCATCACAAACACGGATAAACCGTACCCAACGCATTCACCATCACCAGTTGGACCGGCATGTCGGCCTCGTACAGGTCGGCATTGCGTTTCAGCTCAGTGGTGTACAGGTTCTTGGCCATGCTGGGTTCCAAGCGGCGGCCATTGAGGCAGATGCTGGCGCTGGCACCGGCGCGCACCGCTTGGGCATGCGCTTCCAGCGCGCCTTCCATGACGCCGACCAGGTAGTAGTCGGTGTAGGTAGTGCCTTGCTTTTCCGTCTTGTCTAGGGCCCGCATCTCGCGGATGGTCATGGCGTGGACCGTTGATACCGCCGCAAGATAAAGGGCGAATAACGTAGCCGCTTGCCGCAGTGTGTAGAAGGTGTGGGGGGCGTGAAGTGTGGGGCGCATAGGGCTTGGTCGTCCTTGTGCGCCACATCTTACGGATTTACTTCAATCGCATTTCCGCCGCACGCGCGTGGGCTTGCAGGCCTTCGCCATGCGCTAGCACCGAGGCAATCTGCCCCAACGCTTGGCCGCCCTGCTCTCTCTCCTCGATGAGGCTGCTGCGTTTCTGGAAGTCGTACACCCCAAGCGGGCTGCTAAAGCGAGCAGTGCCGCTGGTGGGCAGCACGTGGTTGGGGCCGGCACAGTAGTCGCCCAGGCTCTCGGAGGTGTACGCGCCCAAAAAGATGGCACCGGCGTGCTTCAGCAAAGGCTCCCATTGGTGCGGGTCGTTGCTGGAGACTTCCAGGTGCTCGGGTGCAATGCGGTTGCTGATCTCGCAAGCCTCTTCCATGTTGCGGGTCTGGATCAGCGCGCCACGGCCGGTGAGGCTTTTGGCAATAATCTCGGCGCGCGGCATCTCGGGCAGCAGGCGGTTAATGCTCTGTTGCACTTGCTCGATATAGGTCGCGTCGGGGCACAGCAGGATGCTTTGGGCCAGCTCGTCGTGCTCGGCCTGGCTGAACAGGTCCATCGCCACCCAGTCAGGCGGTGTGGTGCCGTCTGCCAGCACCAGAATCTCGCTGGGTCCGGCAATCATGTCGATACCCACGGTGCCGAACACGCGGCGCTTGGCGGCGGCCACATAGGCGTTACCCGGCCCAGTGATTTTGTGCACTGAGGGAATGGTGGCGGTGCCGTAAGCCAACGCGGCCACGGCTTGTGCGCCCCCAATAGTGAATGCGCGCGTCACCCCTGCCACGTAGGCGGCAGCCAGCACCAAGGCGTTTTTCTCGCCCTTGGGCGTAGGCACCACCATGATGATCTCCCCCACACCGGCTACGTGGGCGGGGATGGCGTTCATTAGCACGCTGCTGGGATAAGCGGCTTTGCCACCGGGCACATAGATGCCCACACGGTCCAGCGGCGTCACTTTTTGGCCCAAGAGCGTGCCGTCTTCATCCCGGTAGGTCCAGCTTTCGCCGGAGGCCTTCTTTTGCGCTTCGTGGTAGCTGCGCACGCGCTTTGCGGCGGCTTCCAACGCAACACGCTGGTCTACGGCAATGCTGTCGAATGCGGCCTTTAGCTCGGCCTGGGTCAGCTCCAGCGCCCTCACGTCGGCAGCGCTCAAGCCATCGAAACGGGCGGTGTACTCCAGCACCGCTGCATCACCACGCTGCTGCACGTCGACAAGGATGTCGGCCACGCGCTGCTCGATGGCGGCGTCGGTGTCTGCAGACCAATGCAGACGCTCCTTGAACTCTGCTTCAAATGTGGCGCTGGCGGTGGATAGGCGTGCAGGTACAGCTACAAATGTCATGAAAATGGAATTCTAGTGCTACTGGACCACCGCACCGGCAAAGGCGTCGATGATCTTGCGGATGGGTTCTTGTTTGAGCTTGAGGGCCGCCTGGTTCACTACCAGACGGGAGCTGATGTCCATGATGCGCTCCACCTCCACCAGGTGATTGGCTTTTAGGGTGTTGCCGGTGGACACCAAATCCACAATCGCGTCGGCCAGTCCGACCAAGGGCGCCAGTTCCATGCTGCCGTAGAGCTTGATCAGATCCACGTGCACGCCTTTACTGGCGAAGAAGTCGCGCGCAATGGCAACGTACTTGGTGGCCACTTTGAGGCGCGAGCCCTGCTTGACGGCGGAGGCGTAGTCGAAGTCTGCACGCACGGCCACGCTGATGCGGCATTTGGCAATTTGCAAGTCAAGCGGCTGGTAAAGACCCTGGCTGCCATGCTCCAGCAGCGTGTCCTTGCCGGTGATACCCAAGTCCGCCCCGCCGTACTGCACATAGGTGGGCACATCAGTGGCGCGGACCACCAACACACGTACCTTGGGCTGGTTGGTTCCCAGTATCAGCTTGCGGGACTTTTCGGGGTCGTCCAGCACCTCAATGCCAGCGGCTTTGAGCAGTGGCACGGTTTCTTCAAAAATGCGGCCTTTGGACAGGGCCAGTGTGATCATGTCTGCGCTCATGCGGGCTCTCGGTGTTGCGTGCGCCTCAGGCGGACTGGGCGGCCCATTCAGTGGGCGAGAAAGTTTTCATGGACAAAGCGTGCACCTCGTCGGTTTGCATACGGTTGCCCAAAGTGGCATACACCAAACGCTGACGCTGCACGAGGCGTTTGCCTTCGAATTCGGGCGACACGATGGTGGCGTACCAATGGCGACCGTCGCCTTCGAGCGCGCAATGGTCGCAGGCAAGGCCGGTGGTGATGATGGCTTGAAGTTGGTCAGCGGTCATAGACATCTTAGCTGCGGATTTTGTAGCCGCTGCGCAGCAGTTGAAGGGCAATCAGGCTCACCACCACGGTGGCACCACCGACGACAGCAAGGCTCATCCACGGGGACACGTCGCTGATGCCGAAGAAGCCGAAACGGAAGCCGTCGATCATGTAGAAAAACGGATTGAAGTGGCTCACCCCTTGCCAGAAAGCAGGCAGGGAATGGATGGAATAAAACACGCCGCTCAAGAACGTCATGGGCATGACCACAAAGTTCTGGAAGGCGGCCAGCTGGTCAAACTTCTCTGCCCACAGGCCTGCAATCAAGCCCAGTGCGCCCATCAGGGTAGCGCCCAGCACAGCGAACACCAGAATCCACAGAGGCGCCGCATAGCTCATGGGCGCAAAAAATGCGGCCACCACGAACACGCCGAGCGCCACGACCAAACCGCGGATCACGGCGGCACCCACGTATGCCACAAACCAGTTGAAATACGACAGGGGCGTCAGCAAAAGGAACACCAGATTCCCCATGACCTTGCTCATGATGAGCGAGGACGAGCTGTTGGCAAATGCGTTCTGCAACAGACTCATCATGGCCAGCCCCGGTACCAGAAAAGCGGTGTAACTGACCTGGTCGTACACCTTCACATGGCTTTCCAGCGCGTGGCCGAAGATCAGCAGGTACAGCATGGCGGTCAGCACGGGCCCGGCGATGGTTTGGGCCGCAACCTTCCAGAAGCGCAGGGTCTCTTTGTAGAGCAGGGTTTGCCAGCCGTTCATGCCTGTGCTCCTTGCTGGTTCATGACATCGAGGAACACATCCTCCAGATCGGCTTTGCGGATCTCCACATCATCCACCGTGACGCCGGCTTGGCGCACCGCAGCGAGGTAGTTTTCAATTTCGAGCGCGTTGTTGGCTGGCAACTGAACAATACGGCCGGTGATGCGGGCACGGGCAGCGAGTTCAGGGGGCAGCACATCGGCCGTCTTGAAGCGCAACACATTGCTGCTGGCCGCCTTGAGCAGGTCACTGGTTTTGTCCAAAGCCACGATGCGGCCGGTCTTGAGCATGGCAATGCGCCCGCACAAAGCTTCGGCCTCTTCCAGATAGTGGGTCGTCAGCAACACGGTGCTGCCCTGTTTGTTGAGGTTGGCGACAAACTGCCACAGGGTCTGGCGCAGTTCCACATCCACACCTGCGGTGGGTTCATCCAGCACGATGACGGGCGGCTTGTGCACCAATGCCTGCGCCACCAACACACGGCGCTTCATGCCGCCAGACAATTGGCGCATGTTGGCGTTGGCCTTGTCGGCCAGGCCCAAGCCTTCCAGCAGCTCATCCACCCAGGCGTCGTTGTTCTTGAGCCCGAAGTAACCGGACTGGATGCGCAGCATCTCGCGCACATTGAAGAAGGGATCAAACACCAGTTCTTGTGGCACCACACCCAGCTTGCGGCGGGCGTCGGCGAAATCGCTTTGCACGTCGCTGCCCAAGACTTGCACACTGCCAGTGGTGGGGCGGGACAAGCCGGCCAGCATGCTGATCAGGGTGGTTTTGCCAGCACCGTTGGGCCCGAGAAGACCAAAAAATTCGCCCTCTTCGATGTTGAGACTGACGTTATCGACTGCCTTGAAGGTGGAGCCTTTCGGCCCCTTGGGCGAGGGATACGTCTTGGAGATGGATTGGAAGGAGATGGCGGGCATAAAGAACCCGCGATTTTACGCTGCTGCCCTCAGGCGGGCTTGAGCAGTGCGTCAATCCCGTACAGGGCGGCCAGATCGCGCAAACGGGCGGGGAGCTTTTGCACCGCAAATACCTTGCCCGCCTTGGCGCACTCGCGCCGCAGTTCCAGCAAGACGGCCAGTGCGGAGGAGTCAAAGCGCTGCAAACGCTCGCCATCGACAACGACGGTCGCAGCTTCGTGCTGCAGTCCGTCGCGAAGCTCCGACAGACAGGCCGGGGCGACTTCATGTGTCATGGTGGCGGGCAGGTTCAGCACATCAGCCTTTCTTGGCGTTGGCCTTGTTTTGCTCGGCCAAGGCGTCAATCAAACCATCGACACCCTTGGCATTGATCTGCTGGGCAAACTGGCTGCGGTAGGTTTCCACCAGCCAGACGCCCAGAACGTTCAGGTTGTAAATCTTCCAGCCGGCACCCACTCCGGGGGTTTTCTCAAGGCGGTAGTCCAGCTGGATGGGGTCACCCTTACCTTTGATTTCGGTACGAACGATAACTTCTTTATCTTCAGGCGCCATGCGCATCGGCTTCATGGCGATAGTTTGGTCATTGACCTGAGCCAACGCTCCGGCATAAGTGCGAACCAACAGAATCTTGAATTCGTCTTGCAAGCGCTTTTGCTGCTCGGGCGTCGCCTGGCGCCAACCCGGGCCCACTGCGGAGGCCGTCATGCGCTGGAAGTTCACGTTAGGCATGATCCGCGTATCAACCAAGGTCACGATCTTTGCGGTGTCACCGGTGCGGATGGTTTTGTCTGCCTTGATGGTATCCAGCACATCGACCGACAAGCGCTTGATCAGTGCGTCAGGAGCCTCGTCATCGGCACGGGCCGCAGGGGAAAAAACCACGCCTGCAACCAGAGCCAAAGAGCTTGCCAGCCCCAGAAAACCACGTTTACTCAACATTTTTCATTCCCATCAAACGAGTGCAAATTATGCACATCACCAACCCAGTCTGCGCCTGAATCCCCTAACCCTACGGCTCATGGGGCTCTTCGTCCGGCGGATTGCCGTCATAGACCTGGTACCGCTGTCGCTGCAAATAGCTATCGCGGATGAAGGAGTACCGGTCCAGTGCCGCACCATTGACGACACCCTCTGAATCCAAAAACGTGGACCGCGTGTCCACAAGATCGACCACAGTCAGGCCTGTTCGCGTACCTTCATCAGCCACCTGATTCACCAAGTTCCCCTGGCGATCCACAGGGAGTGCCGCTACTTCCCGCAAAGTGAAGGGTCCCAGCAGGGGCAACACCACATAAGGACCAGCCCCCACTCCCCAATGCCCCAAAGTGATGTTGAAGTTCGCAGGGTGCCGCTCAATATTCAATTCGCTGGCCACATCGAACAAACCACCCAATCCGATGGTGGTGTTCACCATGACGCG
>JARXAM010000034.1 GCA_029865845.1 Rhodoferax sp. | reverse complement strand
GAAGATGGAGTCTTTGGTGGTGGTGGGTGTTTTGCCCTCTGCGCCCAACACCGCCCACGCTTCTTCGGCGGTGAAGCTCAGGAACGGTGCCATCCAGCGCAGCATGGCCTGGGTGATCTGCCACAGCGCGGTTTGCGCGGAGCGGCGAGCCAGGCTGTTGGCAGCGGTGGTGTACAGGCGGTCCTTGAGCACGTCCAGGTAAAACGCCCCCAGGTCTTCACTGCAATACACCTGCAACTTGCTCACCACGGGGTGGAACTCATAGACCTTGAAGTGCGCCAGGATGTCGGCCTGCAACTGCGCGGCCCGGGCCAGCGCGTAGCGGTCGATCTCCAGCAACTGCTCCAAGGGCACGGCGTCTTTCACCGGGTCAAAGTCGCTCACGTTGGCGAGCAAAAACTTCAGCGTGTTGCGCACCCGGCGGTAGGTGTCCACCACGCGCGCCAGGATCTTGTCGTCGATGTTGAGGTCACCCGAGTAGTCGGTGCTGGCCACCCACAGGCGCACGATCTCAGCACCCATTTTGGTGGTGATGGTTTGTGGCTCCACCGTGTTGCCCAAGCTCTTGCTCATCTTGCGGCCTTGGCCGTCGGTGGCAAAACCGTGGGTCAGCAGGCCGCGGTAGGGCGCGCGGTCGTAGAGTGCGCAGCCCAACAAGAGCGAGCTGTGAAACCAGCCACGGTGCTGGTCGTGGCCTTCCAGGTACAGGTCGGCCTCGGGGCCTTCGGCGTGGAAGGGCGGCACGGCATAGGCGTCTTTGTGGCTGCCTCGCAGCACGTGCTGGAAGGTGGAGCCGGAGTCGAACCACACTTCCAGAATGTCAGTGCTCTTGGTGTAGCTCGGTGCATCCGCCGCGCCCAGAATTTCCTCAACGGAGACGCGGCTCCAGGCCTCGATTCCGCCCTGCTCCACGATGTCCGCCGCCTGGTCCAGGATTTCCATGGTGCGGGGGTGCAGCTCGCCACTGTCCTTGTGCAGGAAGAAGGGCACCGGCACGCCCCAGCTACGCTGGCGGCTGATGCACCAGTCGGGGCGGTTGGCGATCATGTCGCGCAGGCGCGTCCGTCCGTTCTCGGGGTAGAACTGCGTCTGCTCAATGGCGTCGAGTGCCAGTTGGCGCAGGGTCTTGGGGGCCTTGTCCTGGGTGAACACGCCGGGGCCTTGGTCCATGCGGATAAACCACTGGGCGGCTGCGCGGTAGATCACCGGGGTTTTGTGGCGCCAGCAGTGCGGGTAGCTGTGGGTAATGCCCACCGTGGCCATCAGGCGGCCGTGTTCGCGCAGGGTGGAAATGACGTTGGCGCAGGCTTTCCAGATGTGCTGGCCACCAAACAGCGGCAGCTCTGCGGCGTACACGCCGTTGCCCTGTACCGGGTTCAAAATTTGGTCGTATTGGAGGCCATTGGCAATGCAACTGTTGAAGTCGTCCACGCCGTAGGCGGGCGAGGAGTGCACGATGCCGGTGCCGTCGCCGTCGCTCACGTAGTCGGCCAGGTACAGCGGGGAGAGGCGCTTGTAGCTGTACTCGTTGCCAGCCCCGTTGAGGTCATCGGGCAAGTCATAGAGCGGGTGGCGGAACACCTGGCCGCGCAGGGCTTCACCTTTGGCGGTGGCCAACACGGTGCCGCTCAGGCCGAAGCGCTCCAGGCACTTCTCGACCAAGCTCGCGCCCAGCAGCAGCACCCCCTTGGGCGTGTCCACCAGCGCGTAGTCCAGCGCGGGGTGGGCGTTGAGCGCCTGGTTGGCGGGGATGGTCCAGGCGGTGGTGGTCCAAATGACGGCAAAGGCTTGCTTGCCCGGGGGCAGGGCGCTCAGGCCGAAGGCTTTCGCCAAGCCAGCCGCGTCGTTGGACTCGAAGGCCACGTCCAGCGTGTCGCTCTTTTTGTCGGCGTATTCGATCTCGAACTCGGCCAGGCTGGAGCCGCAGTCAAAGCACCAGTACACGGGCTTCAGGCCCCGGTACACAAAGCCGCGCTCGATGACGCGCTTGAAGGCGCGGATCTGCCCGGCCTCGTTGGCGGGGTTCATGGTTTTGTAGGGGCGCTCCCAGTCGCCCAAGACCCCTAAGCGCTTGAAGTCTTCGCGCTGCTGGTCGATTTGCTCGGTCGCATAGGCGCGGCTCTTGGCCTGCATGTCGTCACGGCTGAGGTTGCGGCCGTGCAGCTTTTCGATGGCGTTCTCGATGGGCAGGCCGTGGCAGTCCCAACCGGGGATGTACTGGGCATCAAACCCGGCGAGCTGCTTGCTCTTGACGATCATGTCTTTGAGAATCTTGTTCAGCGCGTGGCCGATGTGCAGCTTGCCATTGGCGTAGGGCGGGCCGTCGTGCAACACGAACAGGGGCTGGCCGGCGCGGGCGTCGCGCAGTTGTTTGTATAAACCCTCTTCGTTCCAGGTCTTCACCCAGGCCGGCTCACGCTTGGGCAGGTCGCCGCGCATGGGAAAAGCGCTATCCGGCAGGTTCAGGGTGCTTCGGTAATCAACGGGTTCAGTCATGGCCAACTCTCGGTTTGGAGGCTTTGTGCAAGCAATTCGGGGAGGCGGCTACCGTCGCACGGGCGAAGGCAGCCTGAAGGGGCAGGTGACGCGGGGCAAAGTGCGTCGGGTGGCCGCGAGGGCCGGCCCGGTCAAATTCGGGTGCCGCCGGGCAGCCTCGCATGGGTGGCTAGCCACGCGCGTGCGTCATCGCGGTCTTTTTGTATGCCCCGTGTCAGGGCGTCCAGACCGTCGTATTTCAGTTCATCGTGCAGTTTGTGCAGCAGTTCCACGCGGATGATTTTACCGTAGGCCCCTTCTGGGCCGAGTGCCTCGGGCCAGTCTAGGCAATGGGTCTCCAGCAGCACGCGGCCACGGTTGACATCGCCCGGATCCAGGGAGGGGCGTACGCCCAGATTGGCCACGCCGTGCAGGGGCGCGTCTGCCAATCCGTGCACCAGCACCACAAAAATGCCGCTGGCGGCAGGCTTCCAGTGCGCAAAGCGCAAGTTCAAGGTTTTGAAGCCCAGGGTGCGGCCCAGTTTGCGCCCATGCACCACGTGGCCAGATATGCGATAGGGCCGACCCAGCAGCCGCGCTGCGTCGTGCATGCGCCCTTGCCCCAAGGCGTCGCGCACCGCCGAGCTGGAGACTCGCAGGCCATGCACCTCGTAGCTGTTCATGCGGGCCACGTCAAAGCCATGGGCCTCGCCAGCCGCATCGAGCAAGGCGTAGTCGCCTGCGCGGGCTTTGCCAAAGCGGAAGTCGTCGCCCACCAGTACATAGCGCGCGCCCAGGCCGTCCAGCAGCACGCGCTGGATAAAGTCTTGCGCGCTCTGGTTGGCAAGCGGGGCGTCAAAGGGCAGCACGATGGTTTGGTCCACCCCGGTGTGGGCCAGGTCTTCGAGCTTGTCGCGCAGGGTGCCTACCCGCGCCGGTGCCAGGTCGGGCTTTTGGTGGAGCTTGGCGAAATAGTCGCGCGGGTGGGGCTCAAAGGTCAGCACGCAGCTGGGCACGCCGCGCTGATGCGCCTCGCTCTTGAGTAGTGCCAGCATGGCTTGGTGGCCCCGGTGCACCCCGTCGAAATTGCCGATGGTCACGGCGCAGGCCGCAGCGATACCAGGGTGCTTGAAACAGCGAAAAACCTTCATGATATTGATATATTTTTGATAGCAAGCCACGCTGGGGGCGCGGCAGTCCAGGGCCATTGGGTCATCGAAACACGGTATATTGTGTCTTAGCAGGGCCCAGCCGTTTCGTCTGGTGCGCACTTGCAGACCTTTGCAGACTTGTGTTGGTGGTTGATGTAACCGTTGATGGAGGCATTGCGTGAAAGTCTTGAAGTTGTCGGCCCAAGGGCTCCCCCAGTCGTGGATCTCACTCGAACAGGCGGTGATTCACTACGCTGCGGATGAAGTCCGTTGGGAGTCTGGGGGTGAGGTCGCGGTGTTCCATGGTGGGCACAACGCGGCCACGGGGCAGCAGTCCATCATCCGGGTCAACAGCATCATCGGCACCCGGGGCGTCCCGCGCATCAACCCGTTTAACCTGCGCCCCAGCCTGACCAACGCCAAGTTGTTTATCCGCGACCGGCTTATATGTAACGGTAGACTCTATTCGAGTATCCCAGTTCAAAATCCTTTTGAGTCCGAGTTCGCAAACTCGCCAGCTTGCTCGAATAAGCCTATTCGAGCATTGGCGTCGACAGGCGCTAAGAGTCCTCGAATAAGTTGGACGCAGAATACTTCGCAACCCCTGGCGGTTCAGCCTATGGGCTGCGTGGGCACTAGTGGCGAACGCGTATTCACGAAGGGCTCCACATGATCCGCGAAGGCGCTCGTATGACTGTCACGAATCAATTGTTCTTAGCGATTGACAGCGCTGGATTTCCGTCTCGTTGGATGGATTGGCAGGAAGCTGTAACTCAAGAAGTACTTGGCAAAGTTGCTTATGGCTTCGGAGAACATGAGTTCACATTTGTCGGTGGCAAGAATCGAGACTCAGGCTTGGATTCGACGGTTACGTTGAAGAGCATTTTGGTGTTGCATGGTGTGAGTAAGCTTGCGAAGCGCAGGACGACTATCCCGCTCACAAATAGTTCACTTTTTCGTCGTGATAGAAATATGTGCGCCTATTGCGGCTCGATCCAAACTCGTGGATTGACGCGCGATCATATTGTTCCCTTATCAAAAGGGGGCGGAAATCACTGGCTCAATGTTTGCGCATGTTGCTCTGATTGCAATGTGCGGAAGGGCGCGCAATCGTTGGAGGATTTGGGCTGGCAATTACTCTATTTGCCGTACGCTCCAAATCATCAAGAAGGGCTATTACTCGAAAACCGCAAAATTTTGTTTGACCAAATGGAGTTTCTAAGGTCAATGCTTCCCAAGCATTCGCGACTTGCAGCTTAACGAACTTGTTCGCTATTCGGTAGCTGTCGCCCATTCAAGCTTAAACGACGTTGATACTGACATTTATCTTCCTGTGTGCAGCTGCCAAGCAATCAATCACCGAGGCAGAAGAGTCAATAGCCGTGACAAAGCAAGCGTCACTTTTTCTGTAAATCCGCCTCTAACTGCAACCTCAAACGTAAGTGAGTTTTCAGTTAGGAGTGTTGAACTTTGATTTGGAGGGCAAGTACTTTTGATTCGAACTATTTATTCGAAGGCAAAAGTTGGTCCATTGAAGAAATCAAGTTTTTAACATACTCCACATCCGGTTTTCGCAAGTGTGACAGGTCATCGCGTACCTTCTTAGCCATGTGACAGATGTTTACAGCCAACTTCTCTTTATCGGTCAAACCAGATTCCCTGAATTCTTCACCGTACGAGCGGAAAACAAGATCGTTGAATTCAAGTTCGTCTCTGGAAACCAGGACGTATTTGTCACCCATTTTTTTCTGAAATTTGTTTTTTTCTCCAGACTTTTCCTCTATGCGGTCGATGGGTTTTTTGAGAACATCAATCACCAAAAGACGCCTCTCTTCGAGCCATGGTGTAAGTGATTTGACACAGGCGCGCCAAAACCTTTTTTCTAAAAGTCGGCGGTTCATGTCAGCATGCCGGGGTGAGTGTGTGACGAGATACCACTCTCGAAGCGAATGCGCTTCCTTGGATGATTTGCACGTTGTCCCGTGAACCCATCCATCCTTGGACCACCTCAAGGCATCTTCACTAACGATTTGGGACAAACAGTCGGGCAGATTAAGTAGTGTGCCGGGCTCCATCTGGGACAGACGTTCAGCAAGCGAAGGATCAAAGGATGCGTACTCTGCAACAAGGTGCTTGTAGAGGTTGGTGCTGCCTGGCCCGTCGTAGGAAACCATGCGCTGGTAGACATAAGCCTGCATTTCAGAGTGATTGATCCAGCCGTCGAAGGCAATGACCTTGAGATCGCCTTTGGCCTGATCAGCCTGGTAATCACCACTTCGCAGGGCAATGATCAGACGGACATTCCCAGCGGATTTGTCCAGGGCTTCCAAAAACGCAGCGGCATAGTGGTTGCAGCTCTCTTGGGCTTTGGTTCCTTTGGCATGCAAAACAACCGCCTGAGGTCTACCGCAGACAAAGTGAGCCAATGAGTCAGCGGGCATGGTGGACGCACTGAAATGGGTTCCGACCTCTGCAGAAATGTTCATCCCATCCTGAATATGCAGGATTACGGCGTCATTAAATCCGGCATTGGTCAAAGCATTTTCGATGGTCTTGTTGGGGTTCACGCACATGAATTCAGGAAAACTCAGAACGATCACACGGTACTTGAGTGTTGCATTGCGGACTTTTTCTGCAAACTCCATGGCACTTGGAAGTGACCAGTACAACGAAGAATTGAGCGCACTCATCTGCTGGTCTTTCTAGGCAAGAAGTCTCAAATACAGCGGCGGGACACTCCAAGTGTTTCCCTCCCCCTCTTGAATCAGTCCCATCCATTGCAAGAAGAGTTGATCCGTGAGCTTGAGTTTGAGGTCCTTACGGCAGGTATCCACCGCCGCACTGTTTCGCTGTTCACCAGAAATGAGCGCCATGAAATCTTGCATGCTTTTTAGCAAGTCGGGATCTAGCAGGTTGACTGGCATTCCGATCTTTGCGTAGAAGGTAGCGAGATCGGGTGCAAATTTTTCCTCAGCGTACTTTTGCAGGCCTAGAGCTTTTTCCAGAGTCAGATTGCCGTCGCACAGCTGCTGGACGATGCGACCGAATCCACAGGATGAGTAAAGAATGGACTTGCATGCGGCTTCATTGTCAGCAACGACATTGTTGTCGCTGAGGTAAAAGCGGATGGCGTCAATGCTCCATGGAGGAACCACCTGCACACTCCACTCTGCCTTTTTATCCTTGTTGTAAGAGATGGCTCCCATATCCAATGCATGGGCTATTTCATAAATTCTGTCGGGCAAGGCGGCCAAAGCGAACTTGATTCCTGAATTGGCCAACTTGCCGGTATTGGCAGCGAACTGGGCAATGTCAGTGGCTTTCCAGACGGTGGAGCCGGACATCACCATCTTGATGCCGCCCTTTACCTCGCGGGTACCTTTCTTGCGAAGCTGCATGTTCCAGCTCACCAGGTTAGAGGCGGGAATCTGCATGGATGAATACTGGTCGTTCTGGGTAATCTGCCAGTCAAATTTATTGGTAGAGACTTCGAGCAAGCCGCTTTGGCTGTTGCCGGCAAGAATGACCAGATCCGAGTCAGGACTGTCCAGATAGGCATGCGTCCAGGCAATCGGCATCGGGAAGATGGTGGGCTTTGAGGAGGCGCTTGTGTTGCTCAGTGGCGTGAGCTTGTTGCGACGGTCGCCGTGGTTGCGTACATTTTCAGGGGCAGCATCTGCCAATGCCTTGAGTTGCATTTGTACGCGCTCCCTGTCACCGATCAGCATGGCTATGCTGGGGTTGCGAAGGCGGTAGCGGGATCCGTTTCGCTCAAGGACATTGAGCTTTCGCATCTCATCGACGAGGCCTTCGTAGGCACCGGAACTCATGTTCTTGAAGTGCAAAGGCGACTCAATTTCACACCACATCCTGATATCCGCAACGGTCAGACCCTCGTTCTTTCCGATTTCGACTTCAGAGTAGTAATAGTCGGCCAGGATCAGCGCAATGGCTTTGTATCGCTTATCGAGATCCAAGGTCCATGAGAACTTCTGCTGCAATTCGGTGAGCAAATCATCGTCCAACTCGACGGTGTCCAGATCGGCTGCGGTGATGTACGCCCAAGGGTTCGATGTGCCGCGCTTGTTGTACATGTGATTCAGAAGCTTGGAGCAGTACATCTGAATGAACGCGGGGTAGAAATTGCAAAGCGACAATATGCGTAACGGGAGATCCTCAAAGCCCTCGCCAAAGAAAAACCCGAGGCCTGCCATCGGTTTTGTGACGAGTTCAACGCCGCGCATGATGTCGTCCACAGAGCTGAAAGGTTCAATGGGGATGATTTCAGCCTTGCCGAGTGCAGAGTTGCTTTCGGTTGTCATACGCGCCAGGTTATGTAAACCCGCAATGACATAGCGAAGGTGGAATTTGGCGGTTGCTACCGTTTCTGCGGTTTGTTGCAAAGAACGAATGAAACCAGTCTGGTCAGGGGCGAGCTCTAACTCGTGGCCCATCATCACATCGGCCTCATCAAAGAGTAAATAGCAGGAACGAACTTTCTGGGTATCTGCCATCAACTGGTGCTCAATGGTTTCACGGATCTTGCGCCAGTCGGTTTCCTGCCGGTCCACGGCATCAATGAGTGCGCGGGAAGCCAATGCACCTGCAATCTTTTTCCACGCAAACAAAACGTGGTCATCGCCCGAGTAATCCTGGTCCATCGGTATATAAATGGCCATACCACCAGGGCGGCTGTTTTCCTCACGCTCGATTTGGGCCAGCAAGGATGATTTACCCAGCCTGCGGCCACCGTACAGAATTGCCAGCTTGTCGACTTTTCGCAAACTGATGAGCTCGCGTTGGCGACCAAAAAACATCTCGCGCGGCACAAATGTTCCCTCTGCGCTGTAAGGCAAAGTGTGAAACGACAAGGTCGCAATTTCCATCATCCTGCGTGAGCGGTCCTCAGGATGCAGCGCCATGTAGGCGATCAGGTTGTCTTCGATCAGCAAAACGGGCGACTGTCCGCTCATCTTGTAGCGTTTGCCCAATGTCAGAACGGTGCGTGAGAGGATGAAGGTAGGCGATGTGACATCCACAATCAGGGTGGTGATTTCGGTATCCGGAGAGTTGCCCGGAACAATGAAACCCGAGACCTGCTTCGCGTCGGATCCCAAAGCTGGCGGGATGAAACAGTCACTGTTTGCAAGGTTGGCAAACGCCTTGTCGGGAAACTCGATGCGCGCAATTTGGGTGCGGCCTGTGCGCTCGGGCATGAAGCTGGGCTTTCCAATGCCAAGGCTGTAGAAAAACTGCGCGGCGAGCTCAGCAGCCTCATGCCCTGTGTGGGAGCAAATTTTCTGCCAATGCTGGATGAACTCGGAAGCTTCTTTGCGTTGATCCGTATTGAGCGAAGCTATTGACTTCGGCACTTCGGTTGAATCGGAAGTCAGGGCCGTGAGCAAGGATTCAAGCAGAACTGATTTGCCGCGAATGCTCTCCAGGTCTTTGAGAAAATCCTCGAATTCCTTGGGAGGACTGCGGCGCTCTTCGAAGACAGATGAGGGCAGCTTGCCGCCGCTGCGCAAGATGGCAAAAGCATCGTGTGCGGTGCGAATGCTGGCGGGATTGTTGGTGCCCAGCATCAGTCGAATCCGCTGTACATCCGACTTGGAAGCCTCACCCTTCAACTCTTCGTACTCATTGAGTGCTTGAATCTGCTTGTTTTTTGCAGTCTCAAGGCGTGCATCGAGAACGGAAATCACCTTCTTCTGAAGGGCAGCCAATGCGTGGGGGAAGTCAGGGTAAGCGGAGGATGCACCATCAGGGTGACCTATTCCGTTTTCAACCTGGTTGGAGTTATGGATGCTTTCAATCAGGCGCAAGAAGTTGTTGGCGTCCTTTTGATCCAGTGCAGAAAGCACCATTGCATGGGTCACACGCTGGCGGGCATCCTGAAGATCACGGTTCAGATCGGCTCTTGCCTTCTGAAACTGCTGAAGAATGGGGGTATCGAGCTTGGAATATCCCTTTTGCAACTGGGACTCAATGGCAAGCGCAGGCAAGAAGCGCTTTTGCTCAATGTGGGATCGCTGCGCTTCTGCAAGGAGTGTCTGTACGACCTTTCCATCCATGGGAGAGCTTCGCTGGGCGAGCTCGTCACTGAGCAGTTCATCGATGCTCTTGATGACGTCCTCTCCACTGCAAAGCGGGAAGATGTTGTACTCATCGTCTGAATGCATGGACGGATTGAGCGACTTATCCAAGGGTTGCTGGATCAACAGCTTCTGGACAGGGACGGCCAGGCAGGCGGCACCAGACTGCTCATCAAAGAGACGCAGCGCTGCTTCGAAAATGGTCTTAGCGGCGTCTACATAGATCCGCTCGATCTCTTGGGTCGGGGTCAGCTGAGCAATTTCAGCAACAACATCCTGCAAGGTCGTATGCAGTGAGCCCAGATACTTTTGTTCGTGCTCCAGCAAAAGATCCCTGCGTGGCACTCCGGTGGAAATGCGATCGAGGTAGGCGCGGATGAATTTCTCGGTGATCTCAATGTTTTGCACCGCGGACTGAATCTGAGGGCCTTCGGGGCGGCACTTCTCATGAATGGAGGTGAAAGCTTCGAGCAGGGTTGAATTGGTCTTCTTGAACTTCCCTTGGGATGCATCAAAGAGCTTCTTCAGTGCAGCGTCATCGCCACGGGCCAGTTCGATGAGGCATTGGCCGATAACGTGCTTGGGACCAAAAATGTAGTCTTGCTGTCGGCGCCGATCCAATATTGACCACCTGTGCCGATTGAATTTTGACCAGGGGCTATTGCCAGCAATTTGAATGCTGGCTGTGGATAACTATAAATCTAAAGTCGTTATTCAGGTCTCCTTGTCGTTGGGTGGATTGATC
>JARXAM010000132.1 GCA_029865845.1 Rhodoferax sp. | reverse complement strand
TCGGTGAAGTGCAGCTGGCGCTCCAGTTGGGCGAGGTGGGTGTCCATCAGGCGGGCCGCTTCGCGGGGGTCGCGCAATCGGATGGCGTCCAGCAGGGCGCGGTGTTCTTCGCAGCCACACGAGGTGGCCTCTGCCTTGGCTTGCACATGGTTGTCGCTGTAGGTCATCAAAATGAGGGACGTGCGTGACACCAGTTCCCGCAATATGCGTCCCAGCGTTTGGTGGCCTGAGGCGTTGGCAATGTGCAGATGGAAGTCGCCCGACAACCGAATGGCGCGGCGCATGTCGCCGCCCGCCCGTGCGGCCTCTTCGTCGTTGATGCACTGCGTCAGGGTGGCAATGTCCTCGGCGGTGGCGCTTGCTATAAAGCATTGGATCAGGGTGGGCTCGATCATGCGGCGCACTTCAAACACCTCGCGCGCTTCCTTCTCTGTGGGTTGTGCCACCATGGCGCCGCGGTTGGGCGTGAGCGTCACCACTTGTTCGTTGGCCAAACGCACCAGCACCGGCCGGATGCGGGTGCGCGACACGCCAAACGCACTGGCCAGCTTTTCCTCGATCAGTTTGGTGCCGGGCGGCAGGCGGTGGTCGAGGATGGTGGCCACCATGCGCTCGTAAATCTCGTTCTCCGTCAGTGCAACAAATTCGCTCATGTGTTCCGCTTTGCTTGCTGGCGCTTGGCCAACAGGGTCGACAGCCCCACGGCCAGCCCCATCACCAGAAACGATACCACCATCGTCACCGTGCCCAGCGCGTAGATGGATGGCGTGGTGACCGTGGTGGTAAGGCCTTGCAGCTCCAGGGGCAGGGTGTTCACATCGCCAATGGCCTGGGTGGTGCGGGCAATCTCGTCCCAGCTCAGGGTGAAGCCAAACATGCCGATGCCCACCACCGAAGGGCCAATCAGCGGCAGCACCACATGGCGAAAGGTTTGCCACGGCGTCGCACCCAGGTCGCGGGCGGCTTCTTCATAGGCGGGGTTGAAACGGTTGAAGATGGCAAACATGAACAAGAGGCCAAAAGGCAAGGTCCATGTGAGGTGTGCGCCCAGGGCCGAGGTGTAAATGCCCAGGGCGGTGCCGTAGGTTTCCAACATGCTCTCCATGCCCAAAGTCTCCAGCACCTTTTTGATGGCGCCGTCCAGCAGGCGAAACTCCAAACCGATACCCAGCGACACGATGATGGACGGCATGATCAGGCTGGCCACGACGGTAAAGAAAAGCAGGTTGGCAAAGCGCAGGTTTTTGCGAAAGGCCAAGCCCGCCAGCACCGAGAGCACCACGGTAAACACCATCACAGTCAGCCCCAAGCCTACCGAGCGCTGGAGCGCGGCGCTGATGTCCACCGTGCCCAGCCCTTCGGCGAGTTTGTAGAACCAGTGCAGCGACATGCTGCGCATGGGAAAGGTGAGGCCGCCGTCCGGGCCTTGAAAGCTCAGCACTACGATGACCAGCATGGGGCCGTAGAGGAACAGCACATAGGCGGCGAAAAACGCGGCCAGCAGCCAGAAGGCGGGGGAACGGCGGTCTGGGTTGTTCATAGCTCTTTGCGGATATCGACCATGCGGGTCAGGGCCCAGATGATCATCAACACAATCGCCAGCAGCACCACCGCATTGGCGGCGGCCAGCGGAAACTGGAGGTAGGACGTTTGCACCTGGATGATCTTGCCCACCGAGGCGATCTGTTGCCCGCCCATGACGCCGATCGTCACGAAGTCGCCCATCACGATGGTGATGACGAAAATGGAGCCGATGATGATCCCCGTGCGGCACAGCGGCACGATCACATTCCACAGGGTTTGCCAGCTACTTGCGCCGCTGTCGTTGGCGGCTTCAATGAGGCTGCGGTCTATGCGCATCATGCTGTTGAAGATGGGCACGATCATGAAGGTGGTAAACAGGTGCACAAAGGCCAGTACCACCGAGAAGTCAGAAAACAGCAGCCATTCCACTGGCTGTGTGACCATGCCGTATCGGACCAAAAAGTCGTTGACCAGCCCGTTGCGCCCCAGCAGCGGCACCCACGCAATCATGCGGATCACGTTGGAAGTCCAAAACGGAATCGTGCACACCACAAACAGCACCACCTGGACGCCGCTGGATTGCACATGGAAGGCCAGAAAGTAGGACACGGTGAAACCGATCACCAGCGTGAGTGCCCATACCAGCAGGCAAAACTTGAAAGTGGACAGGTAGGTTGTGAGGGTGACGCACAGGTCACCCGACTCGTTGCGCGACAGGCAGCCCTCGAACACCGATGCGTAGTTGTTCAGCGTGAAGCCCGGAAGCATTTCGTACTGGTTGTAGTCCCAAAAGCTCACCATCAGTACCAGGGCTAATGGAATCAAAAAGAAGAGCGCAAACACCGTGGCCAGCGGCAAGGCTTGCCACCAGGCTGCGATGCTGCGCCCCGGCGCCGATGCCGCGGGAAGTGAGGGTGCCGAAGGTGCGCTCATAAATGTCTATTCGTATACCAAGGTGGTGAGGATCAGTCCAAGGCACGCGCAGCGCCGCCCGTTCCACCAACACCGCGGGACTGGCTCTGCCAGACCGCTGGTGTTGCCCCCTTGAGGGGGGAACGGGCGACACGCAGTGCGCCCGGACAGGGGTGCTTCAAAGTCACGCTGCTACAAATTCATTCCACTTCTTGACCATGTAGGCGTTCTCGTCCATCACGGCGTTCCAGCAGGCAATGCCGCCCATGCGCTGCTCGTAGCTGCCGCCGTCGCGCACTTCGCCCTTCTTGGCCAACACATCACCGTTGGGGCTCTTGATGTCCTGGGTGGCGGGCTTGCCTTCCATCCAGTAGGCCCATTCGTAGGCTTCCATCTTGGCCTTGGCGGTTTCCAGCACGGCGCTGTAGTAGCCCTGGCGGTTGAGGTACGCACCAGCCCAGCCGTCCAGGAACCAGTTGATGAACTCATACGCGCCGTCGAGCTTTTTGCCAGAGAGCGTTGCTGGAATGCCAAAGCCCGAGGCCCAGGCACGATAGCCTTCCTTGAGCGGCTGGAAGGTGCACGCGATGCCCTTGGTGCGCACGGCGGTGACGGCCGGGCTCCACATGGACTGGATCACCACTTCGCCGGAAGCCATCAGGTTGACGGACTCGTTGAAGTCTTTCCACAGGCTGCGGAACTGGCCTTGCTTTTTCGCTTCGATCAGGGTCTTGATCGTCAGATCAATTTCCTTCTTGGTCATGTTGCCCTTGTCGGGGTACTTGTAGATGCCCATGGCTTCTACCACCATGGCCGCGTCCATGATGCCGATGGAAGGAATGTTCAGGATGGCGGTCTTGCCTTTGAACTCGGGGTTGAGCAATTCGGCCCACGACGAGATGGGGCGCTTGATCAGGTCCGGGCGGATGCCCAGCGTGTCGGCGTTGTACACGGTGGGGATGATGGACATGAACTGGGTGGGGCTCTTGGCAAACACCTTGCTCTTTTCGCCCTCCAAAAAGATGGTCTTCTTGGGGGCGGTGCCCTGGTCGCCCACGGCTTTGCCCGCCACCATGCCGGTGGTGAACAAGGTGGTGATCTTGTCTGCGTTTTTGATGCGCTTGGTGTCTATGCCCTTCAGATTGCCGGTGGGCACGATGTTCTTCAGGGAGAAGTATTCGGTGTCGATCAGGTCGAAGCTGTTGGGCGCAGTGACGGCACGTTTGGTCACGTCATCGGTGGTGACGGCGACGTACTGGATTTTGATGCCGGTGTCTTTTTCAAACTTTTCGCCAATGGCCTTGTCTTGGTTGACCGCGGTGCCCAGGTAGCGCAGCACGATGGGCTCCGCAGAGTGCACTGCGGGGAACATGCCGGCGGCCAAAATGCCGGCCGTGCCCTTGAGCACGCTGCGGCGTTGCACGGGGGCGGCGCTAGAGAGGGTGTTTTTCAGATCGTCAGCCATGGGAAAACTCCTTTTGGGTTGCGGGAGGGGGGGTGAAAACTTCTTGCGAAGACAGGGGAACCTGGGCCGCTTAGCGCGGCAATGGGTGTGCGGCCTCGGGCGCCCAGCGCAGTTGCACGGCTTCGCCCACGGCATGAGGCCGTGCGGCAAAGGCCGCCTCGGGCACCATCACCGAGATCTCGGCGGTGGTCGATGCCCGCACGGCGGTGCCCGGGTTTTGCAGGCCCAACAGCACATAGGTGCCTTGGTACTCCACATCGGTGACCACGGCCATCTTGGTATGGGGCGCAACCGGCAAAGCTTGGTGCGCATAGAGCAGCTCACACTGGTCGGTGCGCACCCCCACCTTGCCTTCGGGGGTGTCGATCACGTTGTGCCCGCCCATGAAGCGGGCCACGAACTCACTAGCAGGCCGGTTGTAGACCTCGTGTGGGCTGCCCACTTGCTCGATGACTCCGTGGTTCATCACCACCATGGTGTCGGCCAGGGCCATCGCTTCTTCTTGGCTGTGGGTCACGTGGATGAAGGTCAGCCCCAGCTCTTTTTGCCAGCGGCGCAGCTCGGCGCGCATTTGGATGCGCAGAAAAGGGTCGAGTGCGGACAGCGGTTCGTCCAGCAGCAGCACGCGGGGTTGTGTAATTAGTGCACGGGCCAGGGCCACCCGCTGCTGCTGGCCGCCCGAGAGCGCGGCCGGCTCGCGGTCTGCCAAGTGGCCCATGGCCACGCGCTCCAGCAAGTCGCGGGCTTTGGCGTGGCGTTCGGCCTTGCCCACGCCTTTCATCTTGAGGCTGAAGGCCACGTTGTCCAGCGCGCTCAGGTGGGGAAACAGCGCAAAGCTCTGGAACATCATGGCCGTGCCGCGCGCGGCGGCGGGCAGGTTGGTGATGTTGCGGTTGTCCAGCAGGATGTCGCCGTCGGAGGCCGACTCGTGCCCCGCAATCATGCGCAGCGTGGTGCTCTTGCCGCAGCCCGAAGGCCCCAGCAGGCAGCAGTAGCTGCCGCTGGTTATGCGCAGGTGGATGCTGTCTACAGCGGGCTTGCCCTGCGCATAGCGCTTGGTCAGGCCGATGATTTCGATGGCGGCAGGTGCAGTGGCGTTCATGCCGAGCCTGTACGCAAACCGCGTGCCAGCTTTGTACACAATGTTTTCATGAAATTGTGTACAAAGTGCACCGACTTTGTGCAGTGCAGCACGCCAAGGCGCACCAGCAGTGCGCGCGGCGTGGGTGCAAGCCAGGCGTTATTCCTGCGGGCTACAGACGCAGAGAGGCCCATACCTTACTGACACTACGTTGTCAGCAGTGGGTCTGCATCATGGGGGCTTCTCCACTTTTTGAAAGAACACCCTATGAAACATGCCATCTCTTGGTTCGAAATCCCCACGACGGCATTGGGCCCAGCGCTGGCTTTTTATGAAGTCGTTTTGGGCAGACCATTGCGCAACGAGGCCAGGTGCACTACAGCGACGCATCCGGTCGCATCCCCTTGCGCATCGTGCGGCCGCTGGGCTGTTTCTATTGGGGAAAAGTTTGGACTCTCGCCGCGTGGCGTGAGGCTCGCGACGGAACCTTCCAGGACGAAGCAGGAAAAAGGCTGACCGGCTATCTGCGAAGTACCGAGTCCGCTACAGATTGGCCAGTGCGCAAGTTCGTTGCTGCCATGGAGGCGGCGGATAGCGTGGTGGGTTGAAAAAGGTTGCTTTATGCGCCAAAAGCAATCCCAATTTCATGGAGGTTTCCAATGGCTGTTGCACTTAAGTTATCCGACGAATCGGTAGAAGACACCAAGGCAATGGCGGCGGCTGAGCACCGGTCGGTGCCCAAGCAAATCGAATATTGGGCACGCATTGGCAAGCTTGTGCTGGAGAACCCGGACATGCCTTTGCGCATGATTCAGGACACCATGTTGTCGTTCGAAGAGGCCAAGGCCGGGCAAGCTGTCCCTTACCAGTTGGGTTGACGCATCGTGGTGTTGCGTACAGTTGCCACCCCGTCTTTCACACGCATCGCCAAGAAGCCCCAGGCCAAGGACAAAAAGGTATTGGACGCGGCGGTTCGTGCGGTCGCTGCGGACGTCGGTGTGGGCACAGAGAAACGGGGTGATCTGGCCGGGGTTTTTGTTTACAAGTTCAAAATGAACGCGCAAGAAACCTTGTTGGCTATAGCTTGCAACCCATCAAGAAAAAGCCCACCGAACTGGTGCTGCTGGCCGTGGGGGCACACGAAAATTTCTACACGCCGCTAAAGCGCTAGCCATTCCCCGGACGTCGCTTTGCCCTGTGCGCAGCGAAGAGATCGCCTCAACTACTTTGCGTGGCCTCCTGACGTAAACGTGTCACTCGGTCTCTGTGGGTCTTGTGTCAATGGCTCTATCTATTGCGTAGCGGCTTATTCTTTTCCCGCCAAGTCATCCAAGATGGGGCAGTCCGGCCGGTCGTCGCCGTGGCAGCAGTGCAGCAGGGTGGCGAGGGTGCGCTGCATGGCCTGAATGGCGGCGATGCGTTCGCTCAGTTCGTCCATGTGCTTTTGGGCGATTTTCTTGACCTTGGCGCTGGCGCGGCGCTTGTTTTGCCACAGGCCCACCAGCTCGCCAATCTCAGTCATGGAGAAGCCCAGGTCACGGCAGCGCTTGATGAAGCGCAGGGTGTGCACATCGGCCGCGCTATAGAGCCGGTAGCCGCTGTCCGTGCGCGTGACGGTGCCCAGCAGACCCAGCGACTCGTAGTGCCGCAGCATCTTGGCAGACACACCGCTTTGCTGGGCAGCCTCGCCGATGTTGACGGGCTGGGTTGATATCCCCATGCGTGCCATTTCCTGTGCTGCGCTGCCCTTAGGCTGCGACGGCATAGCCTTCTTCTGCAATTGCCTTGGCCAGTGTTTCGCGGGCTTGGGTGGACTCCACTTCCACCGTGTTGTGGCTGCGGTCAATCGTTACCTGGGCTTGCGGGTCCGCGTCGTGGATGGCGCGGGTTACGGCCTTCTCGCAATGGCCGCAGGTCATTCCGGTAACGGTAAATGTGTGGTTCATGGGGACTCCTGACAGGTAGATGAAAGTATTGTGAACCTTGCCATGGTGGGAGGGTCAAGCGCCTGTGTCCGTGGTCTGCCACTCTTTGGGCACACAAAAATACACGTAAGCTTGTTTTTCCATGGGTTGAAGAGGAGAAGTTCACTTGGACATCGTCAAAGCCACGGTCGAAGACGCGTCCGCCATCAGCCGCCTCATCCGTAGCGTGGCCCCATTCTTTACTTTGCAGCCGGACGGCGCAGGTGCCGAAGATTTTCTGAAGACCATTGCGCCCGACGCTGTAGCCGGCTACCTAGTTGATCCGCACTTCGTGTATCTCAAGGCTGTGGAAAACGGCACGCTGGCAGGCGTGGTGGCGGTGCGCGATAGCACCCACCTGTATCACCTGTTTGTGGACGAGTCATTCCAGCGCCGGGGCTTAAGCCGTCAGCTATGGGACCATGCCCGCGCAGCGGTGGGCGAGGCGAACCCCGGCTACTTCACGGTCAACTCCACGCCCTATGCCCAGCCGGTGTATGCGCGTTTCGGGTTTGTGGCCACCGGGCCGCGCGTGGAGACCAAAGGCATTGCTTTTGTGCCCATGCGTTGGCTAGCCGCTTAAAAGCCCTCAAGAAAGCTCCCGGTGTGGACAGCGCCACGGTCAACCTGGCCACCGATGCTGCCCGCGCCGTGGCACGTGCTGCGGGCCACGTCGGCGCAGTGGGGATGGGCGCTGGGCGACACCATCACGCAGGTTGACCAATTGTTTCAAAGCGTACACACTTGTTTGGCCCTGTGTAGCCAAACGCACGCCAAGATGTCTTCGTGCTCACGGGTTGCTGTTGATTGGTGGGCTCGCGTCTGAATAGCGAACACTGCATGGATGTGGTTCCCACACGTTGGTCATTCAATCTACGAACGCAATGGAGAGGCTATGAAAAATCTGAGAATCAGGGTTCGACTTTTCGTGGGTTTTGGCATTCTGGTGGCCATGTTGATGGCCTCAAGTTTGTTGGCGGTGCGGGACATGAACACGCTTGCTAGCCAGACCAAAAAGCTCTACGACCACCCCATGGCCGTAACCAATGCCATCTTGGCGGTTGACGGCAACATCATTCGCATGCATCGCAGCATGAAAGACGTTGCCCTTTCAAAAACGCCTGAAGACGTGCAAGCCGCCGCCAAGGCGGTTGACGGCTACGAAGCGCAGGCCTATGCGGACATGAAGATCGTTCAATCGCAGTTTCTTGGCCCGCCGAAAATGGTGGACGACATCATGCGCGCCATCGCCGAGTGGAAGCCTATTCGTGACCGCGTAATCGCACACATGATGGAAGACAAAACGGCAGAGGCTGCTGCGATTACCAAGACCGAGGGCGCAGCCAAGGTTGCAGAAATCAGCAAGACCATTCGTGATCTCAATGATTGGGCAAAGAACAAAGCTGCATCCTTTGTAGAGAATGCAGAAACCACCAGAAGTGACAGCATCTTGCAATTCCTGCTCATCAATGCGCTCGGCATTGTGATCGCCGTCGTAGTGAGTTTCATCATTTCAAACAGCATCGCCAACCCCGTTTCTCGCGCCTTGTCACTGGCAGAAACCGTATCAGCTGGCGACTTGACGTCGAAGATTGAGGGCGTAACTGGCAGTGGCGATGAGGTCGGCCGACTGCTGGCCGCCATGGGGATGATGCAAGACAGTCTCACCAAAGTGGTGAGCAATGTGCGGGAAGGCTCCGAGTCGGTGGCTACCGCGAGCGGACAGATTGCCCAAGGCAACAATGATTTGAGCCAGCGCACGGAAGAGCAGGCCAGTGCACTCCAGGAAACATCTGCTGCGATGGAGCAGCTCAGTTCCACCGTCAAGCAAAATGCCGACAACGCTCGCCAGGCCAACCAGCTCGCGCAAAGTGCATCCACTGTCGCTGTAGAGGGGGGTGCCGTGGTCGCGCGGGTGGTGGAAACCATGAAGGACATCAATGTGTCCTCTCGGAAAATCGCAGACATCATCAATGTGATTGACGGCATTGCGTTCCAGACCAATATCCTCGCCCTGAATGCTGCGGTGGAAGCGGCGCGCGCTGGTGAAGACGGGCGTGGCTTTGCCGTGGTGGCTTCTGAGGTGCGCTCGCTTGCGGGGCGTTCGGCGGAGGCTGCAAAGGAGATCAAGACACTCATTCACGCCAGCGTGGAGCGGGTGGAGCAGGGCACCGCCCTTGTGGATCAAGCGGGCGTCACCATGACCGAAGTGGTGGGCTCCATTCGCCGTGTCACGGAGATTGTGGGAGAGATCAGCGCTGCAAGTGATGAACAAAGCCAGGGCGTGACACAGGTGGGCGAGGCCATCATGCAGCTCGACCAAGCAACCCAGCAAAATGCTGCCCTGGTGGAGGAGATGGCGGCAGCGGCCTCCAGCTTGCGGGGCCAAGCACAGGACTTGGTGCAATCGGTCGCGGTGTTCAAGTTGGGCCATCGCCAGAGCTACATCGCATCGGCCAGCCTGCCGTCTGCAGGCGCCTACGAATTGCTGACGAACCGGGTGTCCGCTTGACCTTCCCTCCATGGCAAGCCCTAAGCTTGCCCCATGACTACTGACACCCCCTCCTCCACGACCATCGATATCGGCATTGGCGGCATGACCTGCGCATCGTGTGTGATGCGCGTGGAAAAAGCCCTGAAGAAAGTTCCCGGCGTGGACAGCGCCACGGTGAACCTGGCCACCGAGTCTGCCCGTATTGCGGTGCACGGCGCGGGCATGGAGGCCCGCCTGCGCCGCGCCGTGCGGGACGCAGGCTACGAGCCTTTGGCCCCGAGCGCGGCCATTGACGCGGTGGATGCCTCGCCTTGGGCAGGCTTTGGGCCGGTGGGCATGGGCCTTGCGCTGTGCGCACCGTTGGTGCTGCCCATGGTGCTGGGCGCCCTTCCTGGGTCGTGGGGGGCCTGGTTCGGCACAGACTGGATGCTGCCCGCGCTGTGGCAGTTTGTGTTGGCCACGCCGGTGCAGTTCATCTTGGGGGCGCGCTTTTACAAAGCCGCTTGGCATGCGTTGCTGGCGCGCACCGGCAACATGGATTTGCTGGTGGCGCTGGGCACCACAGCGGGCTGGGCCTTGTCCATGTGGTTGTGGCTGACCGCCCCTGACCACAGCGCGCACGGCATGCCGACCATGGAGCCACACCTCTACTTTGAAGGCAGTGCCGTGGTCGTGACCCTGGTGTTGCTGGGCAAATGGCTAGAGGCCCGCGCCAAGCACCAGGCCACCGCAGCCATTCGCGCCTTGCACGGTTTGCGCCCCGACACGGCGCACCTGATGGGCCGCGACGGCGAGGTGGACGTGCCCGTGGCCGAGGTGTTGGTGGGGGACACCATCGTGGTCAAACCCGGCGAGCGCTTTCCGGTGGACGGCACGCTGCTCGAAGGCCGCACCCAAGTGGACGAGTCCATGCTGACCGGCGAGCCGCTGCCCGTGGCCAAAGACGTGGGCGCCACGCTCACGGGCGGCAGCATCAATGGCGAAGGCCGTGTGATCCTGCAGGTGCGGGCGGTGGGGGTGGACACCGTGCTCTCCAGCATCATCCGGTTGGTGGAAGACGCGCAGGCTGTTAAAGCGCCCATTCAACGCGTGGTGGACCGGGTGAGTGCGGTGTTTGTGCCGGTGGTGGTGCTGATTGCGTTGGCGACTTTGCTGGGCTGGTATGCCGCGGGCCATGGCTTGGAGGTGGCGCTGATTCATGCCGTGGCGGTGCTGGTGATTGCCTGCCCCTGTGCGCTGGGTCTGGCCACACCTGCGGCCATCATGGCGGGCACCGGTGTGGCGGCCAAGTTTGGCATTTTGATCAAAGACGCCCAGGCGCTGGAGGTCGCCCACACCGTACGCGTGGTGGCCTTTGACAAAACCGGCACGCTCACCGTAGGCCAGCCACGCCTGAGCGCGCTGGTGCCCGTGGGCATGGCGCACGACCAAGCATTGGCCTTGGCCGCTGCAGTGCAAAGCGGCAGCGAACACCCCTTGGGGCGCGCCGTGGTGCAGGCTGCCCGCGATACATCTGTGGTGATGTTGGTGCCCACTGACGTGCAATCCATTGCAGGCAGGGGAACGCAGGGCAAGGTCGGTGGCCGCACGCTGCTGGTGGGAAGCCTGCGTTGGATGGCCGAGTTGGGTGTGGACATGGTGCCCGTGGCGGCGCAAGCGGCTGAGTGGCAAGCCGGGGGGGCCACGGTGTCGGCCATGGCCGAGCAGCGTGACGGTGGTGTGAAACTCGTGGCCTTGCTGGCGTTTGCTGACGAGCCCAAGCCCGGTGCAAGCCACGCATTGGCGACCTTAAAGGCCCGTGGCATCCAAACCGTGATGATCTCGGGCGACAACCGGGGGGCTGCCTTGGCCATGGCAAAGCGACTGGGTCTGGACGCCAAAGATGTGCTGGCCGAGGTACTGCCCGGCGACAAGGCTGCGAAGGTGCTGGAGCTGAAGGCGGAGCGTGGGGGCGTAGCTTTTGTGGGTGACGGTGTGAACGACGCGCCTGCTTTGGCCGCTGCCGACGTGGGGATGGCCATGGCCAACCCCCAGGGTGGCGGCACCGATGTGGCCATGCATGCCGCCGGTATCACGCTGATGCGGGGCGACCCGCTTTTGGTGGCTGCGGCGTTGGACATCAGCCGACGCACGGTGGCCAAAATCCGGCAAAACCTGTTCTGGGCCTTTGCCTACAACGTGGCAGGCATTCCGCTGGCCGCCTTGGGCTACCTGAGCCCGGTGGTGGCCGGTGCGGCCATGGCGCTGAGTTCGCTAAGCGTAATGACCAACGCCCTGCTTCTCAAGCGCTGGCGGCCTGAGGACCACAACATTTAGGTGGCATAAAAACGCTGGCGCTCCGCGTCCCGGTCTGACCCACGTCAAAGACGGCGGGGGCCGCATGTGTGACCCTTGCGCCCTTGCGCCCGTGCGGTCGGTGGAATTGCCGGGGTTCATCCCGCCTTTGCCGCGCATTAGCGCGTTGGCGTCCGCTCTAGACTCCACATTCACATTCACATTCACATTCACATTCACAGTCGCTTGGCTGCTATGCCCCCTTGAGGAACGCCCCCATGAACACGATGTCACTGATGCGCCAATTCACCATCCGTCTGCGGATGCTGGGGGCCATTGCGATGGTGCTGGCCTTGCTGACACTGCTGGGCGGTGGTGGCTTGTGGGGCATGGGCAGCATCCAAGACCAGAGCGATGCATTTTTGGCCCATTCATACGCCAAGCTGCAGCAGCTTGGGCGGTTGCACGCGGCCATGGGCACGGTGCGTGAGGCCGAGAAAGACATGTTCGTTTTTGCCGGGCAGGTCGCCGAGGTGGACAAGGCGTATGCGCAGTGGAAGGCCCATGTCGCTCAGGTGCAGGCCCTTGGCGCAAAGTTTGTGGACGGCGCACACGACAGCGACAGCGCGGTGGCGCGACAACTGCAGGCAGACTTGCAGGAATACGCCCAAGGGCTGGCGCCCGTGCTCGCACAGCTGCGCTCTGGTGCCCTTGCCACGGCGGTGGACGCACAGCGCAGCAGCCAGGGCGCACGCGCTGCGTGGGCCAAGGTCATGCAAGGTATGCAGGCCCTTGAGGGTGTGTTGCAGGCGCAGGCCCAAGGGGCCGTGCGCGCCCAGCGCACTGTGGGCGACAGGGTCCAGTGGCTGTTCATTGCCGCGCTGGCAATGGCCACGGTGGTGGTGGTTCCGCTCACCATCCTGAATATGAACTCCATTTGCCAACCCCTGGAGCGCGCGCGCGTGTTGGCACAGGCGATTGCCGGGGGCGACTTGTCGCAGCACATTGAGGTGCATGGCAAGGACGAAGTGGCCGACCTGCAGCACGCTCAGAAGGCCATGCAAGAAGGCTTGGGTGCGCTGGTCTCCCAGGTGCGTAACGCCAGCGAGAGCGTGGCCACTGCCAGCCAGCAGATTGCCTCGGGCAACCAGGATTTGTCGCAGCGCACCGAAAAATCCGCCAGCAGTGTGCAAGACACGGTGGGCTCGCTCACCGAGCTCACCAGCAACGTGCAACAAACCGCCCAAGCGGCACAGACCGCGCGTGGCTTGTCCGACTCCGCCTTTACCCTGGCAGCGCGCGGTGGGCAGGTGGTGACGCAGGCGGTGGGCAGCATGCACGAGATTGCGGCCAGCAGCAGCAAGATCAACGACATCGTGGGGCTGATCGACTCGATTGCTTTCCAGACCAACATCCTGGCGCTCAACGCGGCGGTAGAAGCGGCACGTGCTGGCGAGCAGGGGCGGGGCTTTGCCGTTGTTGCTGCCGAGGTGCGCATGCTGGCCAAGCGGTCCGCCGCTGCTGCGCAAGACATCAAGCGCTTGGTAAGCACCAGCGTGCATGCGGTGGACGGCGGCGTCAAACTGGTCGAAGAGGCGGGGGCCGCCATGAAAGAAATGGTGGACGGCGTTCAGCGCGTGGGCCACATCATCAGCGAGATTTCTTCGTCTGCCACCGAGCAATCCAGCGGCATCGCCCAGGTCAACCAGTCGGTGGCGATGATTGACCAGGCCACCCAGCAAAATGCAGCACTGGTGGAGCAAAGCGCGGCGGCGGCGCAGGGCCTGCGGGCGCAGGCCGATGCGCTCTCCCAGTTGGTGCGGCAGTTCCGCCTCAAGGGCGGCGCAGCGTAGTGGTGTTCGTGCCTTTGGGCTTTACTTAAGCAGGCCTTCGGCACGCATGGCGGCCTGCACTCCCGGGCGCTCACCCACGCGGGTGCGGTAGGCCAGCAAATGTGTAAAGGCGCTGAGGTCCAGCTTCACGATGCGGGCCCAGTTGGTCACCGTGAAGAGATACGCATCTGCCACGCTGAACTGCGCCCCCAGCAGGTAGTCTTTGTCGGCCAGTTCGCCGTCTACCCAGCCCAGGCGCTTGGTTAGCGTTTGCCGTGCCTGCTCTTTGCTCGCCTCCGGTGCGGCGGGGTTGAACAGGGGGCTGAAGCTCTTGTGCAATTCGGTGCCAATGAAGGTAAGCCACTCTTGCAATTTGTAGCGCTCAAACGTGCCGTTGGCCGGGGCGAGTTGTTTCTCGGGCACCAGGTCTGCCAGGTATTGCACGATGGCGGGGCCTTCGTGCAGGCTGCGGCCGTCGTCCAGCGTGAGGTAGGGCACGTAGCCCAGCGGGTTGATGGTGTAGTAGTCGGTGCCATCGGGTAGCTGGTGCGTTTTGGTGGGGGCGGGGATGGCCTCAAATGGCAGGCCAGCCTCATACATCACGATATGGGGGGAGAGCGAGCAGGCGCCTTGTGAGTAGTAGAGCTTCATGGGTGTCCTTGGGTGGGTTCAGACTTGCATGCTAGCGGCTTTGGCGGCCCGTATGTGTTGCACGGCTTTCTCGGCAATCATGATGGTGGGGGCGTTGGTGTTACCGGTCACCAGGTCCGGCATGATGGATGCGTCCACCACCCGCAGGCCGTGGATGCCGTGCACCTGCAGTTCGGCATCCACCACCGCCATCGGGTCGCTGGCTGGGCCCATTTTGCAGGTGCCCACCGGGTGGTACTCGGTGTCGGAGTGGTCCCGCACGAATTGCTCAATCTGCCCACGGTTGTCGCGCTGCAGCGGGTACAGCATGTCGCCCCGGTAGGCCTGCAAGGCTGGGGCGTGCAGGATGTCCAGGGCCATGTGCACGCCGCGCACCAGCGTTGCCAGGTCGTCGGGGTGTTGCAGGTAGGCGGGGTCAATGCGGGGTGGGTCGGTGGGCGTGGCGCTGTGCAGCGTGACGCTGCCCCGGCTGTGGGGCCGCATCAGGGTGACGTGCAGGGTGTAGCCGTGGCCTAGGTGGGCTTTGCGGGTGTGGTCGTCCACGATGCCCATGCACAGTGCGAGTTGAATGTCGGGGGCTGGCAGGTCGGGCCGTGTGCTAAGGAATGCCTGCGATTCAGCCACGTTGCTGGTGATCCAGCCAGTGCGCTTGCGGTGCCACTCGCCCATGGCGCGCAGCAAGGCCAGCCCACCCCGCAGCGACATACCGAAGGTGTCTTGCCAGCGCGGTGTGCGGTAGATCAGCACGGTGCTTAGGTGGTCTTGCAGGTTCTGGCCGACGCCGGGCAGCGCATGGCGCACAGTAATGCTGTGGGCGCGCAAATGGTCTGCCGGGCCCACACCCGAGAGCATCAGCAGGTGGGGCGAGCCAAACGCGCCGCTGCTCAGTAGCACCTCCCGCCGTGCACGCAAGGCGTGGGTCTGGCCCCGGTGCAGGTAGGTCACTCCGGTAGCGCGCAGGTGGCCGGTGTCCCCATCGAGCGTAACTCTGGTGGTGTGCGCGTGGGTGATCACGGTGAGGTTGGGGCGGTGGCGGTGGGGCGTGAGGTAGGCGCGGGCCGCACTCCAGCGCTCGCCGCCTTTTTGGGTCACTTGGGTGGGCGCACAACCCCACTGTTGGGCCCCGTTGTAGTCGGGGGTGCGGGGCAGGCCCTGGCTTTCGCAGGCTTGCAAAAACGCCTCATTGAGCGGGCTGGGACTGCGCAGGTACGTCACGTTCAGGGGGCCACCCGTGCCCCGGTACGCCGTGTTGCCAAAGCACTCGTTGTTTTCCGATTGCTTGAACAGCGGCAGCACGTCTTGGTAGCGCCAGCCGAGGTTGCCCATGGAGGCCCAACGGTCGTAGTCGTGGGCGTTGCCCCGGGTGTAGACCATGGCGTTGACCGCGCTGCTGCCGCCCAGCACTTTGCCGCGCGGGGCGTAGCCACGGCGCCCGCCCAGACCGGCCTGGGGCACGCTCTCATAGTCCCAATTAAAGAGGCGCAAGGGTGCGGTGGCGGCAAAGCCCAGCGGTGCGCGGATCAGGACGCTGTCGTCCGGCCCGCCCGCCTCTAGCAGGCAAACGGTAATGCCCGGGTCTTCGCTGAGCCGCCCGGCCAGCACGCAACCAGCGGAGCCGCCGCCCACGATGATGTAGTCGAATTCGGTCATGTTCATGTTGCCCTCACGCGGTGAAGGTGCCCATGGTACGGGCGCGCAGGGGCTGTGTGGGGCCAAAGGGGCACTTACAGGGTATCCCCGGTAAAATTGCGCCCTCCCTTCTCTGATTGCGCCGGCCGGACACGCACCGTGGTCCGCTCCCGCGCCCCCTTGCCATGTTGTACCCACAAGAATTCGACGTCATTGTTGTCGGCGGCGGCCATGCCGGCACCGAAGCTGCACTCGCGGCTGCCCGCATGGGCTGCAAAACCCTGCTGCTCTCCCACAACATCGAAACGCTGGGGCAGATGAGCTGCAACCCCAGCATCGGCGGCATCGGCAAGGGCCACCTCGTCAAAGAGGTGGATGCCATGGGCGGTGCGATGGCGCTGGCCACCGATGAGGCGGGCATCCAGTTCCGCATGCTCAATTCGAGCAAGGGTCCGGCCGTGCGGGCCACCCGTGCGCAGGCCGACCGCGTGCTCTACAAGGCCGCCATCCGCCGTATGCTGGAAAACCAAGCCAACCTCTCGCTGTTCCAGCAAGCCGTCGATGACCTGATGGTGGAGGGCGACCGCGTGGTTGGGGCGGTGACGCAGGTGGGCATCCGCTTTCGCAGCAAGACGGTGGTGCTGACGGCGGGCACTTTTCTAGACGGCAAAATCCACGTGGGCCTGAACAACTACGCCGCAGGCCGCGCGGGCGACCCGCCTGCCGTGTCGCTGTCGGCTCGGCTCAAAGAGCTGAAGTTGCCGCAAGGCCGCCTCAAGACCGGCACCCCGCCGCGCATTGATGGGCGCAGCATTGACTTCAGCAAGTGCATCGAACAGCCCGGCGACGGTGTGCCGGGCGGCATGAGTGAGGTGATGCCGGTGGTGAGCTTCATGGGCCATGTGGCCATGCACCCGCAGCAAGTGCCATGCTGGATTACCCATACCAATGAGCGCACGCATGACATCATTCGCAGCGGCTTTGACCGCAGCCCCATGTTCACCGGCAAGATCGAGGGTGTGGGCCCGCGCTACTGCCCCAGCGTGGAAGACAAGATCAACCGCTTTGCCGACAAAGACAGCCACCAGATCTTTTTGGAACCCGAGGGCCTGACCACCCACGAGTACTACCCCAACGGCATCAGCACCAGCCTGCCTTTCGATATTCAGTACGAGTTGGTGCGCAGCATGGCCGGCCTGGAAAACGCGCACATTCTGCGTCCCGGCTATGCCATTGAGTACGACTACTTCGACCCACGCAGCCTGAAGGGAAGTTTCGAGACGCGCCAGATGGGCGGCTTGTTTTTTGCCGGGCAGATCAACGGCACCACCGGCTATGAAGAGGCGGCGGCCCAAGGCATGTTTGCCGGCATCAACGCGGCACTGCAAGTGCGGGCCATGGGCGGTGGCGATGTGGCGCTGAGTGCGGCGGGCAGCGCCAGCTACACCGAGGACACCTGGCTGCCCGGCCGCGACCAGGCGTATTTGGGCGTGCTGGTGGACGACCTGATCACCAAGGGCGTGACCGAGCCCTACCGCATGTTTACCAGCCGGGCCGAGTTTCGCTTGCAACTGCGCGAAGACAATGCCGATGCCCGATTGACCGAAGCGGGCCGCGCGCTGGGCTTGGTGGACAACGCCCGCTGGGAGGCTTTTTGCCGCAAGCGCGATGCGGTGGCCGCCGAGACAGAACGCCTGCGCAGCATCTGGGTGAACCCGCGCAATTTGGCCGCCGAAGAATCCGAACGGGTGCTGGGCAAATCCATCGAGCACGAGTACAACCTGGCCGACCTGCTGCGCCGCCCCAATGTGAGCTATGGCGGGCTGATGTCGCTGGACCAAGGCAAGTACGCCAACCGCGATCTGCTGGATGTTGTTTCACGTGAAACAGCAGGTCTGCCTGCGGTGGATACGGCAGAGGTGGCCTTTGTCGCTGCGGTGGTGGAGCAGGTGGAAATTGCGGCCAAGTATTCCGGCTACATCAACCGCCAGAAAGACGAAGTAGAGCGCGCCGCCTACTATGAAAACCTGCGCCTGCCTGAAGACCTCGACTATATGCAAGTTACCGCCCTGAGCATCGAGGCCCGCCAGCGCCTGAGCAAGTACCGGCCCGCAACGCTCGGACAAGCCTCACGCCTGTCCGGGATCACGCCCGCCACGATTTCGCTGTTGATGATCCACTTGAAGAAGGGGAACTTCCGGGGTTTCACTGAGAAGGCGCACGCCGTATGAACGCCAGCCATGTGGAGCAACTGCGTAGCGCGGCCGTGGCACTGGGGTTGGATCTGGATGCGGCGCAACAAGCCGCATTGCTGGAATACCTGGCACTCATTCAAAAGTGGACCAAGGTCTACAACCTGACAGCAGTGCGTGACCCGAACGACATGCTTACGCACCACCTGCTGGACAGTCTGGCGGTGATCGCTCCGTTGCAAAAGCAACTCACGGCTTTGAATGCGCAGGGTGTTGGTGGTGATGGTCCTCGCTTGCTGGATGTGGGCTCGGGCGCTGGGCTGCCCGGCATCGTGATCGCCATTTGCTGCCCGCACATCACGGTGCACTGTGTGGACACGGTGGCCAAGAAGGCTGCGTTTATTCAGCAAGTCGCCGTTGCCTTGAAGCTGCCCAGTTTGCGCGGCATCCATGCGCGCGTGGAAAGCTTGACCGAGCCTTATGACGTAGTGAGTTCGCGCGCCTTTGCGTCGCTGGTGGATTTCACGGCGTGGTCTGGAAATGCGTTGGCGGGGCAGGGGGTGTGGATGGGCATGAAGGGCAAGCA
>JARXAM010000089.1 GCA_029865845.1 Rhodoferax sp. | reverse complement strand
AAATGTACTGACCGCGGCCGTCTGACGGCTCGCCAGATCGAAGCTGCACGTCGTGCAATTTCCCGTCACGTCAAACGTGGTGGTCGTATCTGGATTCGCGTGTTCCCTGACAAGCCAATTTCCCAGAAGCCTGCTGAAGTGCGTATGGGTAACGGCAAGGGTAACCCCGAGTACTACGTGGCTGAAATCCAGCCCGGCAAGATCGTGTTTGAGATCGTCGGCGTGCCCGAAGAACTCGCTCGCGAAGCCTTCCGTTTGGCTGCTGCAAAGCTGCCACTGCGTACTACCTTTGTCAGCCGCATGATCGGCCAGTAATTCAGGAGATATCGATATGACGAAAGCTGCTGAACTGCGCCAAAAAGACGTTGCTGGTTTGCAAACTGAGGTCAAAGAGCTTCAACGAGCTCACTTTGGCCTGCGTATGCAAAAAGCCACCCAACAGATCAACAACACCGCTTCGCTGCGCATTGCGCGCCGTGATATTGCTCGCGCCAAGACCATTCTTGTCGAGAAGCAAAGCGCTGAAAAATCCGCCAAATAAGGAGCGATAAATGACGGAAGCTAAAAAATCCCTCAAGCGCACCTTGGTTGGCAAGGTGGTCAGCGACAAGCGTGCCAAGACTGTGACCGTGCTGATTGAGCGCCGTGTCAAGCACGAGCTCTACGGCAAGATCGTTGCAAAGACCAGCAAATACCACGCCCATGACGAAAAGGGTGAGTACAAGTTGGGCGATGTGATCGAGATCACTGAGAGCAAGCCAATTTCCAAAACCAAAAACTGGGTTGCGACTCGTTTGGTGGAAAAGGCGGCTGCAGTTTAAGTCTTTATGATTTAACCGCTGCAGTTGAAAAGAAAACGGCCCACAATGTGGGCCGTTTTTATTGGTTTGTAGACATTGCACAAGGAGCACACATGATTCAAGTTGGCGATACGCTTCCCGCGACCACGTTAATGGAATATTCGGAAGTGGAGGGGGATGGCTGCAGCATTGGCCCTAACCCCGTAGACGTTGCGAAAGCCGCAGCCGGAAAAACCATCGCGCTGTTTGCTTTGCCAGGCGCCTTTACGCCCACCTGTTCTGCAAAGCATGTTCCCGGCTACGTGGAAAGCGCCGACGCGTTCAAGGCCGCAGGCGTGGACGAAATCTGGTGCGTTAGCGTGAATGATGCGTTTGTGATGGGCGCTTGGGCTCGCGACCAAAAGACTGGCACCAAGGTTCGGATGTTGGGCGACGGTGATGCCGCTTTTGCCAAAGCGACTGGTTTGACCCTGGACCTGACAGGCAAGGGCTTGGGCTTGCGTAGCAACCGCTACTCGATGTTGGTCAAAGACGGCAAAGTGGCTACGTTGAATGTGGAAGGCCCAGGCAAGTTCGAAGTGAGTGATGCCCAAACATTGTTGGCACAAGCGAACGCCTGACCGCAAAGTCGATTGGCTAAAGCGCTGCTCTTAGGTAGTGCGCCCCCGGAACTGGATTGAAGTAGTAAGGGGGTACTTCTTCGAATCCGAGTTCCGCATACAAGGCACGAGCGGACTCCATGTCGTCTAATGTATCTAACAGAATGCAGCCATAGCCTTTGGCTCGCGATGCATCCATTGTGGCCTCTGCGAGCAAACGTCCCACGCCCAGCCGCCGAAATGCGGGCCTCACGTAAAGTCGTTTCATTTCGGAGGCGTTGGGGTAGTCTGTTGTGTCCAGGGGGCGTAGTGCACAACAGCCGGCCCAAAAACCATCGACTTTTGCGAGCAGCAAAGCACCACGGGATGGCTCGTAGTCGCCAGGCAAGGTCTTCAATTCGTGCGAGAAGTTCTGAAAACACAGATCTACGGCCAGCTCGCAGGCGTACTCCTGAAAAAGTTCGCGAACAACGGCGACAGACTCCAGGCTGTCGACAGTGTTTATTTGCGGGTTGGGTGTATCAATCTGCCATGGCATAGAGAAATCTACGGATGGATGCGGCGTTCGCAAGCCACACTAGGTGCATACACCAGCCTTGATGCCTCATCAGGGCAGCCTATTGCAGGTTAGAGAAAACACTATCCACAAGGGAGTCTGCATCAACTGCCTTGCAGCAGTTTTTCAATCAGGCGATCGAGTTCAGCAAAGTCCGGCTGCCCTACATAGCGCTTCACAATAGTACCTTGCTTGTCAACGAGGTAGCTTGTGGGCGTTAACACGACATCGCCCCATGCCTTGGCAATGGCGCCGGTGTTGTCAATGGCAACGGGAAATGGCAGATTGCGCGTTTGCGAAAAATTGACCACATAACTGGGCGGATCGTATGCCATAGCCACGGCGACCATCTCGTAGCCCTTACTCCTGTACTTCTCGTATGTTTGGATCATGTGCGGCATCTCGGCTACGCAGGTCGTACAACTGGTAGCCCAAAAGTTAACAAGCGTAACTCGACCACGCAAGTCATTGGTCTGCATTCGGCTGCCATCCAGTAATACAAATGTCGACTCAGGTGCCTTATGGGACGCCAATGCCAAATACGCACTGATGGCTACAACGCACACCGCTACGATACTGCCCACTATCCAATGCTTTTTCATATACAGGACAACCCCATGGATCGACGCGAGTTTAATTCTTTCTCCATAGCTGTCGCTGGCTTGGTGACCACCTTGACCTGCCACCAAGCCAGCGCCTTGACACTGAAGGACTTAAGTACCACCGATGCCGCCAAAGGCTTGAGGACAGCGCTCGAAAAAGGAGCTTCTGCCGCTATTGTGCAACTGGGTGCGGTAGATGGGTTTCTTGGGAATGAAAAAGTTCGCATCGCAATGCCATCCTACCTAGAAGACGTAGCGACATTGCTGCGCACGTTGGGGCAAGGTGCCCGTGTCGACGAATTGGTAACTTCGATGAATCGTGGTGCCGAGGCGGCGGTGCCCATGGCCTCGAGTGTGCTGAACAGGGCGATTCAAGAGATGACAGTCCAAGATGCCAAAGGGATTCTGAGTGGCGGCGATACGGCCGTCAGCCACTTCTTTGCGCAGAGAACACGTGCACCCCTCGTAACGAAATTCCTACCCATTGTGACCCGCGCGACCGCCAAGGTGGGCATGGTGGATCACTACAACCGCCTCGCAGGCCACGCGCATGAGATAGGGCTGATGAAAAAAGAGGACGCCAACATCCAGCAGTATGTGACGGCGAAAACCCTTGATGCCTTGTTTTTCATGATCTCCGAGGAAGAAAAGAAAATTCGCCAAAACCCAATGGCTTACAGCAGCCGAATTTTGACCAAAGTGTTCGGTGCGCTGCAGTGAGCGTTGTGCACCCAAGAGCCGCCTATTTGGGAATTGCGTTCCTCATGGGGGCATTCATGGCATGCAGTCCCACGCTGAACTGGCGTAGGGTGCAGGTGCAGGACCTCCAAGCCCGTCTCCCATGCAAACCGGATAACGCGGCCCGCACGGTCGCACTTGGTACGACGCCAACTCTCTTGCAAATGAAGGGTTGCGAGGCAGATGGAACCCTATTCGTGGTCAGCCACCTGAGGGCGACAAATGCAGATGCGGCCGCCCAGGTTGCGGCGCAATGGCAAACGCTCACGTTGAAACAATTCCGTGCGAAGTCGACCACGCCAGACACTTGGCGGGCGCCATCCTGGGCGGCTAGGCATGTGTCATTGCGCGCGGATGGCAGTAATGCGCAAGGCGGACCGATGCAAGCCCGTCTGACGTGGCTCAACGTCGGTAGCGACATTTACCACCTTGCCGTGTATGCGGATACCGTGACTGAGCCCATGGTGCAGTCCTTCTTCGAAGACCTACAGATCCAATGAATCTCTTAACGCGCTCCCGCGCCATCGCGGTGTTCATCGCGTTTGGAGTGGCGTATTTTTTATCAGCCCTGATTCGGGCTATCACCGCTACCATCGCGCCGACATTGGTGGCGGAATTTCAACTCACCTCCTCCGACCTTGGCTTGCTCGCAGGGGGGTATTTCTTGGGCTTTGCCGCGATGCAACTGCCACTGGGCCGGTGGTTGGATCGCCATGGACCGCGCAAAGTGGAACTAGCCTTTCTGGGTGTGGCTTTCGCAGGCTGCATTGCTTTTGCGAGTGCCGACGGATTCTATGGACTTCTGTTTGCACGCATCCTTAGTGGCGTAGGCGTTTGTGCCTGCCTGATGGCTGCGCTGACAGGCTATCGCCGCTGGTATGCGCCCGAACATCTACTCAGAGCCAACTCTTGGATGCTAATGGTGGGAGCCTTCGGCATGGTGGCCTCTACATTGCCTGTGCAGTGGCTGTTGCCCGTGACCGGATGGCGAGGAATCTTTGTGCTGCTAGCAGCCTTGATCGCAATCAGCATGTCGGTGATTGCCTGGCAGGTACCGGTATGGGCACAGCAGCCGAGCGCCGCAAAGCATCAGTTGAACAAGGGGTACGCCAATGTATGGCGCGACCCCTACTTTAGGGCGCTAGCCCCACTGGGGTTCTTTAACTATGGCGGCCTCGTGGCACTACAAACCCTGTGGGCTGGTCCGTGGATGACCAAGGTCGCGGGGTACACCGCTTTAGAAGCCGCCATTGGTCTATTCTGGTTGAATGTGGCCATGCTGATTACTTTCTGGGTGTGGGGTGTTGCCAATCCGTGGTTAGCGCGCAAGGGCTACTCGGCGGAGCGCTTGATACGCCAATGGACACCACTCACCTTTGTTCTGCTCGCTATATTGATTGGTGCAACTCCTGCTTATCCCAAGACAGCTGCAGCCGTGTTTACGTTGTATTGCGTTGCGACGTCGGTGGTGGCCTTGGCGCAACCCGCAGTAGGCATGGCTTTTCCCTCCGAGTTGGCAGGCCGCGCGCTGTCTGCCTACAACCTCGTCATCTTTGCGGGCGTCTTCGCAGTGCAATGGGGCATTGGCTTACTGGTCGATGCTTTTCAGGTGGCGGGAATGATTGAGCGGATGGCTTACCAATCCGCGTTTGGTGTCTACGGACTCGCATGCGTGGTTTGCTATTTGATTGCTTGCCGCGCAAAGCCGCCATAATTAAAGCCCACTCGGACTTCGTATGAACACAGGCATTCTCATCATCGCTCATGCTCCCTTGGCAAGCGCATTGCGACAATGCGTGTTGCACGTGTACCCCGATGCAGCCGACGGCGTTTGCGCTTTGGATGTGCCGGCGGACGAAAAGCCAGACCTTACGCAAATTGCAGCGCTGGCAGCGTTGCACCAATTGCGTTTTCCCCAAGTGCTGGTGCTCGCCGACATTTTTGGGGCGACGCCATGCAATGTCGCGCAGAAAACCGTAGACGGACATCGTTCCAAGTTGGTTGCAGGCGTCAATTTGCCCATGCTGTTGCGAACCGTCAACTATCGACACGAAACGTTGGACCTGTTGGTGGCGCGTGCGATAGCCGGTGGAACGCAAAGTGTTATGCAAGTTGCCATCTCCGCTCCTCAGAATCAACAACGCAAAAATCATGATCAGCACCAGCACGACCATAGTCAATAAACTGGGCTTGCACGCCAGGGCGTCGGCCAAGCTCACCAAGCTAGCAGGGAGCTTTCCCTGCGAAGTTTGGATCTCAAAGGGCGAACGTCGAGTAAATGCAAAAAGCATCATGGGCGTCATGATGCTTGCAGCAGGAATCGGCTCGGAGATCACGCTGGAGACCCATGGGGACAATGAACGCGCTGCGATGGACGCACTTTTGGCATTGATCAACGACAACTTTGGCGAAGGCGAGTGATGCCTGCCGCCGCAGTGTCTGCCCGAACGCATCCAGCGCAGCGGCATATGCGCATTCACCAGTAGCAAACCACGAGGTGACATCATGACGTTTTCGATTTACGGGTTGGCAGTGTCGCGTGGGGTAGCCATCGGGCGGGCGGTACTGGTAGCGTCGGGTCGGGTCGATGTCGCCCACTACTTTGTTGCAGCGCACGAGGTGCCTGACGAGATTGCCCGTGTGCGCGCCGGACGGGATGCAGTGGTGGAAGAAATACAGCGGCTGCAAGGCTCTATCAGTCGTATGGGCCCCCGTGAGGCACCGACCGAACTGGCCGCCTTATTGGACGTGCATTTGATGCTGCTGCAAGACGAAGAGCTTGAACGCGGCGTAAAGCATTGGATTACAGACCGTCTCTATAACGCTGAGTGGGCACTCACCACGCAACTGGAGGTGATCAGTCGCCAATTCGATGATATGGAAGACCCCTATCTGCGCGAACGCAAGGCCGACATGGAGCAGATATGTGAAAGGGTGTTGCGTGCCATGAAAGGCACACAAACGTCCGTCGTGCCGCCGGTGGTGCGTGGTGGACGAAAGGGGCACCAGCAGGATTTGCTCTTGGATGACACGGTAGATGTGCCATTGGTGCTGGTTGCACACGACCTTTCGCCAGCCGACATGCTGCAGTTCAAGCAAAGTGTTTTTGCGGGCTTTATCACCGATGTTGGTGGGAAAACATCCCACACCGCCATCGTTGCGCGAAGTATGGATATACCCGCAGTGGTGGGCGCAAGAACTTGCAGCCAACTGGTGCGACAGGATGACTGGGTCATCATCGACGGTGATGCCGGTGTGGTCATTGTGGACCCTTCGCCCATCATCCTGGCAGAGTACGGATTCAAACAACGGCAGGGCGAGCTCGAGCGCGGACGGTTGCAGCGTTTACTCCATACCCCAGCGGTCACCATGGACGAAGAGCGGGTTCAGCTCCTCGCCAATATCGAGATGCCTGACGATGCCCAGACGGCCCTGCAAGCGGGCGCATTGGGGGTCGGACTATTTCGCAGTGAGTTCTTGTTCATGGGGCGCCAGGGCAAGCTCCCGGGCGAAGAAGAGCAGTACCTCGCGTACCGAAAGGCGGTGGAAGGCATGCAAGGCCTTCCCGTGACTATCCGCACGGTCGACGTGGGAGCGGATAAGCCATTGGACGCCTCCGTCCATGACGACGCGCATCTGAACCCGGCATTGGGCTTGCGCGCGATACGCTGGAGTCTGGCGGACCCGGCCATGTTTCAAACCCAACTGCGCGCCATACTGCGCGCAGCATCCCATGGCAAAGTGAGGTTGTTGGTTCCCATGCTCGCGCACGCCACGGAAATTCGTCAAACCTTGGCACATATAGACCACGCGCGGGCGCAACTTGACAGTCGCTGTGTTCCGTATGGCAGGGTAGAGCTCGGTGCAATGATTGAAATTCCGGCTGCCGCGTTGAGTCTTCCACTTTTCTTGAAGCACTTTGACTTTCTTTCCATCGGTACGAACGACCTGATTCAGTACACGTTGGCGATAGACAGGGCAGACGAATCGGTGGCCCACCTGTATGACCCGTTGCATCCGGCAGTTCTCCGGTTAGTGGCCGACACCATTGTGCAATGTCGCGCACAGGGTAAAGATGTGAGCGTATGCGGGGAGATGGCCGGCGACACCACTTTTACGCGTTTGCTGCTCGGTTTGGGGTTGCGCAGTTTCTCTATGCATCCCGCACAAATACTTTCGGTCAAACAGGAGATACTGCGCTCAGACACACGCAAGCTGCAAGAGTGGGCGCAACGGGTGCGCACCGCAGACGATCCCGCAGCAGTGTTGCTAGAAGAAGGTCAGTCCTAGGCTTTAGCGGGCCCGCGAGCCCACCACTGCCGCCGCAATAATCAAGGTCGCAGCCAGGACGACACCGGGGTTTGGCCACTCTGCACGCAGAACCAAAAGGCCAACGGTCGACAGTAGCGGCGTAAGGAAGGCCAGCAATCCAATGAAACGCGCGTCGCCATGCTTCAAGGCCGCGTCCCACAGGTAGAACGCCCCACCCAGTGGTCCTAATCCCATCAATAGCAACATGCCCATATCAGACGGTGCAAGCACGGGTGTGGACTCCCATGTCCAGTGGCAGAGCATCGCAAGTGTGCCCGATACCAATGCGAAGAGGCCGACCGCCGCATTGGAAAAAGGGGGGACCCGCTGAAGCAGGAGCGAGTAACTCGCCCACACCCATGCAGAGCCCAATGCAAACACATAACCCCATTGAAATCCTGTACTGATTGACTTTCCGCTGAGTATGGCGAGACAGGCCCCAACAAACCCGAGCGTGGCAGCAAGCACGTGCGATGCACCGACACGCGTATGTGGCAAGAAAAATGGTGCCAGCAACACCATGCCGACAGGCCACAGGTAGTTGATGAGGTTGGCCTGCAGCGCCGGCGCGTGTCGCAGGGCCATAAACAGCAAAAAATGGAACCCAAAAAGCCCGTAAACCCCCAGCATCAGTGTCCTAAGGGGCACCTTCCAGTGGCGAAGTTGAAATCCCGAGCGAATCAGACCGATCACACTACCGACAAGAAGTGCGATACCTGTCAGAAAAAAGGGGGGGACGTGGCCCAGCGATACGCCCAAAGGCGCCAGGCTGCCCCACAAAACGATGGCGCCGCATGCGTACCATGTAGACCGCAACCGCCATACCGATAACGTGTGCGACACCATGCCCAAGTGCCTACCGATCCAGTCTCTGATCTGTGGATGGACGTTTCCAAAGATTGATTCCTCCGTCCACCGCGTGCTGATCAATGGTTGCCAGCTCGTCGCTACTGAAGCTCAAGTTTTGCATTGCACCGACGAGGTCTACGATTTGTTCGGGCTTACTCGCGCCGATGAGCGCAGAGGTCACGCGCGCATCGCGCAATACCCATGCAGTGGCCATTTGCGCCAGGCTCTGGCCGCGCCCTTGCGCGATCTCGTGGAGGGCCCGCACGTGCTTGAGGTTTTGCTCGTTCAGGTGCTCTTGTTGGAAAGAGCCACCACCGGGGCGGTTGATGCGCGCATCGGCGGGTACGCCGTTCAAATATTTGTTGGTCAGCAGGCCCTGCGCCAACGCACTAAAGGCGATGCAGCCCACACCGGTTTCCTCCAACGCGTCCAGCAAGTCTTCCTCGATCCATCGGTTCATCAGGCTGTAAGACGGTTGGTGGATCAGCATGGGCACGCCCATACGCTTGAGAATAGCCACTGCTTCACGGGTTTTTGTTCCCGAGTAACTGCTGATACCTGCATACAGGGCCTTGCCTTGCTGCACGGCGGTGGCCAGTGCACCCATGGTTTCCTCCAGCGGTGTGTCGGGATCAAAGCGGTGGCTGTAGAAAATATCCACGTACTCGAGGCCCATGCGATGCAAGCTTTGGTCCAGGCTGGCCAGCACGTACTTGCGGGAGCCGCCACCTTGGCCGTAGGGGCCAGGCCACATGTCGTACCCGGCCTTGCTGGAAATGATCAGCTCATCGCGATAAGGGCGGAAATCGCGGCGCAGGTGTTCGCCAAAGTTGGTTTCTGCGCTGCCGTAGGGGGGGCCGTAGTTGTTGGCCAAATCGAAGTGTGTGATGCCCAAGTCGAAGGCGGTGCGCAACATGTCGCGTTGCGTTTGGAGCGGGGTGGCATCGCCGAAGTTGTGCCACAAGCCCAGCGACACCGCCGGGAGTTTGAGGCCGCTGTTGCCGCAGGTGCGGTAGGGAACACGTCCGTCGTATCGGTCAGAGGCTGCGTGGTACATGGTTCGCTTCGGAAAAAGATGGAACAAATCGGAGCGTCATTGTGGCCTTTTTCTGGCGTCGTACGCTCGTCTCAAAAAGCTCCTTGCACACGTGGACCCAGAAGTTCGAGCCGGTGCTAAACCACAACTGGAGCTGTACTTTTTGCAGGGTAACCTCCATGTGCCACCCCGCCAATGCCTTGAGGATAGAGGTCGCTCAGCCGTTGCCCAAGGCGTGGCCTGCTTGCACATCTGCGTGGTAGCTGGAACGCACCATTGCGCCCACAGCAGCATGTTTGAAGCCCATCTTGTAGGCCTCATCTTCGAACATCTTGAAGGTGTCAGGGTGCACGTACCGGCGCACGGGCAAGTGGCTGGTGCTCGGTGCAAGGTATTGGCCGATGGTGAGCATTTCAATGTTGTGGGCTCGCATGTCGCGCATCACTTCAAGGATTTCTTCGTCGGTCTCGCCCAAGCCGACCATCAAGCCGCTCTTGGTGGGCACATCGGGAAACAGCGCCTTGAATTTTCTGAGCAGGTTCAGACTGAACTGGTAATCGGAACCGGGGCGCGCTTCCTTGTACAGGCGCGGAATGGTTTCCAGGTTGTGGTTCATCACATCGGGCGGCGCGGCCTTCAAGATGTCGAGCGCTCGGTCATCGCGACCACGGAAGTCGGGAACCAACACTTCAATCTGGGTCTGGGGTGAGCGTTCGCGTGTTTTGCGGATGCATTCCACGAAGTGGCCAGCACCGCCGTCTCGCAGGTCGTCACGGTCCACACTGGTGATCACCACGTAATTGAGCTTGAGTTGCGCAATCGTCTTGGCGAGGTTGTCGGGCTCGTTCACATCGAGCGGGTCAGGGCGACCGTGGCCTACGTCACAGAAAGGGCAGCGACGGGTGCATTTGTCGCCCATGATCATGAAGGTGGCCGTGCCCTTTCCGAAACACTCGCCGATGTTGGGGCAACTGGCCTCTTCGCAGACGGTCACCAATTTGTTGGCACGCAGCGTTTCCTTAATCTCGTAAAAACGGGTGGTTGGACTTCCGGCTTTGACCCGAATCCAGTCCGGCTTTTTGAGCACTTCACCCTGTTGCACCTTGACGGGGATGCGTGAAAGCTTGGCTTGTGCCTTTTGCTTGGCCAACGGGTTGTAGTCCGCCGTCGACGCGGCCTCGCGCACGGTGGGGTTGGCAGTGGTGGGGGCGTCGCGGGTGGTGTCGCTTTGGCTCATGGTGTGGCGTCGTTGCAAGAAGGCTCAGGGCCTGGTGACACCCTTAAGGTGCGAGGTAGGTGGCGAGCTTGGAGCTCAATACATCAGCGGCGTCTTGCCAGCTAACTGAAACGCCGATTGTAGAAAGATCCACAGTTTGTAGTTTGGCGTAGCCGCAAGGGTTGATGCGCAAAAAGGGTTCAAGGTCCATGCCCACGTTCAGCGCGACGCCATGGTAGGTGCAGTTACGGCTGACCTTGATGCCAAGGGCAGAAATCTTTCCGAGACCGGTGAACAATGGGGCAGGGGAGGTAACGTTGCCGAACTGCGGGCGCTGCTCCAATGGCGCGTGGCTGCATGGATCGTCCAGTCGCACATAAATGCCGGGTGCTCCGGCTACGCGGTGCCCAGTCAGTCCAAAGTGAAGCAGCGTTTTAATCACAGCCTCTTCAATGCGGTAGACGTATTCCTTGACGAAATAGCCCGCTCGCTTGAGGTCGACCAATGGATAGGCAACGACTTGCCCGGGGCCGTGGTAGGTCACTTGCCCTCCGCGGTTGGTTTGCAGTACAGGAATGTCCCCAGGCTGAAAAATGTGTTCGGCTTTGCCCGCCAAGCCTTGGGTAAAAACAGGATAGTGCTCACAGACCCAGAGTTGATCTCGCACATTGGATGTCGCTCCAACCTCCCGCTGATCGGTAAATTGCCGCATGGCTTCGTAGCATGGAAAATAATCCACGCGCCCAAGTTGACGAATGTCCATGGCTGCAAATTCAGAGTACAACCTTCACCATCGGGTGTGTGCTGAGGGTGCGGTAGAGTTCATCAAGCTGTTCACGGCTTGTCGCGGTGATGGTGATTGTTAGGCCCAGATAGTTCCCGCCATTGCTCTTGCGCAACTCCACTGTGGTGGGGTCGAAGCTTGGGTCGAACGCCTTCGCAATGGTGGTTATCGCTCCCACCAGGCCATCCACATTTCTCCCCATCACTTTGATGGGAAACAGCGAAGGATATTCAATCAGGGATTCAGTACGCGAGACATCGGCGGCTTTGCCAAGCTTGGGGGTGGTCGCCACGAGGGCCCCTTTCATAGTGTAGTCCGGTTGCGTCGTGGGCCTGGACCCTAACCATCGGTCTTCAGGTTAACGCAAATCACGAGTCAACATTATCGCCCGTGTGATTCTTGGCGGGACGCCCCACCTGCATCAGTTCTTCGCTACGGTTGATGTGGCAACGGCGTGGGGTTTTGACGGATGTGCCGGGTTTCTACGTATAATCGAAGGCTGTGCATTGAACGTGATAACAGTTGGAGTGCGACTTTTGGCGAAGGCAAACACGCGCGCAACTTCGGTTTTCGTAGATTCGAGTGACCCAAATGAGGGAGCGGTTGAGGAATTCAAGCCACTGACAGCTGATGAGGCTCGGCAATGGCGCAGTCGCAATCCCGTGGTGTCTCCGTGGTGGATCATCAGGATGCAGGTTGTGGTATCCGTTGTGGTTGCTGCAATTGCGAGTTGGGGTTTTGGATATGTGGCGGGAGTGTCTGCTGCATACGGAGCGTTGGCGGTGATTTTTCCTGCCATGATTCTCGCCCGCGGCTTGCGTAAGCAAGTCTCGTTGGGGGATTCGGGGGCGGCATTTTTGAGTTTTGTGGTGTGGGAAGTAGTGAAGGTGGTTTTGACAGTGGCGTTGCTGCTGGCAGCGCCGAAGCTGCTTCCCCTGCTGAATTGGTTGGCCTTGGTGGCTGGCTTCGTGGTGACGATGAAGGTGTATTGGTTGGCCGCGTGGCTACATACCAAGCGCAAACATCGCGCCGTAAACCTTTGAATTTTGGTGACATATGGCTTCTGAACACGCTGAAACCCATGCTCCATCTGCTGGTGAGTACATCCAGCATCACTTGCAGCACTTGCAGAAAAACTTTGACTTCGAAAGTGTCAAGCAAACGAGTATTGTTGACTTCAGTTTGTTCAATCTGGATTCTGTGTTTTTCTCGGTCGTCTTGGGTTTTTTGGGGTGCTTTCTTTTGTGGAGCGCAGCTCGCAAGGCCACATCCGGAGTGCCTGGTCGTTTCCAGGCTGCCGTAGAGATTCTGTCTGAGATGGTGGAAAACCAGGCTAAGGGCGTGATTCACAACGCCACCAGCCGCAAACTGATTTCTCCTTTGGCATTGACCGTGTTTGTCTGGATTTTCCTGATGAACGCCATGGACATGTTGCCGGTGGACTTGATTCCTGCTATCTGGCACAGCGCCGGCCCGGCTTTGGGCTTCAAAGACTACATGCGTGTAGTTCCAACCGCTGATTTGTCGACTACATTGGGCTTGTCTTGCTCTGTTTTGTTTGTCTGCTTGGTCTACAACATCAAAATCAAAGGCCTGGGCGGTTGGGCGCATGAATTGATTGCTGCACCGTTTGGTGATCACTGGGCTCTGTACCCCGTGAACTTCCTGATGCAGATGATCGAATACCTTGCCAAAACCGTGTCCCATGGCATGCGGTTGTTCGGCAACATGTTTGCAGGTGAGTTGGTGTTCATGTTGATTGCCCTGATGGGTGGCGGCTGGGCGCTGTCAGCAACCGGTGTTGGTTTGGCTATCGGTCACATCATCGCTGGAACCGTGTGGACTTTGTTCCACATCCTCGTGATCACCTTGCAAGCCTTCATCTTTATGATGTTGACGCTGATCTACACCGGTCAAGCGCACGACGCACATTGATGTAATTCTTTCGTTTTCGTTTTTATTTTTCTTTTCCACTAACTTTTAGGAGCTTCTCATGGAAAACATTCTCGGCCTCGTGGCACTGGCTTGCGGTTTGATCGTTGGTCTGGGCGCTATTGGCGCATCTATCGGTATCGCGCTGATGGGTGGCAAGTTCCTCGAGTCCTCTGCTCGTCAACCCGAACTGATGAACGAACTGCAAACCAAGATGTTCAACTTGGCTGGCCTGATTGACGCTGCGTTCCTGATCGGTGTTGCTATTGCACTGCTGTTCGCATTCGCCAACCCCTTCGTTCTGAAGTAATCAGCGGCCCTTCACGTTAGAGAAGGAATCAAGCCGTGAACATCAACGCTACCCTGTTCCTGCAGGCTATCGTTTTTGCGATCTTGGTGTGGTTCACGATGAAATTCGTGTGGCCCCCGATCACAAAAGCGCTGGACGAGCGGGCACAGAAGATCGCCGACGGCCTTGCTGCCGCCGAGAAGGCCAAGGCGGAACTCGCCAACGCCAACAAGCGCGTGGAAGCCGAACTGGCTACATCACGCAATGAAACTGCAACCCGCTTGGCTGACGCCGAGCGCCGTGCCCAGACGATTGTCGAAGAAGCCAAGGCTCGTGCCGTGGAAGAAGGCAATCGCATCATTGCCGCTGCCAAGGCCGAAGCCGAGCAGCAGTCCGTGAAGGCCCGGGACGCTTTGCGTGAACAGGTCGCCGCTCTCGCTGTCAAAGGTGCTGAGCAGATCCTGCGCAAGGAAGTCAATGCTGGTGTGCATGCAGATTTGCTGTCGCGCCTGAAGACTGAGCTGTAAGGGAATCACATGGCTGAACTTGCCACCATCGCCAGGCCTTATGCCGAAGCTTTGTTCAAGGCTACGCAAGCGGACTTGAGCGCTGCAGCTGTGTGGCTGGACGAACTTGCTGAAGTTGCGCGCAACAGCCAACTGCAGCAATTCGCCGGCAACCCCAATAGCTCCCAAACCCAAGTTTTTGACTTGGTTGCCGGAGTTATAAAGGCTGCATTGCCTGAGCAGGGAAAGAACTTCCTGCGCACTGTGATCGATAACGGACGCCTCGCTGCGTTGCCGGAAATCGCAGCCCAGTTCCGTGCACTGAAGAACGCCCAGGGCGGCTTTTCTGATGCCGTTGTGTACAGCGCCTTCCCGATCGATGCAGCAGCATTGGCAGAAGTCGCCGCTTCTCTGGAGAAGCGTTTCGGCCGCAAGCTCAACCTTTCTGTTGAGTTGGATGCTGAATTGATCGGCGGTATCCGCGTGGTGGTGGGTGACGAAGTCCTTGACACATCCGTCAAGGCCCGTCTGGAACAAATGAAAGTGGCTCTTTCAGCGTAAGGCCTTGCCGAGCGCTGACAGCCCAACCAAAGAAAGAAGGAAAGAGTCATGCAACTCAATCCCGCAGAAATTTCTGAATTGATCAAGAGCCGCATTGACGGTTTGTCCGCCAGCGCAGACATCCGCAACCAAGGTACCGTGGTCTCTGTGACCGACGGTATCTGCCGCATTCACGGTCTGTCCGACGTGATGCAGGGCGAAATGCTGGAATTCCCCGCCGGTAGTGATGGCTTGCCCACCTACGGTCTGGCACTGAACCTGGAGCGTGATTCCGTCGGTTCCGTGATTTTGGGTGAGTACGAGCATATTTCGGAAGGCGACACTGTGAAATGCACAGGCCGTATTCTGGAAGTGCCCGTGGGTCCCGAGTTGCGTGGCCGCGTGGTCAACGCGCTGGGTCAGCCCATTGACGGCAAAGGCCCCATCAACGCCAAGATGACGGACGTGATCGAAAAGGTGGCACCTGGTGTGATCGCCCGCGAATCCGTGAGCCAGCCTATGCAGACCGGCCTGAAGTCCATCGACTCCATGGTTCCTGTGGGCCGTGGCCAGCGCGAATTGATCATTGGCGACCGCCAGACCGGCAAGACTGCCGTGGCGATCGACGCGATCATCAACCAGAAGGGTCAGAACATGACCTGCGTGTATGTCGCGATCGGTCAGAAGGCTTCTTCAGTCAAGAACGTGGTGCGCGCACTGGAACAGGCCGGTGCCATGGAGTACACCATTGTGGTGGCTGCAACCGCCTCTGAATCTGCAGCGATGCAGTACGTGTCTGCCTACTCCGGCTGCACCATGGGCGAGTACTTCCGTGACCGTGGCGAAGACGCTTTGATCGTGTACGACGACTTGTCCAAGCAAGCCGTGGCCTATCGCCAGGTTTCCTTGCTGTTGCGTCGTCCTCCAGGCCGCGAAGCCTACCCTGGCGACGTGTTCTATCTCCACAGCCGTTTGTTGGAACGCGCAGCCCGCGTGAACGCAGACTACGTGGAAGCGTTCACCAAGGGTGCCGTGAAGGGCAAGACCGGTTCTTTGACCGCGTTGCCTATCATCGAAACCCAAGCCGGTGACGTGTCTGCATTCGTGCCTACCAACGTGATCTCCATCACCGACGGTCAGATCTTCTTGGAAACCTCGTTGTTCAACGCTGGTATCCGCCCTGCGATCAACGCCGGTATTTCCGTGTCCCGCGTCGGTGGTGCAGCGCAAACCAAGCTGGTGAAGAACCTCTCCGGTGGTATCCGTACCGACTTGGCCCAGTACCGTGAATTGGCTGCGTTCGCGCAGTTCGCTTCTGACCTGGACGAAGCCACCCGCAAGCAGTTGGACCGTGGTGCCCGCGTGACCGAGTTGCTCAAGCAAGCGCAGTACAGCCCCCTGACTATCAGCCTGATGGGCGCCACGCTGTTTGCCGTGAACAAAGGTTTCATGGATGACATCGAGGTGAAAAAGGTGCTGGCGTTTGAGCACGGCCTGCATGCTTTCCTGAAGGACAAGCACGCAGCTCTGTTGGCCAAGCTGGAGGCAGCCAAGGCGATGGACAAGGACGCTGAAGCTGAGTTGAACGCTGCAATCGTTGCGTTCAAGAAGTCTTTCGCATAATTCCTACCTGATGACCCAAGGAGCCTTGTATGGCAGCAGGTAAGGAAATACGCGGCAAGATCAAATCGGTGGAAAACACCAAGAAGATCACCAAGGCCATGGAGATGGTGGCAGCATCCAAAATGCGCAAAGCGCAGGACCGCATGCGGGCTGCCCGTCCGTATAGCGACAAGATTCGCAATATTGCTACCAACCTCGGCAAGGCCAATCCGGAATATACGCACGCATTCATGCAAACCAACGACGCAAAGACCTCCGGGTTTATCGTCGTGACCACAGACAAGGGTCTGTGCGGTGGCATGAATACCAACGTGTTGCGTTCCGTGACCGGCAAGCTGCGTGATTTGCAGGCCGCAGGCGTTTCGGCGCAAGCGGTGGCTATCGGCAACAAGGGCTTGGGTTTCTTGAACCGTGTGGGCGCCAAAGTGGTTTCGCACGCAACCCAGTTGGGCGACACCCCCCACCTCGAGAAGCTCATCGGGCCTGTCAAGGTGTTGCTGGATGCGTATGTCAAGGGTGAAGTGAATGCGGTGTACCTGTGCTACACCAAGTTCATCAACACCATGAAGCAGGAACCCGTGGTTCAGCAGTTGTTGCCTCTGTCTGCCGCGCAGATGGAAGCTGAATCTCAAGCC
>JARXAM010000009.1 GCA_029865845.1 Rhodoferax sp. | reverse complement strand
AGAAACCGGAAAACCTGTTTGGCTTACGGTGGATTTTTTATCCAAAGACTCTCCCTCCGTCGAGTATGGAACATTTACCAACCGCGTTTTTGATGCGGGAGCAACCGGCATACGCTCCTCCAAAAAACCGCGGTATATCATCGAAATCCTGGAAGACCCCAACACCTTTGGAGACACGAGTATAAAAGCAGACAAAAAATACATTTACCGCGTAACCGCCATGGGCTTTGGACCCAGAGATGATATTCAGGCAGTTTTACAAGTGCTATTCAGAAAGGAGTGATGCCATGAAAAAAATCCTTTCAAACCTTCTTGGCAACAAGATCAAGTGGATAGTCATGGCGAGTAGTATCGTCGCTGGACTGGCATACACGTTGTACGCATTCAGTCAGGACAGCGGTGTAGCGATTCCCGCGATTAATCTTTCCGCCGAGCCCCTGTATGCCAAAGGGACGCGCGACAAACCAACGCTGACTCTCGCTTTGTCGGTGGAGTTTCCCACGGTTGGTGCTCAATACACCAACTCCAAATCATCGACACAGGACGACACCTACAAGCCGAGTATTCAATATATTGGATATTTTGACAGCGAGAGTTGCTATAGCTATGTCAGTGTGCCAGCAGAAACTCCCAAAGCCCCTCTGACTTTAGCCCATTATCAGCGGTTTGAGCGCAAGGGGCTCGCCGACGATCGCGGATGTGCAGGCAAATGGTTTAGCGGCAATTTCATGAACTGGGCCAGTAGTTCGGCCATTGACATACTCCGCCAATCTATGACGGGCGGCGACCGCGTTGTAGATGAAGAGGGGCTCACCATATTGCAGCGCGCCGTGATCCCGTCGGACATGTACACCAACACTTACTTCCCATCCAAAGTACTCAAGGCTGAATACGCGTCCGGTGCCGTTCCTGATGATTTGCGAGGAAATCATGCAGGTGATATTTTTGCAGCCAACTGCTTGAATCAGATTTTCTTTGGCACCAAAAAAGAGGGGAGTTGCGCAGATCCGAAAAGCAACGGCAACCTAGGCGTTGTGGATGGCACCGCGAAGACCAAGGCATTCGTGCCAAAGGGACAAAAATTCTTTTATACCCGTGTGCGCGTTTGTGATACTGACAAAGAAGGCGTACTCCTAGACACCCGAAAATACAATCATGAGAGCTTTTGTCTCAAATACCCCAACGGAAAATACAAGCCCGTTGGCAACTTGCAAAAATACAGCGACAGCCTGCGGGTTGCCGTGTTTGGCTACCTGAATGACAGTGGCACCCAGCGATATGGCGGCGTGCTGCGTGCGCCCATGAAGTATGTAGGCCCCAAATACTTCAACGTAAATGGAGAAATGGCATCGGACACCAACCCCAAGTTGGAATGGAACGAAGACACCGGCGTTCTGCTCAAAGACCCGGAGGGTGGCACGAAAGAGGGCATTAGTGGTGCCATAAACTACATCAACCAGTTTGGGCGAACCGGGAGTGTCGAGGGTGCCTACAAATCGAACGACCCGATTGGTGAGCTGTATTACGAGGCCCTGCGCTATTTGCAAGGTCTGCCGCCGACGTCAGGCACCGACAAAAAAACCGACCCCACCTTGGGCATGCTCGATTCCCATAGAGACGGCTTCCCGGTCTATACCACATGGACCGACCCCCATGGGGATGGCGATAACAGCAAAGACTACAGTTGCCTCAAGAACAACTTGCTGGTCATTGGCGACATTGGCACCCACGCTGACAAATACATACCTGGCAACACACGTACTGGCACCAGGGTGTCGGACGACGCCCAGCGCGGGTTCAAGCTTTCGGACAACGAGCCCGACTTTGTGTTTTGGACCTCGGTGGTCGGTGCCTTGGAGGCCGGCAAATCGCTGAAATACCAGCATGTGGTGGGTGGGGTGACATCCGATGTGACGACATCCCGCCCTGCTAGCAGTGACTCCAAATACGCCCCTTGGACCAATGCCTACAAAAGCGCCAGCGATCACTTGGGTACGCAAAGCCCTTACAACAACGCGTCATACTACATTGCCGGCATGGCCTACTGGGCCAGAAACCATGACATTCGCGGAACCGATTGGACCGATGCCAGCGGCGCTCCCCACAGCAGGCAACGCCCAGGCATGCGGGTAACCACCTTTACCATCGACGTCAACCAAAATGCCAGCAGTGCGGACGCCACGACGAGACGGCAAAGCCAACTATTTCTTGCCGCCAAATACGGGGGCTTTAACGATTTGAGCGGCCAGGGAAATCCGTATTACGCAAAGTCCTCCGATGGCAAGCTGATTGACGATAACTCTATTTGGGACAAATCGGACATCAATGCCTTTAACCCTGCCGAGCCGGGTGAGGCGCGCACCCATTTTTTGTCCAGCAGCGCCTTGGGCCTCATGAAAACACTGTCAAAGATATTTGACCAAATCGCCAAAGAGGGAAACAGTATTGCGGGCGGATCTATTTCTACCCAACGGCTCACGACGGCAGGCGGCTTTGTGTACCAGGCCCAGTTCGACGCATCCACTTGGAGCGGCGATGTGGTATCGCGGTATGTGCGCGTCAGTAGCAAAGACGTCGTCACTTTTTCCAGTGGCACGTCCACAGACCCGCACCAATGGTATGCGGCTGCCAAATTGGACGCGCGCATCGACGCAAAGCCAGACGCCTCGGACCGGGTGATTGTGGTGGGAAGACAAGCCGCCAGGGGGAGCTCCGTAGCTACCAATTTTCTTTGGAGCAGTATCGATGACGATCTAAAAACGCATCTGAGCAGGGCGACCCCCACCTTGCCAAAAGACACGAAAGACAGTTTGGGACCTCAACGCCTGGCCTTTATTCGCGGGGTGCGAGACGACGAGGGCACGCTTTTTCGCAAGCGCAGCAGCGTGTTGGGCGACATCATCAACTCGGGTATTGCGTATTCGGGCGCACCTCAGGCCAACATCACCGCGCCGACCTACACCAAATTCCTCAAGGACTATAAGGACCGCACCAAGGCTTTGTTTGTTGGGGCCAATGATGGAATGCTGCACGCGTTTGACGCTTCTGACGGTACCGAGCTGTTTGCCTATATTCCAAGTTGGCTAGGCCCCAAACTGTCGGCCCTGACCAACACCACCTACAACACCGGTAGCCACCAAAGTTACGTCGATGCAAGCCCGACGGTAGGTGAGGCAGAGACCGACGACGGGTGGAAAACCATTTTGGTTTCTGGCACGGGTGGCGGCGGGCAAGGGGTGTTTGCATTGGATGTCACCGACCCGGCGCGATTTGCCGCCAGCAAAGTGATGTGGGAATTCACAGACCGTGATGACCCCAGCCTGGGCAATGTGATCGGCAAACCCTACATTCTGAAGTTCAGAACCAGCGCGCCAGGGGAAAAGGCGGTCTACAAATGGTTTGCATTGGTACCGGGCGGGGTCAACAACTATGTAAAAGACGGTTATGCGGAATCCACAGGTTCTCCGTCACTGTTTTTGCTTGACCTCAGCAAATCCGGCGCGACGAGTTGGAAGCTGGGGACCAATTACTTCAAGATCAATATCCCGGTCGACAAAGATCTCAAGGCAAAGTTGCCGACGGGGGTTGCCAATGTGCAAGTGTCAGCGGGGCCCAGTGGCGAAGTGTCTGCCATCCACTTTGGAGACCTGCACGGCAATTTGTGGAAATTGAACTTTGCGTCGGTCGGCTCAGAAAACTGGAACATGAATGCCCTGTCCGCCTACAAATCCCCCTTGGACTCCACGACCGCGTTCCCGTTTTTTGTCGCCAAAGACAAAAGTGGCGTTGTACAGCCCATCACCATGGCCCCCACGGTGGTGCGGGGGCCGAACAACGGACGTGTCATCGTGCTTGGCACGGGGAAATACTTGGAGTCACTGGACAACGTGGTCAACAGCACGACACAAACACAAAGCATCTACGCCCTGTATGACGACAACACCACCAAGACGACTGACGCCCGTGCCTCGGGCATGATCAACAGCCGTACGCTCTTGAAAGAAGGAAGCGTGGATAGCAAGGGGCAAGTCAGCGTTGACACGTTTGTATGGGGCCGCCCGGCAAACGATGCTGACACAACGCAACACGCTGGCTGGGTTATTGATTTTCCTACGCTTGGCGAGCGACAAATCAGCGGCTTGGCCATCTATGGTGACACGGCTGTGTTTGGCTCGGTGATTCCGCCCAACGCGGTGACCGACCCCTGCGGCAGCGGCAGCGGCTACCTGTACGCCCTCAAACTGTCCACCGGCATGGGATCACGCGTGGCATCACAAATTGGACTATTGGGCGAACCCTTTGTCACGGAAATTGGCTCTCTCGACCTTTCGGTGAGTGACAGTGTGGGACGCCGGATCAGAAAAGCGAAAGGGCAAATCATTTTGCAAGGCTCCGAGGGCCTTGAGAGCGTGACTACACAACCCGTCAGCGTGGACGTCGTCGGGCGTTTGAGTTGGCGGCAAATCAACAACTACCACGAACTGAGGAATGCACCATGAACGCACGCAGCAACACCGGTTTCACCTTGATTGAGCTGATGATTGTGGTGGGCATCATCGCCATATTGGCCGGCCTGGCCTGGCCCTCCTACCAAGAAAGCGTGCGTAAGGGTCGGCGTGCCGAGGCGCGGGTTGCGTTGAACCAACTGATGTTGGCGCAAGAGCGCTACATGACGCAAACCGGTGCCTACGCGGCTTTCGCAGCCGGTGCTGGCAATGCGGGTGCTGCGGTGTTTAAAACCTACTCGGGCGACTCTGCGACATCGGCAGCCTATGACCTTGCAGCAGCCGCCTGCCCTGCCCCCAACAACAACCTGCGGATGTGTGTGCAACTCACCGCCCAACCACGGCAAGCCGATCCGGCAGCAGGCAACTTGTGGATGCTGAGCACCGGCACCAAAGGGTGCTCGGGCACGGACCCCAAAGTATGCTGGTAAAGACGTCGCCGCTGGGCAGGGGCGTGACCTTGGTGGAACTGTTGGTCGCCCTCACCATCCTCGCCATCGGGCTGACCCTGGCAGCACCCAGCTTTACCAGCTATCAAAGAAACGCCGAGCTGACCGCCACCGCCAACCTGTTGCTGGCCTCGCTCAATACCGCCCGCTCCGAAGCCACAAAGCGGGGGATGAACACCATGTTGATTCCCGTCGATGCGGCTAACTGGGCGCAGGGCTGGACCGTCTTTGTCAATGCGGATGGAACAGCTAACCCCACCTCCGCCAACAACATGCAAATTGCAACCCAGCCCGCGTTGCCCGCTTACCTGGCGGTGGTGCCGCCAGCGGGGCTGGTTGGCTTCACGTTTGACGCCTCGGGCTATGCCATCCGTTCTGCGGGCACCTTGCAGATTCGGCGTATCGATGTCGTGGCGGACCAAGCACTTTCCGAGACACGCAAGGTGATTGTGGCCGCCAGTGGGCGGGTCAAAACCTGCCGTCCCAGTGCAGTCGATGATCCCAACTGCTAACGCTGGCCCGTAACCCTATGCTCCCATCATCAGCACTGGAAAATGCGGTTCGTTTGGCAGGCCAAAGCCTGTTCACCTCCAGCCCCAACCCGCATGTGGGCTGTGTCATCGTCGCGCCGGACGGCATGCTGTTGGGGCAAGGGCATACGCAAAAAGCGGGGGAAGCGCACGCCGAGGTCATGGCCTTGCGCGATGCGGCCCAACGCGGACACACCGTGCGCGGTGCCACGGCCTACGTATCGTTGGAGCCGTGCTCGCACCACGGGCGCACGGGCCCGTGTTGCGATGCGCTGATCCAGGCCGGAATCCGCCGCGTCGTCGCAACCCAGGCAGACCCCAACCCCGTGGTGGCTGGCAATGGCTTTACCAAACTACGGGCAGCGGGTATCGACGTGGAGGTGCTCCCCGCTGACCACCCGCTGGCGCTGCAGTCGCGCGAACTCAACATCGGTTTTTTCAGCCGCATGGTCCGCCGAACGCCTTGGGTGCGGATGAAAATAGCCGCGTCCGTGGATGGCACGACTGCGCTGGACAACGGCGTCAGCCAATGGATAACGGGCCCTGCCGCGCGGGCCGATGGCCACGCGTGGCGTGCCCGTTCGTGCGCCATCCTCACCGGCATTGGCACCGTGCTGGCTGACCACCCGCGGCTGGATGCCCGCTTGGTAGCCACTCCGCGTCAGCCGCACCTCGTGGTGGTAGATAGCCGACTGGAAACACCGGTAGACGCGCCACTCTTCATGGCGGATCGCCGCGTCTTGATTTATGCAGCGGCCGACCACCCTGCCCGCAGGGCCGCCTTGGAGGCACGGGGTGCCACTGTGATCATCATGCCGGGGCGAGCCCCGGATGGCCTACCCAGCGGCAAGGTAGACCTTGGCGCCATGCTCACAGACCTGGGAGGCCGCGAGATCAACGAGCTGCATGTGGAGGCAGGCGTCACGCTCAACGGCGCGCTCGTGCGTGAAGGACTGGTCGACGAGTTGGTGCTGTACCTGGCCCCCATGCTGCTGGGGCAAGGGGCAGGCATGCTGAACATGGGCCCGCTCACCGCACTGGGCCAAGGCCTGACCCTGGCCTTCACGTCGAGCGAAATGGTCGGCCCAGACCTGCGACTGGTCGCCCGTGTGCAAGGCCGCGACCGCTTTTAGGGCCTTGCCGACTGCCAGGCCGGTGCCCTGCCCGTTCCCTGCGAAAATACGAGGATGTTCACAGGCATCATCACCGGCGTAGGCCGCATTTCCGCCGTCCAGTCACTGGGCGACTCTCCCACCCATGGCAAGCGCCTTACGGTGCAGACACCGGCTGGTTACCTGGACGATGTGGGCTTGGGTGACAGCATTGCGCTCAATGGCGCGTGCATGACAGTCACCACCTTGGATGCGGGTGCGCGACAGTTCACCATCGACATCTCGGTAGAGTCACTGCACAAGACGGCAGGCCTCGATGCAGTGGGCCCGATCAACCTGGAAAAAGCCTTGCGCGCCCATGACCGGCTGGGAGGGCACCTGGTCTCCGGCCATGTGGATGGCATTGGCACCGTGAGCCACTTTGCGCAAGTGGGCGAAAGCTGGGAACTTCGTGTCCTAGCGCCCCCAAGCCTGGCGAAGTACCTCGCCTATAAAGGCTCCATCACCATCAACGGTGTCAGCCTCACCGTCAACCGCATTGCCGACATTGCGCAGGGCTGCGAGGTCAGCATCAACCTGATCCCTCACACGGTGGAGAACACAGCGCTGCACACGCTGCATGTCTCACGCCAAGTGAATCTGGAGATTGACCTCATCGCACGGTACGTGGAGCGCATGATGACAGCGCCCGCCGCCAACGGCTAAAACGTCAGCGTTTTCACGCCGCTGGCGGTGCCCAACAAGCAAACCTGGGCGCGCTGGTACGCAAATACGCCTACCGTCACCACGCCAGGCCACTGGCTGATCTCTGCTTCAAAAGCCAGGGGATTGGTGATCTGCAAGCCCGTGACGTCCACGATGTATTGGCCGTTGTCCGTTACCAACGGGGTGCCATCCTTCAAACGCACGGTGGCCTGGCCGCCTTTGGCCGCGAACTGGGCCATAACGCGCTGCGTGGCCATGGGGATCACTTCCACTGGCAGGGGGAACGTGCCCAGGGTCGGTACTAGCTTGGACTCGTCAGCAATGCACACGAACTTGGCGCTTTGCGCAGCCACAATTTTTTCACGCGTGAGCGCTGCGCCCCCGCCTTTGACCATGTTGCCAGCGCCATCAATCTCGTCGGCACCGTCGATATACACAGACAGCTTGTCAACTTCGTTGCTGTCAAACACCGGGATGCCCAGCGCTTGCAGGCGCTCGGTGCTAGCCACCGAGCTGGACACGGCACCCTTGATCTGGCCCTTGATAGTAGCCAGTGCATCAATGAACTTGTTTACGGTAGACCCGGTGCCCACTCCCACAATCTCGCCTGGCACGACGTACTGCAGAGCGGCTTGGCCGACCAGGGTTTTGAGTTCATCTTGGCTAAGTGTGGGTGAGGTCATGGCACGCGTCTAAATAGTCCTGGGGGACAATGGAGGGAGTTGAATTTTGAAAGAAGGAATTATCCGATGTCTCTGGTGCCCTACACCCTCGCCCGCCGCGTTTTGTTCCATCTTGACCCCGAAGTCGCCCATGACCTCACCATGGCCGGCTTGGCCGCCAGCCAGCACAACCCACTTCGCCTTGCATACAGCCACCGCCGTGTGGACGACCCGACCCGCATCGCCGGACTGACATTTCCCAATCGCGTAGGCATGGCCGCCGGCCTGGACAAAAATGCCCGTTGCATTGACGGACTGGCTGCCATGGGCTTTGGCTTTGTGGAGGTGGGCACAGTCACTCCGCTAGCCCAGAGCGGCAATCCGAAACCGCGCATGTTCCGACTGCCTCAGGCGAAGGCGCTGATTAACCGCTTGGGTTTTAACAACCATGGGCTGGATGCATTCATTGCCAATGTGCAACGCTCTGCGCTGCGGCAACACAAAAATCCGTCCCTATTGCTTGGTCTGAACATCGGCAAGAACGCGGCCACCCCCATTGAAAATGCGACCGACGACTACCTGCTGTGTCTGGACGGCGTGTACCCCCATGCGGACTACATCACCGTCAACATCTCCAGCCCTAATACCAAAAACCTGCGTAGCCTGCAAAGCGACGACGCGCTGGATGCCTTATTGGGCGAATTGGCCGAACGCCGTGAGCAACTGGCCCAGAGACACGGACAACGCAAACCCATCTTCCTGAAAATTGCCCCGGACTTGGAGGACGATCAAGTGGCCGTGATTGCCGCCACCCTTGGCCGCTACGGCACCGACAGTAGCGGCACCGTCAACAACGCCTGGGGTGTCATTGGCACCAACACCACCCTGGCTCGCGAAGCCGTGCTTGGGCTGCCCCATGCGAGCGAAGCGGGGGGCCTGTCGGGAGCGCCGGTACTCCAAAAGAGCAATGCGGTGATCGCACAACTGCGCGCTGCACTGGGCAAAGACTTTCCCATCATCGGCGTGGGCGGCATCATGACTGCGGCCGATGCCGTCAGCAAAATAGAAGCGGGGGCCGACGCCGTGCAGATATACACCGGACTGATCTACAGCGGCCCGACCTTGGTGAGTGATGCGGCGCGGGCTATTGCGCGGCAACAGCCCCACACGGTCACTGGGTGAACTCCGTCAGCGGTGCAAGGGTTCAGGGTGCCGGTGACACCGCCAAATAGGCGCGTGCCTCGGGGGCGTCCATGCCAAAGGTGAGTGCGATCGGCATCCCATTAAAAGTGCCGTGGGCGTAGCCTTTCACCTCGTGACTAAGAGCAAATTGCAGGTCGACCACGGCGCCGTTGCTGCAACGCGTGTCGATTCTCCCGGAGCTCACCGCAGTAAACCGCAGGGTTCCCGAGCAACTGCCTATCTCGCCCGAACCCGACAACCAGAGGCTGCCTGTCCGGTCGGGCCGCAACTGCAGATAGCCCTCCAAACGCTGCCCCTCCATCTGCATCCAGGCCACTTTTCGGACGGAGGCCAACTCCCACCCGATGTGCTCCACATCTGCACACCCTTGCAGCGCCGCCACCATGCCAAGGACCACGGCACGCCACCGCCCGCGCCCACATCCGATATGCTCTCCAAACCCCATACGCCCTCCACGCGGATTGACAATGCAATGCCTATTGCTTAGATGCTAAAGCTTGCCAACAATGTCGCTCGGTCAAACAGCCGTGTGTTGGCAGGCGTATTTCTTTCGTTTGCCCCTTTTGTGTGAGGAGTCGATTCATGCCACCCCATGCACTCGCCGCATCCGCGGTAACGCGCAGCCGATGGTTTACCTATGTCACAAAGGTGTGCGCGGCGCTGGGCATCGCCGTTGCAGCCTATATGGTGGGCCCGCGTTATCCCGCTGGCGAGGCGATACCCACCGTTCGAGAGCAAGCGCCGACGGACCTGAGCGCCCTGGACGCCTGGATTGCAAAGCAGGAAGCAGCATTCCCTGCGATCAAATCCGGCACCGCCAAAGAAATTGTGTGGGCCGACAAAGCTGGGCAGAAAACTCCTTGGTCCATCATTTACCTGCATGGGTTTTCCGCGAGTCGCCTAGAAACTGCGCCACTGACCGAGAAGGTCGCCAAGGCACTGGGGGCCAATGTGTTCTACACCCGCCTGCAAGGGCACGGTCTGCCCGGTGCTGCGATGGGAGAGGCCCGGATGCAAGACTGGTTAGCCGATGCGGTCGAAGCGCTGCGCATCGGCCAGTTGCTTGGCGAGCGGGTACTCGTCATCAGTTGCTCCACAGGGGCCACTCTTGCAACCTGGCTGGGTACCCAGTCGTCCCTGGGCCGCATGGCCGGGCACGTATTTATTTCGCCAAATTTTGGTCCCAAAGATGGGCGGGCTGATCTGATGAACGGCCCTTGGGGCCCGCAGATCGCACACGCCGTTCTGGGGTCAGACAGACATTGGACTCCCGCCAGTGCTGCGGAATCCAACGCGTGGTCCACCAGTTACCCCACCCAGAGTTTGTTTCCCATGATGGCGCTGGTCAAAGTGGTGCGCGAGGGACCACTTGAAACCTTCCGATCGCCTGTTTTGGTGCTGTACAGCCCCGCAGACGAAACCGTGGACCCAGACCAGACGCGAGCGGCGTTCGAGCGGTTGGGCAGCGCTGTCAAGCAACTTGAACCGGTGGGTTACAGCGAAGCCAAAGGCCAGCACGTGCTCGCTGGCGACATCAAAGCACCTCGCGCGACCGAGCCCATGGTGCACACCATTGCGACATGGGCCCTGTCTTTGCCGCAAGTGGGCCCCCCATAAATAGCCCGAAGCTGGCAAAAGAAAAAGCCTTCTAAGCGAAACTTAGAAGGCTTTTTATGTGGTGGGCGATACATGGATCGAACATGTGACCCCTGCAGTGTGAATGCAGTGCTCTACCCCTGAGCTAATCGCCCTTGAAACTTTGTTTCCGTATCAAGGAAGCCTCAAATTATATACCAATTTTTCAGGCCATCCGCTTCCAAACCGTTTTCCCTCCACTGGATTTGTCGAGCTGCGCCAGAACATCTTCATGGGCGGCCAGCTCCTGTGCATTAGCCTCCAACACGGGGAGCTGCATGCTGCGCAAATCGAGCTGCTCCACGACGATGCCAGCTTCTTGAGGCGCGCTAGTCTCTATAAGCAGGGCATCCTGTCCGCGCGTCATGTTGATGTAGACGTCGGCCAGCAGCTCGGCATCTAGCAAAGCACCGTGCAAGGTGCGGCCTGAGTTGTCTACTTCCAGGCGGTCGCACAGTGCATCCAAGCTGTTGCGTTTGCCGGGGAACATCTCCTTGGCCATCACCAAGGTGTCCAAGACGCTTGCTACATGGGCTTTGAAAGGCTTTCGACCTGTGCGGCCCAGTTCCATGTCTAGAAACGACAAGTCAAAAGGTGCGTTGTGGATGATGATTTGCGCATCCGCCACATAGTCCACCAGTTGCTGCGCGATCTCTTCAAAGCGTGGTTTGTCGCTCAGGAATTGCGTCGTCAGTCCGTGCACGCGCAGCGCACCCTCGTCGCTGTCTCGCCCGGGGTTCAGGTAGAAATGGAGGTTGTTACCGGTCAGCTTGCGGTTGAGCAGCTCTACGCAGCCGATTTCCACCATGCGGTCCGGGTTGTCCGGATGATTGGCGTAAAAGCCGGTGGTTTCCGTGTCCAGAACAATTTGGCGCATGGTCAGATTTCCTTGCCCGGCGGCCCCAAGCGGAAAGGCAACCACTTGGGGGGCAGCGCAGCACACGAAGTGGCAAGCGTGGGGGACATAGATTCAGTGGTTCTCTTTGGCGTGGTTGATCGAGTACTTGGGTATCTGCACAACCAGGTCTTGCTGCGCCACATAGGCTTGGCAGCTCAGGCGAGACTGCGGCTCCAGGCCCCAGGCGCGGTCGAGCAAATCTTCTTCGCTCTCTTCTGCCTCGTTCAATGAACCCAGCCCTTCCCGCACGATCACGTGGCAGGTGGTGCACGCACAGCTCATATCGCAGGCATGTTCGATAGCAATGCCGTTTTCCAACAACGCTTCGCAAATGGACGTTCCCGGTGCAGCCTTGACCTGCGCACCGTCCGGACAGTACTCAGGGTGTGGAAGAATTTTGATGATGGGCATAGAGGTCAAACCATTCAGATGGATTCGATATTCTTGCCAGCCAACGCCTTGGCAATGCCACGGTTCATCCGCATCGCAGCAAAGGGCTCGGTCAGATCGGCAAGGGCTTTCACAGCCGCTTCAATAACGGCAGGGTCCGTTGACGCAATGGCTTGCGTCACATGGAGCATGGCATGGTCCACCGCAGCACGTTCCGGCGCATCTAACAAATCACCATCCACGTCCAGTGCGCTGCGTGTGGCCAGCTGCAAACGGTCGGCATCTACCCGCGCCCCCACCAGCGCGCGCGCGCGCATGTCCACCTCGGCGGTGCTGAAACTGTCTTTGAGCATGGCAGCGATTTGCGCATCCGTGAGCCCGTAGGAGGGCTTCACGTCAATACGCGCCTCCACCCCACTCACCTGCTCTTTGGCGGACACATTTAAGAGGCCATCTGCGTCCACCGTGAAGGTCACGCGGATACGGGCCGCACCTGCCGCCATGGGGGGGATGCCGCGCAATTCAAAGCGGGCCAGACTGCGGCAATCCGCCACCAAATCCCGCTCGCCCTGCACTACATGCAAAGCCAGCGCAGTTTGACCGTCTTTGTAGGTGGTGAAATCCTGCGCCATGGCGGTGGGAATAGTCTGGTTGCGAGGGACAATGCGCTCTACCAGCCCGCCCATGGTCTCAACACCCAACGACAGGGGAATCACATCCAACAACAACAAATCACCGGAGGGGTTATTGCCTGCGAGTTGGTTGGCCTGGATAGCGGCGCCCAAGGCAACCACCTCGTCAGGATTCAAATTGGTCAGGGGCTCTTGCCCGAAAAACTCACCGACCGCCTGTTTGATCTGCGGCATGCGGGTTGATCCGCCCACCAACACCACGCCTTTGATCTCATCTTTGCCCAGACCGGCATCGCGCAGCGCCTTGCGCACTGCTTGCAACGTGCGGGCGGTGAGCGCCAGCGTTGCTGCCTCAAACTCTTCGCGGTTCAGCGACAGGTCTATATCACCGGTGGAAAGCTCTACTTCCACGGTTGCGATGTCTTCTGTAGACAAGGCTTCTTTGCACGCCCTGGCAGCAGCCATCAGGACTGCTTGGTCGTGCGCCGTGTCGGCACCCAAGCCACTGCGAACAAGTAGGGCCTCTGCCAGCGCACGGTCATAGTCATCGCCGCCTAGCGCTGAGTCACCGCCCGTGGACAACACTTCAAAAACGCCTTGGGACAAGCGCAGGATGGAAATATCGAACGTGCCACCACCCAGGTCGTAAATGGCGTACACACCTTCTGCCGCATTGTCCAAACCATACGCAATGGCAGCCGCAGTGGGCTCGTTGATGAGGCGCAGCACATGCAGGCCCGCAAGTTGGGCCGCGTCCTTGGTGGCTTGGCGCTGCGCGTCGTCAAAATAAGCTGGCACGGTGATCACAGCACCGTAGACGTCATCACCAAAACTGTCTTCAGCCCGAAAGCGCAATGTGGCCAAAATTTCGGCACTGATCTCTACCGGGCTTTTGATGCCGGCAATGGTTCGGATACGAGCCATACCCGGCTCGTCGACCAGTGCGTAGGGTAGCTTTTCGATGTGCGCCACATCGGCCATACCTCGGCCCATCAATCGCTTCACAGACGCAATGGTATTGCCGGGGTCAGTGGTCTGGCTGGCAAGCGCGTCAAAGCCGATTTGCCTGCGGTCTGCGTCCAGATAGCGCACCACACTGGGCAGCACGACGCGCCCCTGTGCATCGGGCAAACATTCGGCCACGCCGTTGCGCACCGCCGCCACGAGGGAGTGGGTCGTTCCCAGATCGATACCGACTGCGATACGACGTTCATGGGGGTTGGGTGATTGCCCAGGTTCAGAGATTTGCAGAAGCGCCATGGAAATTCACGTTATTCAAATTGATCCAAGCGCTGATGCAGGTCTTGGGAAAACTTATCCAAAAACATCAGCGCCCGCACACTGGCCACCGCTGACGCAGGGTCATGGTTGTGGTCCAGGCTCTTTTCGCACTGTGCCAACAGGTCATCGCGGGCGATGTGCACATCAGCCAGCAAATGCTCTACCGCGGCGGCATCGCGTGCTTGATCCAAGGCCTCACGCCATTCCATCTGCTGCATCAGGAACTGCGCGGGCATGGCCGTGTTGCTGTGGGCCTGAATGGGAAACCCAGCCAACTCACACAGGTAGGCTGCGCGCTTCAGGGGATCCTTCAGGCGTTGGTAGGCTTCATTGATGCGCACCGACCATTGCATTGCGATGCGCTGCGCCGCTACACCGTGCGAGGCGAACTTGTCGGGGTGGGCTTCGCGTTGCAACTCTTTCCACCGCGCATCCATGGCCGCGCGGTCCTGGGCAAATGTTTGCTGCAGGCCGAATAGCGCAAAGTCATTGTCTTGCAGGTTCACACGCGGAAAGACTCGCCACAACCGCACTTGTCACGCTCATTGGGGTTGTTGAACCGAAAGCCTTCGTTCAACCCTTCGCGCACAAAATCCAGTTGGGTGCCATCGATGTAAGCGAGGCTCTTGGGATCTACCAGCACCTTGACGCCGTGGCCCTCAAAGACCACGTCCTCGGGTGCCAGTTCGTCCACATACTCAAGCTGGTAGGCCAAGCCGGAGCAACCGGTCGTCTTCACCCCCAAGCGCACCCCAACGCCCTTGCCGCGTTTGGTGAGGTAGCGGGTGACGTGCCGTGCAGCAGCCTCTGTCAAAGTGACGGCCATATCAACTCAGGTGCTTTTTTTTGTAGTCATCCACCGCAGCCTTGATGGCGTCTTCCGCCAAGATGGAGCAGTGAATTTTGACGGGGGGCAGAGCGAGCTCTTCGGCGATCTGGCTGTTCTTCAGCGCGGCGGCTTCGTCCAGCGTTTTGCCTTTTACCCACTCCGTAACCAAGGAGCTGGACGCGATGGCCGAACCGCAACCATAGGTCTTGAAACGGGCGTCTTCAATCACACCGGTTTGGGGGTTGACCTTGATCTGCAATTTCATCACGTCGCCGCACGCCGGCGCGCCCACCATGCCGGTGCCCACAGACTCGTCGCCCTTGTCAAAGGAGCCGACATTGCGGGGGTTTTCGTAGTGGTCAACGACCTTGTCTGAATATGCCATGTGCAATACCTCGTAACGTCAATATCAGTGCGCCGCCCACTGGATGGTGGACAGGTCAATACCTTCTTTGTACATGTCCCACAGGGGGCTCAAATCGCGCAGCTTGGCCACGTTTTGCTTGATCGTGTCCACCGCGTAGTCAATGTCGGCCTCGGTCGTCCAGCGGCCTATGGTCATGCGCAAGCTGCTGTGGGCCAACTCGTCGCTGCGGCCCAAGGCACGCAGCACATAGCTAGGCTCCAGGGACGCAGAGGTGCATGCCGAGCCGCTGCTGACCGCCAGGCCTTTGATGCCCATGATCAGCGACTCGCCTTCCACGTAGTTAAAGCTCATGTTCAAGTTGTGGGGAACGCGCTTTTCCTTGTGGCCGTTGATAAAGACCTGCTCAATGCCTTCCAAGCCGGCCAACATGCGGTCATGCAAGGCCTTAATGCGCTTGTTTTCTTCGTGCATCTCGGCCTTGGCAATGGCGTAGGCCTCACCCATACCCACGATCTGGTGGGTAGGCAAGGTGCCACTGCGCATGCCGCGCTCGTGGCCGCCACCGTGCATTTGCGCCTCCAGCCGAATGCGCGGCTTGCGGCGCACAAACAAGGCGCCAATGCCTTTGGGGCCATAGGTCTTGTGAGAGGTCAGGCTCATCAGGTCGATGGGCAACTGCGCCATGTCGATGTCCACACGGCCGGTTGCCTGGGCGGCGTCCACGTGGAAGATCACACCCTTTTCGCGGCAGGCATTGCCAATCGCAGTCACATCCTGAATCACGCCGATTTCGTTGTTCACGAACATGACGCTCGCCAAGATCGTGTCAGGGCGAATAGCCGCCTTGAAGGTATCAAGGTTCACCAAACCGTCTTCTTGCACATCGAGGTACGTCACCTCAAAGCCCTGACGCTCCAGCTCGCGGCAGGTGTCTAGCACCGCTTTGTGCTCAGTCTTCACGGTGATGATGTGTTTACCTTTGCCCTTGTAGAACTGGGCGGCTCCTTTGAGAGCTAGGTTGTTGGACTCGGTTGCACCCGAGGTCCAGACAATTTCACGCGGATCAGCATTGATCAGGGAGGCGACTTGTTCGCGGGCATTTTCGACCGCCGCCTCCGCTTCCCACCCCCACGCATGGCTGCGGGAGGCAGGGTTACCAAAGTGGTTACGCAGCCAGGGAACCATGGCGTCCACCACCCGCTCGTCGCAGGGGTTGGTGGCGCTGTAATCCATGTAAATCGGGAAGTGAGGTGTGGTGTCCATAGCTGGCTCAGTGCTGGCTGTGAGAAAAAATTAAGATTTTGAAAATGCGTTACCGAGCGCAAAAACCGAGTTGGGCGCGTTCACGCGAATCGGCTGGACCGCCGGCAGGGCAGAGATAGCCCGCTTGACGGTGGGGCGGTCTTCAATTTGCAGCCCTTTGGCCAATTGATCATCCACCAGCTTTTGCAGTGATACGGAATCCAGAAATTCGACCATGCGCGTGTTCAGAGAAGCCCACAGGTCATGGGTCATGCAACGCGCACCGTCGCCCAGGCAATTTTCTTTACCCCCACATTGGGTGGCATCAATGGGCTCATCCACCGAGGTGATGATTTCTGCCACCGTGATATCGGAAGCTTTTCTCGCCAGCGTATAACCACCACCGGGACCGCGGGTGGACTCCACCAGCTCGTGACGACGCAACTTGCCAAAAAGCTGCTCCAGGTAAGAGAGGGAAATTTGCTGGCGCTGGCTGATCGCTGCCAAGGTCACCGGTCCGGAGCTTTGGCGCAGGCCCAGATCGATCATCGCGGTGACCGCAAAACGGCCTTTGGTGGTGAGACGCATCGCTTGCTCCTTGTGAACAGGGTTGTTGACTAGCGGACTCAAGTATACCACTCAACCCCGCACTGCAGTCGGGTAAGCATACTGATCAGTCTATTTACCCGACAATTTCAGTCCACTTTATAGATTCACGACATTGTCTGTGCCCGGAGCGCCGAAAGCCTGCTCTTTCAACATGGCCAACTGGTCCCGCACACGGGCCGCTTTTTCGAACTCTAGGTTGCGCGCATGCTCCATCATGAGCTTCTCCAAGCGCTTGATTTCGCGAGAGATATCTTTCTCGCTCATGTCTTCCACCTGGGCGCGTTGCTGGGCATCCCGCTCCAGCCGCTCCGCTTCTTTGCCGGCCTTTTCGCTGTACACGCCGTCAATCAGGTCGCGCACCTTTTTCACAATGGCCTTGGGCGTGATGCCGCGCTCCAGGTTGTGGGCAATCTGCTTTTTACGGCGGCGTTCGGTCTCGCCAATGGCCCGCTCCATGGAATCGGTGATTTTGTCGGCATACAAAATCGCACGTCCCTCCAAGTTGCGGGCCGCCCGACCTATGGTCTGAATGAGCGATCGCTCCGAACGCAAAAAACCCTCCTTGTCCGCGTCCAAAATGGCTACCAGCGACACCTCTGGAATATCCAGCCCCTCTCGCAGCAAGTTGATTCCCACCAACACATCAAAAGTTCCCAGACGCAGATCGCGCAGGATCTCAACCCTCTCCACGGTGTCCACATCGCTGTGCAGGTAGCGCACCTTGACGCCGTTGTCCGTGAGGTAGTCGGTCAACTGCTCTGCCATGCGTTTTGTCAGAGTCGTAATCAGCACACGCTCGTTCTTGTCCACCCGTATGCGGATTTCCTGCAACACGTCGTCCACTTGGGTGCCTGCGGGCCGCACTTCCACTTCGGGGTCCACCAAACCTGTGGGGCGCACCACCTGTTCCACCACCTGGCCGGCATGATCGTTTTCCCATTGGGCCGGCGTCGCCGATACAAACACGACCTGACGCATCTTGGTTTCGAACTCTTCGAACTTGAGCGGCCGGTTGTCCAAGGCGCTGGGCAGGCGAAACCCGTACTCCACCAGCGTCGTCTTGCGCGCCCGGTCCCCGTTGTACATGCCGCCAAACTGCCCAATGAGTACATGGCTCTCGTCCAAAAACATCAGCGCGTCTTTGGGCAGGTAATCGGTCAACGTGGACGGCGGCTCCCCCGGTGCAGACCCACTCAGATGGCGCGAGTAGTTTTCAA
>JARXAM010000120.1 GCA_029865845.1 Rhodoferax sp. | reverse complement strand
AAACTCCTTTCACTGGATCAGGAAAAACTCGATACTCTGAAAAGACGATTTTTTCCCCTCAGTCATCCGCTGAGTTAACTAGGAATCCTGCATGCACGACACCAGATCCGTAGCAAATCCAAGTTGGATATCGAGTGTCCGGGCAATGTATGCAGATGACAGTGCTGAAGCGGATCACGTGCGCGCAATACATCTGGCAACGGTGGTCAGGCTTACGCCACACACCATGATGGCCAACATCGCCTGTGTGCTTGGTGTGCTTTGGAGCTTTTACCCAGACATTCACGCCGGAATGTGGGTCTGGGCGAGCCTCCTTTTAGTCATATGCTTGACGACGCTGACCAAACAGGCGCTGCGACGCAAAAAGAAATTCAGCAGCGCTTCTGCGCACACGGTCCACCGCGCTACGTACCACGCGGTCGCTTTGAGTGCCGCATGGGCGATGTTTGGAATTGTGTGGTTCGCAGACGCGACCGCTATCCAACGCATGTTTATTGTGGCGCTATACGGTGGAATGATAGGTACGGCCGGGTTTGTGCTGCATCCACTGCCGTACGCCAGTGCGTGGTACGTGATCATACTTTCGTTAGCGTCGCTGGCCGCCTTGATACTGGGGGGCGACACCGACTATTGGCCCATGGCCATTTTGATGTGCCTCTACTTTCCATCGGTCATTTATGGTTCCTTATCAACCTGGAGGCATTCCACAGCACTCATCCGGGAGGAATCGCGCTCACTACGTCAAGAGCAAATGCTCTCCGTATTACTGAGTGACTATGAACAAAATGCAGAGGATGCGTTATGGGAGATTGATAAGGATGGCAAACTGGTACACATATCCCCCAAACTCTCCCACTTACTAGATATTCGGGTAGAGCAAAATGCGACCCCTTCGCTTTTGGATACCTTGCAGGCACTTCGCGCAGATGGAGTGCTGAATCTGGAAAAGGCAATTCATACCGAGAAATCGTTCAAAGAAATAACCCTTGCATTTCACGGCCCCAATGGGGAAAAACATATTCAGTTCAACGGCAAAACACTTCGAACCCGAGAGGGCACGCTGTCGGGTTGGCGAGGGGTGGTCAGTGACGTCACCCAAAAAGTCCAAAGCGCCAATCTCCTGCGGCAACTGGCCCACACCGATCCCCTCACGGGGCTATCCAATCGTTTCAAGTTCAGGCGCACATTGATGGACTTAGTAGATGCAGAGCACCCGTTGGCCCTCCTCAATATTGACTTGAATCGCTTTCAAAACATCAACAGCCTGCACGGCCATAACGCCGGCGACGAAGTGTTGGCGCTTGTTGCCCGTCGTATCAAGCGGCTTGTCGGACCGCATGCAGTGGCTGCGCGCCTGGGTGGCGACGAGTTTGCGGTAATCCTCTCAACCCCCGAAGACATTGCCCGATGCGACCAACTCGCGCAACAGGTCAACCTCAACCTTCAAGAACCCTTTGTCATCGGTGCCAGCCGCATCCATGTGCGGTGCAGCGTAGGTTTTGCCGTCAGTACCGACGGCCAATGCGCAGTCGACGACATCATGATGCACGCAGAGGTGGCACTGGCCTCTGCCAAAGCGGGAGGGCCGGGTCGCTGCGTAAAGTTCATTGCAGAGTTGGGCGCTATCAGCCAGCGCAAAAAAGCGCTGGAGCAAGGTTTGCGACAAGCCTTGGGCCGCCAAGAAATCCAGTTGCTGTGGCAGCCCAAGGTTGACCTGGCGACTTGGCACCTCGTGGGCTGCGAAGCCTTGATGCGCTGGCACCATCCGCAGCTAGGCGTGGTGTACCCCGAAGAGTTCATCCCCATTGCCGAGCAAAGCGGCATGATTTACTCGCTGGGAAGTTGGGCTCTGCTGGAAGCATGCCGCCTGCATGCAGAAGACACCGATGGAATCAATGTGTCGGTGAACGTGTCGCCGATCCAGTTGGTCGACGAGAGCTTTCTCTCGCTGCTACAACACGCCATCGATCGATACGGGCTGCCGCCCCATCGACTGGAATTGGAACTTACCGAATCTGTGTTTTTGGAGAGTGACTCCCATGCTGTTGCCACCATGCGCCACATACGAGAGATGGGTGTCAAACTGTCGCTAGACGACTTTGGTACCGGGTATTCCTCCTTGTCCTACCTTCGCGTATTTCCGTTTGACACCCTCAAAATCGACCGCGCTTTTGTGGGTGAGCGCTTCCATGGAGACGACGCACACGCATTGGTCCAAATGATCACCGGCTTGGCCGGGACTCTCAAAATGAAAACGGTATTCGAGGGGGTAGAGACCCACGAACAACTCCAAATCATCCAACGGGCCGGCGGCACCGGAATACAAGGCAACCTGGTCGCCACACCCATGACGTGGCAGAAGTTTTTGGAGTTTCGCGCCGCCTGGAAAAACCAGGAGCCCACTGCGCATGATGCCAAGGTAACCGCAATACGCAGAATCACGCCCTAAACACAAGCACGACAACATACCAAAAAACCCCACCACATGCGTGGCGGGGGTTCATGGGGTGCAGGCACCCGGCTGTCACAACAAGGGACCTGACTTTTGAATAGATTTCATGTTCCAACGACGTCCTTGTAATCTTGTTTCACTGTGCGCAAGTTCCAGGCGACTTCTTCATGCAGGATTTTTTTGCCCTTTCAGCAAAGTCCTGCGCATCATGAGTCGCTTTCCAGAGATCACGCCCAGCGGTTAGCACCGCTTCATGGGCGGCAACCAACGGACCGACACCTGTCACCGTGGAGTCGCAAACGGGCTGGTCACCACCCGCCCCTTCACCCCTCCATCGGCATGCCACTTGAATGACATGGATCTATTATTGGTTATTAACCTTTCATTAATTAAGATGGCTTTCACGTATTGACACCTATTCGTCGGCATGGCAAGCCACGCACAGCTTGTTGCCATCTAGATCGCGAAAGTACGCACCGTAGTAGTGGGCGTGGTAGTGGGGTCTGAGCCCCGGCGCACCTTCACACAGGCCACCCTGTGCCAGGGCCGTGTGGTACACCGCGTCCACCATGGCACGGGTGGGTGCCAAAAATGCGGTCATCTGCCCGTTGCCTGCGTGATGCGTGCCCTCCAAGGGTGCGCCCAACAGGAACAGGGGTCGGTTAACACCCGCCTGCTGCCAACCCGCCCATGGCCGCTCCGGCTCGCAAAAACGCATATCCAGCTGCAATGCGTCCATCACCGGCAGGTAAAAACGCAGCGCCCGCTCGAAGTCGGCAACACCAATAAAAATGTGAGAGAACATAGCAAAGGACTCCGAAAGTCACGCTGGCACCTGCGCCTGCACCACCTGGCGCGTGGTCTCGTCGGCAGCAAACAAATGCTCCACCCGCAACGAGGCCAGGGTAATGTCGTGCGGGCTGCCAAAGGTAGTGAACATGCTGAAAAAAGCCAAGTCTCCCAACGGACTGGCAAAGCGCGTGGTGAGCACGGGCGTACCCGCCACAGGCAGACCGCGCCCCAGTGCATTCGGCCCCATTCGCATGTGCAAGGCCTGGGCAAAGGCGCGCACGCGCGGGGCCAGTGCAGGAAGTGAGGCCACTTGGTCCTCCACATGTGCCAACAGCGCGGGGCCGACCTCCTCGAGGTTGCGGATGGCCCCCATCAGGCCGTCCGGGTGTGCCATGAGATCCAGCATATTGGTGCAAGCGTCCGGCCCATGCGCCGCCATCCCTGGCAATACCGTCTGCAACAGCCACGCGGCTCCCCGGTTGGCGTGAAGGAGGTTCCACTCGGCATCGAGCACCAACGCAGGCATGGGATCGTGGGCCTGCAACAGGTTGAGCAACGCGCCATGGGCCTGCGCCAGGGTTGGGTCACCCAGTCGGGAAGCGCCAAATGCCGGTGCAAACCCCGCCTTGAGCAATACCGCGTTCTGCACGGCCAATGGCACGTCCAATGCGCGCAGCCAGGCAATCAACAAAGGCCGACTGGCTTTGGCACGCCCACATTCGACAAAACTGATGTGGCGCTGCGACACACCCACCCGCATCGCAAGCTCCAGTTGGCTCCAGCGCCTGGCTTTGCGGGCTTGCTGCAAGGTTTCGGTCCAGTCGGGTGTGGCGGTGTGCATCTGTAAATTCAACCACAGCAGGAAATAGCAGCCATAACCTCGCAGGTAATTGCGGCCACGCGACATGCGCCAGACACTGCATGCACCATTCACCAGCACGGACCTGTATGCAACGCACCCTCCTCACTATCGTCTTGATTCCCTTTAGCGCGTTGAGCGCTGTGGCCGTGTGGCAGCACGGCTATTGGGGCATCCTCGCGCCGCACTTTCAAACCACGGGCGCAGCGCAGGTGCTGGCCGACTTGGTAATTGCGCTATCGCTGGTCATGGTGTGGATGTGGAACGATGCAAAAACCAAAGGGCGCAAGGTCGTGCCGTGGATCGTCCTGACGCTGGTGGCAGGTTCCTTTGGTCCGCTGCTCTACCTCTTGACGGAGCGCCGTGCGGCGCGTGCCCAGGGTTAGACCAGCCCGACTTCGAGCAACTCGCGCTTGATGTAGGCGTAATACAAGGGTGCCGCCACCAGACCGGCCACGCCAAAGATGGCCTCGCCCACAAACATCACCGTGAGCAACTCCCACGCCGATGTGCCAGTGCGCTTGCCCACCACCTTGGCGTTGATCACATATTCAAACTTGTGAATGGCAATCAAAAACATCAGACAGGCCAACCCCACCATGGGCGCTACTGACATACCGGCCAAGGTCAACACGCCGTTGCACAACAAGTTGCCGACGATGGGGATCAGCCCGGCAAAAAAAGTCAGCATCACCAGCATGCCCGAATAAGGTATGTGCACGTCCACCAAGGGCAGCGCACCAAACAAAAACAAGGCGGTGCACACGGCATTGAAAGACGCAATCCAAAACTGCGCCACCACAATCTGCCGGAACGCGCTGATGAAATACCGGGCCCGAGCGCGGGCCGCTGCCCGCAGGGGTGCAGCATGTTCCACGCCGGGGGAGCCCACGATCAGGGCCCCGATAACCAAGCCTACATAGGCGAGCAGACCACCTTGCAGCCCCGCCGAGCCCCACCCCGTCAGGGCATGCGCTTGGCTTTGCAAATAAGCGGCCAACCAGGCTTGCGCCGCCACCAGCTCATCGGGCAAGTGGGTGGCCAGGTTGGGGGGCAGCTTTTGGCGGATTTCCAGCACCGTGCCGGCCAGGTGGTGCAGCAGGGCCTCGTACTGCGCCACTGCGCCAAACACCACGCCTTTGGCGTTGGACAGCACCAGCGCCATCAGCACCAGCGGCACCACAATCACCCACGCTGCCGCGGCAAACGCACTGGGCCGCAAACGCCCCAAACGGCGGCTGCTGCTCAAGGCCTGCGTAGCCAGGTATCCCAGGCACACCGCCAGCAAGCCCGATAGCAGGCCGTATACCAACACGGTCAGGCACACGCCGCCAGCCAGCACATGGGCGCTGGCAGTGACCATTCGGTGGGAAATGCGGGGTGAGGAATGAGGAGTGGAGTGAGGCGTCATGGGTGACGCGATGGTATCAACTCAACAGCCTCCGTTGGAGGGCGAGGCCCCGGACACTCCGGGGTCGTCCCGGGCAGCAACGCCAGCCATGATCTAGCCCCTCACGCCTTTGCCCAACGCTTGCGCGTGGCCCTGGGGCACTGGTGGGGCCGCGATCCATCCGCTGTGTGACGCCGGTGTGAGGCAACTAGCCGGTGGATGGACCGTTATTGCCCCACATCAAGACTGGCGTCAGTTTGACACCCTAGACTGGCGCACCCCGTCTGATGCAGGAGTCCCGATGCTGCCCGCCTTTATCTCGCACCCCGACTGTGCCCGCCACGACATGGGACCACACCACCCGGAGTGCCCTGAACGCCTGGGTGCCATCCACGACATGCTGCTGCTGCGCGGTCTGCTGGACTACATGCACCCCTACGATGCGCCCTTGGCCACCGAAGCCCAGCTGGGTCGCGCACACGCCATCAACTACGTGCACGAGTTGATAGAGGCATCGCCCCACACGGGATACCGCAAAGTGGACCCCGACACCGACATGAACCCCTTCACGGTGCAGGCGGCCCTGCGCGCGGCGGGCGCGGCGGTGTACGCCACCGACCTCGTGCTGGGTGGCCAGGCACCCAGCGCGTTTTGCAGCGTGCGTCCGCCGGGCCACCATGCCGAACGCTCATCCGCCATGGGTTTTTGTTTCTTCAACAACGTGGCGGTGGGCATACGCCATGCGCTGGATGTGCATGGGCTGCAGCGGGTGGCGCTGATCGACTTTGATGTGCACCACGGCAATGGCAGCGAAGACATCTTCCGGGGCGATGAGCGGGTGCTCATGTGCTCCATCTTCGAGCAAGGGCTCTACCCCTACAGCGGCGACACCGCAGTCGGCCCCAACATGTTGAACATTGGTCTGCCAGCCCGCTCGGGGAGCGAGACGTTCCGCGACGCGGTAGCCACCCAGTGGCTACCGGCGCTGGACGCCTTTGCCCCCGAGATCCTCTACATCTCGGCGGGCTTTGACGCGCACCGGGAAGACGACATGGGCAACCTCGGCTTGATGGATGCCGATTACGCGTGGGTCACCCGCCAACTGATGGCACTCGCGCAGCGACATTGCAAGGGCCGCGTCGTCTCGTGCCTCGAGGGTGGCTATGCGCTCAACCCCTTGGCGCGCAGCGTGGCCGAGCACGTCAAAGTACTCATAGGCGCAGACTGAAACTGGAGCGATGCAGCATGGAAAAGCACTACTTGTCCCCCTTGTTTACCCCGCAGTCGGTCATTGTGTTTGCCGGGCACGTGGATGCACCAGAGCAGCTCTCTGCGCAGGCACGCATGCTGGTGGCCGCCCTGCAAGCCCAACGCTTTGAGGGCCATTTGCGTTTTCTGGATATCCACAGCACCGGCACCCTGGCCGACCTAGCACAGGCGCGCGCAGACCTGGCCGTGATTGCGTTACCCCCGCAAGACCTGATCGCTGCGCTTGAAATTGCAGGCCGCATAGGCTGCAAAGCTGCGGTGATGCTGTCCAGCGGCATCAGCGCGGAGCTGGCGACCTCCTTGTCCAACATTGCCAAGCGCGAGGGCGTGCAGCTGCTGGGCCCCAACTCCCTGGGGTTACAGCGCCCCCAGTTGCAGCTCAATGCCAGCCTCGCTGGCCCGCTGGCACGGCGTGGGCCTTTGGCGCTGGTGTCGCAATCGGGGGCCTTGACCTCATCCATGCTGGATTGGGCCGCCACCAACGCGGTGGGCTTCTCTACCGTGGTGTCTCTGGGCCCCCACACAGCGGTCGATATTGCGCAGGTATTGGATTTCCTGGCCAACGACGCACACACCCAAAGCATTGTGGTGTACCTGGAGGGCATCTCCGACGCGCGCCACTTCATGAGCGCGCTGCGCATGGCCGCCAACGCCAAGCCGGTGGTGGTGCTCAAGGCCGGCCGCAAACCCGCTGGCAACGCAGCGGCGCATACCCACAGTGCCACCATTGTGGGCAGCAACGACGTGTTTGACGCCGCCCTGCGCCGCGCAGGGGCCGTGCGCGTGCGGTCCTTTGTCGAGCTGTTTTCGGCCGCCAAATGCCTGGCATCGCGCTACCGCCCGGTCGGCAAACGCCTGGCACTGGTCACCAACGGCGGCGGCCCCGGCGTGCTGGCTGCCGACTGGATCAGCGAGCTCCAGCTCGAACTCGGCCGCCTGTCTGCGCACAGCGCAGAGGCGCTGCACCCGCTGGTGCCGCCACTGGCCTCGCTCACCGACCTGATCGACCTCTCCGAGGACGCAGACGCCAGCCACTTCAAAGCCGCGCTGGAAGCGGCCGGCAAAGACCGGGGAATCGACGGCGTGCTGGCCATCTATTCGCCCAAAGCCGGCCATGACGCCTCCGCCGTCGCCCACGCCCTCACGGAAGTCAAGGCCACGCTAGGCAAGCCACTGCTGTCATGCTGGATGGGCGATAGCACCGTGCACGCTGCGCGGAGCATCCTCCAAGCCGCCGAGATCCCCAGCTTTCGCACCCCGGAAGCGGCGGTGGGCGCGTTTGGCAACATCGCGTCCTTCTACCAAAACCAGTTGCTCCTGCAGCAAACGCCGCCCCCACTCTCTACCCTGGCCAAGCCCGACATCGCGGGCGCACGACTGGTGATTGAGAGTGTGCTGGCCGAGCGGCGCAAGGTGCTCACCGAGATGGAGTCCAAAACCCTGCTGGCGGCGTTCCATATCCCGGTCACGCGCACCATCCTTGCCCGCAGCGCCAACGAAGCGATGATGATCGCCACCCAACTCGGGTTTCCGGCGGTGCTCAAGATCGACTCCCCCGACATCAGCCACAAGTCGGATGTGGGCGGCGTGGCGCTCAACCTCATGAACGCCACCAGCGTGCGCGACACCTACAACGACATGATGCACACCGTGCAGCGCCTGTGCCCGGATGCCCGCATCCACGGTGTCACGGTGCAGCGCATGGTACGCACGCGCCATGGCCGGGAAATTTGCATCGGTTTGGTCACCGATGCGCCCTTTGGCCCGGTGATTGCGTTTGGGGCGGGTGGCACCATGATCGAGTTGATCGACGACCGCGCCATGGAACTGCCCCCGCTCAACCAGTTTTTGGCACGCCGCCTGATCGAACGCTCCCGGGTCGCCCACACGCTGGGCGAGTGGCGCGGCAGCCCTGCCGTCGATATCGACCTGCTAGAGCAAATTTTGCTGCGCATCTCCGAGATGGTGTGCGAGCTTCCGCAACTGCGGGAGATGGACATCAACCCCATCATCGTGGATGCCCAGGGAGCCTTGGCCGTGGACGCCCGCATCGTCATCGACACGGCCCCTGCGGGCAGTGGTGGCGTCCACAATTACAACCACCTGTCCATCCTGCCCTACCCTGCGCAGTACGAGCAGCTATGGCCCTTGCGTGGCGGGGGCGAATACACGGTGCGCCCGGTGCAACCCGACGACGCGCACATGCTGCAACACTTGGTGCAGGGCCTGTCCAAAGAGAGCCGCTACTTCCGCTTCGTCTCCAGCATGCATGAGCTGCCCCCAGCCCTGCTGGCACGCTTCACACTGATTGACTACGACCGCGAGATGGCGCTGGTCGCAGTGCACACCACCCGCAGCGCGGGGGAGGACGGCCAGATGCTGGAGTCTGAACGCATCATCGGCGTCTCGCGCTATGTGACCAATCCCGACAAATCAAGCTGCGAGTTCTCGCTGGTGGTGGCCGACGACTTTGCGGGCAAGGGCCTGGGCACGCGGCTGATGCTGTCCATCATGGACGTGGCCCGCGACAAGGGCCTGAGCGAAATCGAAGGCCTGGTGCTGACCCACAACCCCGGCATGCTCAAGCTCATGCGCAGCCTGGGCTTTACCGTCAAAACCTTTGACGAAGACCCCGACTTCAAGCTGGTAAGCCACCCGCTGTAAGCCTGCACGGGCGCATGGCCGGGAGGGGTACAAACAACTTCACATTACTTTGCACCAGAGGGGGTAGAAGCGGCGCAGTGGTGCCCCTATGTTTGGCAGGTCTTGTTCATTACAGAAGGATGACCTTATGCACTCCACAAAGCGTTCCCTCTATGCCAAAGCCTCTTTCGTAGGTGTACTGACGGCCAGCTGCTTTTTGGGCGGCTACGCATTGTCCCAGCGCAGCCCGGCCTCTGCACCGGGCGCGTCTACACCCGCCACCATGGCCAACCCACACCTCAATGCACGCGGGGCACCGCCTGCGGGCTTTGCCGACATTGCCGAACGGCAGGGGCCTGCGGTGGTCAACATCAGTGTGCAGGGCATGGTCAAAACCACCGCCCGCCCCGGCGCGCCGCAACTGGACCCGCGCGACCCGTTTTATGAATTTTTCCGCCGCTTCCAGCCCCCGGTGCAGCAAGACGACACCCCCACACGCGGCGCGGGCTCGGGCTTCATCGTCAAGGCCGACGGGGTCGTGCTGACCAACGCCCATGTGGTGGCCGATGCGAGCGAAGTCACCGTCAAGCTCAAAGACAAGCGCGAATTCAAGGCCAAGGTGGTGGGCATGGACAAGTTGTCCGACGTGGCCGTGCTCAAGATCAACACCCAAGACCTGCCCACCGTCCAAATCGGCGACCCCCAAAGCAGCCGCGTAGGCGATTGGGTGGTCGCCATTGGCTCGCCATTTGGTTTCGAGAACACGGTTACTGCAGGCGTCGTGTCGGCCAAGTCGCGCACCCTACCCGACGAGAGCTACGTGCCCTTTTTGCAAACCGATGTAGCCATCAACCCCGGCAACTCGGGCGGCCCGCTGTTCAACATGGCGGGCGAAGTCATAGGCATCAACTCCCAAATCTACAGCCGCAGTGGCGGCTACCAAGGCCTGTCGTTCGCCATTCCGATCGATGTGGCCATGAAGGTCGAAGGCCAGTTGCTGGCGCACGGCAGCGTGCGCCGTGGCCGCTTGGGCGTCACCATCCAAGAAGTGAGCCCCGAACTGGCAGAGTCGTTTGGGCTGGACGCACCTGCCGGTGCATTGGTGAACTCCGTGGACAAGGGCAGTGCGGCAGACAAAGCGGGCTTGCAGGTCGGCGACGTCATTTTGACCTTCAACGGCACCGCCATCACCCAGTCCAGCGAACTGCCGCCGCTGGTTTCTGACAGCGCTCCCGGCACCCAGGCCCAGGTACGTATTTGGCGACAAGGCAAGGCCCAGGAACTGCGCATGACCCTGGGCCAACTGGAGGCCGACAAGGTCGCCACCGCCCCAGCAGCGCCGCAAGAAAAACAACTCGGCTTGGCCGTACGCCCCCTGAACCGTCAGGAGCGATCCGAGGCGCAAGTGACCGCCGGACTCTTGGTGGAGGGCGTGGCCGATGGCCCTGCCAAGCGCGCCGGACTGCGCAGTGGCGATGTGATTCTGTCTGTCAACGGGGCGCTGGCCGAGTCTGCCGACACCCTCAAGGCCCAGCTCGGCCACGGGCGCAAAAAGCTCGCGCTGCTGGTACTGCGCGGAGAAGATCGCCTGTTCGTGCCCCTCACAGTGGGTTAAGTGACCGGGGCCTTGCTGCCGGGCACCCCTCTCGCCTGCGCCTAGCCTTTGAGCAGCAGTTGCGCCAGCATCAAGCGTGCGCTGGAGAGGTTGGTAGCGCAGGGAACGTCGTGCACGTCGCAGGCGCGCACCAAGGCGTTGATGTCGGGTTCGTGGGGTTGCGGGGTCATGGGGTCGCGCAAAAAAATCACTGCGTCGACCTCGCCCACCGCCAAGCGAGCACCAATTTGCAGGTCGCCGCCCCAGGGGCCGCTGAGCATGCGCTCCACCGTCAGGCCCACCTCATCCACCAAGCGCCCGCCGGTGGTGCCGGTGGCCATCAAGGTGCAGGTTTGCAGGTAGGGGGCAAACTCGCGGGCGAGCGCCACCATGGTGTCTTTTTTGCGATCGTGCGCAATCAGCGCGATGCGCGGGCGCTCGGTGGGGGTGCGAGTGGCTGGGCTGGGGGCGGGGCGGGTATGCATGCCCCCATGCTAAACCAGCAAACGCGACGAAGCAGGCACGTGCGCCATCAAAAACTCCATCTGGTCCGCCAGGATGCGGCGGTTGCGCAAGATAAAGTCTTCCCACAGGCTGGGCTCATAGGGCGTGTAGAGCAAAGGCATGTGGGCCTGCTCGGGGGTGCGGTGGCTCTTGCGGTGGTTACAGGGCTTGCAGGCAGTGACCACGTTCATCCAGGTGTCCACGCCGCGCTGGGCAAAGGGGATGATGTGCTCGCGGGTCAGCTCGGATTCGTGGAAATGCCCCCCGCAATAGGCGCATACGTTGCGGTTTATGTGTACTGATGTCACAGCATCGTTGAGCATTTCAACAAGCTGTATGTATTGACAGTCACAAAGATCTATGTAAACCTTTTAAGCATTATGCAGAGATTCGCCGCAATCCAGCCACAGACCGATGCCCTTGCCGCGATGGGGTACCCACATGCGGCTGACCTGCCCGTGATCATGGGTGACGGAGGAACGAGGTTCGATGAGGACGCCAACGAGTTCCTGTACGAGCGCTGTCTTGGCTACTGGCCGCCGGCCGTTGGCGGTCAGCAACCTCCAGTCACTCCAAGCAGTCAGAGAACCTACGCCCAGGCCCTAGCCGACTTTCTGTCGTACGCGTGGACACGCAATCTGGACCTCAAGAAGATCGACTACGTCCGTCATATCTACGGGCGATACCAGTCCGAGATGATGGCGGGCACGTGGTCGGTCACCTCGTGCGCGCTGAGCCCGAGCACGGTCAACGCACGCGTTGACCGTGCCTGTGAATACTTGTCCTGGCTGGCCGACAAGGGACGTCGCTTGCGGTTTTCCGTGCCGACAGAGGATCGGGATCTCCACTTTGGTTCGGCGAGTTCGACAGGTTCGGCAACTCGCACCGTGCGTGCGCGGAAAGGCCGTGCGCGTCCGCGCCGCAAGGATCTGCAACTTCCAACCGATCAACAACTCGGGTTGTGGCTGTCTGATCTAGAGCGACGGCACGGTTCTGCAATGGCACTCGCCTGCGAACTTGTCCTGCAAACTGCAATTCGCAAAGCCGAGTTGATCGGATGGCGTGTCGACACAATTCCCAGGAGCGAGGCTGACTGGGTAATCGTGAACCCCACTGCTCGGCCTGAAGACCAGAACATCGTGGTGACGATCCGCTATGGCACAAAGGGCGGAACGTTCGGCGAAGTCGAAGGAGACAAGATTGGCCCCGAGCGGGAGATCCTGGTGCCGCTGATGCTCGCCCGCCGGCTGCGTGATTACCAACACAAGGCGCGACGCCGCAGCTTGATGGTATTGAAGGCAGGGTTCAAAGGGTCCGAGCTTTCCCGTCGAATGAGCGACCCGCATCTCTTTCTGGATGAGAGAACAGGACTTCCGATCGGGTATGACCGCGTGACAAACTGCTGGCGCAATGTCGATGCACTTCCCTTTAAAGGGTGGTCACCACACAGGGGGAGGCACTGGTGGGCATGCATGAAACTTTGGCGAGAACTGAAGTTGATGGAGGCCGATCTCAAGTACCGGGGCGATGGAGCGGGTCGAAGTCTCATCGCCATGGCGACCGATATCATCCGCCTGGAGATCAAGGACCAGCTCGGGCACCTCGATCTGGCAACAACCCAGCGCTACATCCGCTGGGTGGCACGACAGTTGAGCGTCGCCCTGCCGACGAGCTATGCCAACTACCTGAACTCGGCCTCTGCAGATTGTGCGGACGACTGAGTTCGGATAAGGTCAAAACCACACATGTCAAGCAACATCGACCATCCAGTTGAACCCGCCGGCCCTGCTTCGCCAGCCGCGTCACCACGGCGATCAGCCAGCAAAGATCATCTTCAGTCACAAGCCGGCACCTTGTCATTGGTGCGCCAACAAGCGGCAGACCTCAGGCAAACTGATCCGCTCGTCTTCTGGACACGGCATCCGACCAAGCCGTACCTGGTCGACCTCAGAGAGTTTGCCGAAGGATCGTTGGATCATGGCAATGCGTCATATAGTCCACGTCGTGCTCTCATCGAGCAACTCGTACCAGCCATTCAGGCACGACATTCCTTAGCGGCACCTCGCACGATTGACACTATCATGACCGGGCTGCGGAAGTGGTGGCGGCTGTTCGACTCGATCGAGGCTGAAGAGAGCCGGACGATTTCGCAAGACTCACTGGTCAAACGCCTCACAAGCGTCCTAGATCTTGGTGCCCTGCACGGAAGTCGCGCAGTACAGTCTGGCATGTCGCCGAACGACTTTCACAGCTTCGTGGTGTTGGCCGACATCACGCGGCTGGCGCTGGGCATTAAACGTCTTCTGCACTGGCAGCCTCCAGCAAAACGCAAGCGGAAGCAGGTTGAAGTCCCCCCACCAGAGGACATCAAAGCGATTTACCACGGCATCAAGGCCGACTGGCACCACGCCATTGACCGTTGGTCTCAGACTCAACAACTTATCTCTGGGGTCATGGCTGTCGGATCTGCCGCTGGTCAGCTCCCAATAGCAACACCTCGACATGGTGTGCCTAAACAGGTCAACGCCGCGCATCCGCCATTGCGTCCGGAACCTTCAATCTCAGCAATGGTTTCGCTATCCAAGGAAAAGGTTGCGCTGGTTGCTGGCTTGTGTCTATGGCAGGCAACTGTCAAGCGGCTCGGGCATGTTGATCTGCTAAGACAAGATCTTGTCGAAAGCGCTAGCGACCAGTCTTTACCAGTCAAGGCCTTCAACATATCCGAAATTGCCAAGGCGATCTACCCGAATGGCATCGACATACGATCGGCGTTCCACCTGTGTTTGGCAGTCGGTGGTCTCAATCCCTCTGTCTTATTGGAACTTAGGCTCGACCTACCTGAGGGCCTTCAGATTTCGGATGATCTGAGCAGTCCGGCAGCAAGCGATTCCCAAAGGCGGCTCTGGGTCTTGCAGTGTTGCCCCTTCCTTGTGCAAAGTCCTATCGACGGCGAGTACTACATCGAGGGATGGAAAGATCGATCCAAGTCTTGGGTCAGTCGGACCTACAAGTGGAAGCAACACCTGACCCCGGGCCCCGTCCTGGTCGAGTTGATCATCAGGACATGGCCACTGCGCGTAGCGCTGAACAGGAGACTGGAGGCCGCACGCGCGTCAATGAAGAAGGCGATTGACGAGGGTGCTACAGACGACCAGGCGAATGGGCTGCAGCAGCAGGTCCTGGATCTGACGGACGCCGTGCGATCGGTGTGGCTCTATCGGGGAATGCACGGCATCACCTGGCTCACAGATATCGACTACTCTACAGTACAGCCGGGACAATCCTACCTCCAATGGGTTACATGCCGGCTCAACGAAGTGCGGCGCGCGCAGCAGAAACCTGAAATCGATTCTATGCTTCCTCGTCGCTTTCGCGACTCGTACGCCGCATGGGCGCTTGGCTACTCTGGTGGTGAAGTACTGGCTGTCATGGTCGCACTGGATCACAAGCGCTTGAGTACAACCGTCGGCTACTTAGAAAATACGGTCGTCCGAGCACGTATCATCAAGAAGCACCGTTTTTTTGCACAAGCGCTCTTCGGGTCGTTCGCCTCAGGCAAGCTTGATCCCACGCTGCTGGCGCTAGAAACGCGCTATGCTGAAAAGACACCCGAAGAGCAGACCCGCATGGCCCTGCGGCTGGTCGAGTATCGTGAGGCTCTCAAGAGCCGCTACGGTGTGGGCTGCCGAGATCCTCACCACCCTTCGAAGTTGGCTGACCCGACGTTCAATGCCGATGGCATCAATATCTGCACTACGCACCGCTGCACGCTATGCCACGACAACGCGATCATCACGCCGGACGCCTACCCCGGGCTGATGCTGCGGCTGGCCGAATTGGAGATCGAAGAGGAAGGCATGCCGGTGGCGAGCTTTGCCATGAGTTCCCTTGATGCTGAATTGCAAAACGTTCGAACGGCATTGTTACCATTGAAAGAAATGAATCCTGGACTTCTGGCCGCCACAGTCGCATCGAACAAACATGAGATCCGCATCGGCAGTCTTAGGGTACCTGGGTTCAGCGTCAAACCCCTTTGAGGAAACTGTCAATGCTGTCTGAAGCCAACAGTTTTGCCGCGCCGACACTGAATCCGAAACTCGATTTCGGCGATCAGGATCGCTGCCGCCTGAATGCTGCAGCGCAGGTCCAGGCTCATGAGATCCAGTCGGTTGACGTACACACGCTCGGGCGCTTGAAGGCGCTAGCTGGTCATGGCGAACAATTGCTCGTGTGGTCCACACCTGAAAAGTGGTTGGTGCATGGCCATCGCATCGACGCAATCATGTCCGTTGACTTGCATGAAGCAGCGCTGTCGGCATTGACGGCGAACGAATACGCCCACGTCGACATGAAACCATTGCCGGAGGCCGTCGCTTCTCTGGAAGCGCAGTTGACGCATGTGCAACAAGCGGAGGCTACTGCTTTGCAAGCAGTGCGCTACTTGCTGCTGCTGCGCCTCGGGCCTTCGGCGCGAACCGGCCGAAAATGGTCAAAGGTTTCGCTTAAGGCGTCAGGCATTGCAGTAGCAGCGTCGGGCGTCATTCGACGCATGGTAGCCATCGTGATCAAGAGGCGGCTCGACTTGCTTCGGCGCCGCCTGCTATCGGCCAATGACACACGCTACTTCGCGTTGATTCAGCAACCTGATCTGACAAAGTTGCCAAAACGCCTCGCTGCCAGTTGCTCAACAGAACTTCGGCGCATGGATCAGCTGTGCGGACGTGGATTCTGGCTCGACGCGCCCATGCCCGATCGGGATCAGACGGCGACTGTCGACTGTTGCCGCCGACCGAAAACTGACCACCTAGCTGCGTAAGTGCCGATCCAAAATTGACCAGGGTGTTCCACTGACCTGCTGAAAACTTCAGCAGGAGAGCAGAAGGTGATCACCATGGAAATGATAGGTAAGGTCAGG
>JARXAM010000117.1 GCA_029865845.1 Rhodoferax sp. | reverse complement strand
GCGCTCACTCGCCGACGTAGTTCTCGGGAAAGAAGTGGCGCTCGATCAGCTCGATCAGGATGTGCAACACCTTGATGTGCAGCTCCTGCACCCGGTCTGCGTAGGTGCCACCGGGGGTGCAGATGTACACATCGCTCAAGGGTTCCAGCTTCTCGCTGCGTTTGCCACTGAGGATGATGACGGTCATGCCCAAGGCCTTGGCGGCCTCGGCCGCCTTGACCACATTCTTACTGGTGCCGCTGGTGCTCAGCGCCACCAAACAGTCACCGGGGCGGCCATGGCCTTCGATATAGCGGGCAAACACTTGCTCGTAGCCGTGGTCATTGCCCACGCAGGTCAGGTGGCCCGCATCGCTGATAGCAGTAGCGCCCAAGGCTTTGCGGTCCTTGCGGTAGCGGCCGGTCAGTTCTTCGGCGAAGTGCATGGCATCGCACATGGAGCCGCCGTTGCCGCAGGAGTACACACGGCCTTGGCGTTCAAAGGTGGCAATCAGCAGTTGCGCGGCCTGCTCCACGCTGCCCAATGCGGCCGGGTTGGCCAGCAGCTGGGTCAGTGCGGCGTGCGCCTCTTGCAGGCTGGAGGTGATGTGATGTTGCATAGGACTTAGTGGCGGAAGTGGCGTACGCCGGAAAACACCATGGACACGCCACGCTCGTTGGCAGCGTCAATGACTTCTTGGTCGCGCATGGACCCGCCGGGTTGGATGATGCAGGTCGCTCCATGATCCACCACCACATCCAGGCCATCGCGGAAAGGGAAGAAGGCGTCGCTGGCCACCACCGTGCCTGCCAACGACAGATTAGCGTGACCCGCTTTGATGGACGCAATGCGAGCCGAGTCCAGGCGACTCATCTGACCTGCGCCCACGCCCATAGTCATGCCGCCCTTGCAGAAGACGATGGCATTGGATTTGACGTACTTGGCCACCTTCCAGGCGAACAACAGGTCGTTGAGTTCTTCTGGGCTGGGTTGCTTGGTGGTCACCACCTTCAGGTCGCTCAGCGCCAGTTCGTGGTTGTCGGCGGTTTGCAGCAGGATGCCAGAGCCGATGCGCTTCATGTCCATCAGGTTGCGGCCTTGCTCCCAGGGGGTGGTTCCGCCCTTGGGCACATCAATTTGCAAAATGCGCACATTGACCTTGCTCTTGAACACTTCCAGGGCGGCAGGCGTGAAACTGGGCGCCATCAGCACTTCTACAAATTGCTTGGAAATTTGCTGCGCACCGGCCTCGTCCAACTCGGTATTCAGCGCAATGATGCCGCCGAACGCACTGGTGGGATCGGTCTGGAATGCCTTGCTATAGGCCTCCAATGCGTTGGCACCGACGGCCACACCACACGGGTTGGCGTGCTTGACGATCACGCAGGCCGGTGTGTCAAAGCTCTTCACACATTCCCACGCAGCATCCGCATCGGCGATGTTGTTGTAGCTCAGCTCCTTGCCTTGCAGTTGCTTGGCGGTGACCAGCGAGCCGGGCGCGGGAAACAGGTCGCGGTACAGCGCGGCGTGCTGGTGGCTGTTTTCACCGTAGCGCAGGTCTTGCACCTTGACGAAGCGGCCGTTGCTTTGGCCAGGGAACCGATCCAACACCGGCGCCTTGTCGCCAGCGGGCACATCGACCCCGATCTGGATGGCCGACAGGTAGTCGCTGATCGCGCCGTCGTACTGGCTGATGCGGTTGAAGGCGGCAATGGACAGGCCGAGCTTGGTCTTGTCGCTCACCGCGCCATGGGCTTTCAGCTCGGCGATCACCGTGCCGTACTGGGCTGCGTCGGTCAGCACCGCCACGTCTTTCCAGTTTTTGGCCGCGCTGCGCACCATGGCGGGGCCGCCGATGTCGATGTTTTCGATCGCGTCTTCCAGCGTGCACCCGGCCTTGGCCACGGTGGCTTCAAACGGATACAGGTTCACCACCAGAAAGTCGATGGTGTTGATGTTGTGCTCGGCCAGCGCTGCCATGTGGGTGGGAAAGTCGCGGCGCGCCAGCAAGCCCCCGTGCACGCGGGGATGCAAGGTCTTTACCCGACCATCCAGCATTTCGGGAAAGCCGGTCATCTCGGCCACTTCAGTCACAGGCAAGCCTTTATCGGCCAGCAGTTTGGCGGTGCCGCCGGTGGACAAGAGCTTGACGCCTTGGGCGTGCAGCGCCTGGGCGAGTTCAACGATGCCCGTCTTGTCAGAGACGGACAGCAATGCAGTTTTTTGTGCGTTCATAGGGGGAGAAAAAGTGAAACCAAAAAACGTGTCACCAAACCCCCACACCCAAGCAGGAGCTGGCGGGCTAACTTAACTGAGCAGCTTGTGCTCCACCAACTTTTTGCGCAAGGTGTTGCGGTTCAGGCCCAGCCACTGGGCCGCCCTGGACTGGTTTTGGTCGGCTTTGGCCATGACCACCTCCAGCAGGGGTTTCTCTACCGCGCGAACCAGCATGTCGTACATGCCGCCGGGCTCAATGCCGTCCAAGTCTGCGAAATACGATTCCAGACTGGAACGCACGCACTCATCCAAGTGCTTCTTGCTCATGCTGCCAATTCCATCATGTCATGTCCCCTTGCCTGTCCGGTCGCTGTGTCCCGTGGGGGCAAGCGATCCATTTTTTCGTTCAACTCATCCAAATACGCTTCTACGGCTGCCACTTGCGCGACGCTGTCTTCCAACAGATTCATGCGTTGACGGAAGTCCTCGCCACCCGGCAGATCCTCCAGGTACCAGCCAATGTGCTTGCGCGCTGAGCGCACACCAATAAATTCGCCGTACAAGCTGTAGTGGTCGTGCAAGTGCTCGACCAACAGCTTCTTGACTTCACGCACCAGCGGCGGCGCAAGGTGCGTGCCAGTGGCCAGAAAGTGCGCCACCTCGCGGAAGATCCACGGGTAACCTTGCGCAGCACGGCCAATCATGATGGCGTCGGCACCCGTAGCAGCCAGCACGTCACGGGCCTTCTCAGGCGTCGTAATGTCGCCATTGGCGACCACCGGAATGCGCAAGGCCGCTTTGACGGCGGCAATGGTGTCATATTCCGCAGCACCTTTGTACCCTTGCTCGCGGGTGCGGCCATGCACCGTCACCATTTGCACGCCTGCGGCCTCGGCGGCGCGGGCCAGCACAACGGCATTCTTTTCGGCCTGGCACCAGCCAGTGCGCATCTTCAAGGTCACCGGCACATTACGGGGTGCGCAGGCCTTGACCACCGCTTCCACAATGTCGATGGCAAGCCGCTCGTCCTGCATCAAGGCGGAACCCGCCCATTTGTTGCACACCTTTTTGGCCGGGCAGCCCATATTGATGTCGATGATCTGGGCGCCACGGTCGATGTTGTAGGCGGCAGCCTCGGCCATCATGGCCGCCTCGGTGCCCGCGATCTGTACCGCAATCGGGCCGGGCTCGCCATCGTGGTTGGCGCGGCGGGAGGTTTTGAGGCTGTTCCACAAATCTTTGCGGGAGGTCACCATTTCACTCACCGCGTACCCCGCCCCCAGCTTTTTGCATAGCTGTCGGAACGGCCTGTCGGTAACCCCCGCCATAGGGGCAACAAAGAGGTGATTCGCCAAAACGAATGGGCCGATGTGCATGAGGGGTAAGGAAACCGGGAGTCGGTAAAAACATGAAGGCCCACATTGCTGCGGGCCGGGCACGTATTCTAACTGCTCAATATTTCAGCAATTGAAATGTTGCCTGGCCAACAATGTACTGTGCCCGACTGCCTATACTGGGATCATCATGGACGCTTGGATCACCGACCTTCTGCAAATGCTGGCCTTGCCCGCGTACAGCCTGAGCGCCGTGTTCGCGGTGTCCCTGTTGTCGGCCACCTTGCTACCCATGGGCTCGGAGCCTGTAGTGCTGGGCCTGGTCCACCTGCAACCCGACATGTTCTGGCCTGTGATTGCGATAGCCACAGCAGGCAATACCGCAGGGGGTGCCGTCACTTGGTGGATGGGCAAAGCCGCGTGCGATGTGGCCCATAAGTTTGACGGCTCGGTCAGCCATGTGCGTGCCCTGCACTGGCTGCGCCGCTTGGGACCCAAAGCCTGCTTGCTCGCATGGCTACCCATCGTAGGCGACCCCCTGTGCGCGGTGGCGGGCTGGCTCAAGCTGCCTTTTTGGCCGTGTGTGGCCTATATGGCCGTAGGCAAATGCCTGCGCTACATCACCCTGACCGCCGGTGCCCTGGGCTTGATGGCCTTGTGGTGACCTAGCTGGGCTGCGCGATGCGGCGCGCCAAGTCCATGAACCCGGCGTCGCTCACATCATCTGTGGCCAACGCAAGCCCTCTGGCATCGGCAGATTGGAGTTGTGGCATGGAGCGGTCGTAGTACCGGTCGTAGTGCTTCACCAACAGGTCTTCCACCAAGGCTTCGTAGTGCCCATTCGCGATCAGATGTTTCCATGCCTCGACTTGGGCCTTGCCACAAGTCGCGCCCAGGCGCTCTAGCTGTGCAATCAATACCGGGCTGTGCACGAAGTAGGCGTAGTCCTGCAGCAAAAAGCGCACGCGTGCTTTGACAGGCACGTGCAAACCCAGCCACTGTCCGCGCTGTATGCCCTGGTATACCGCATCCGGCAGGCGCAGCAGGCCGATACGCTTGCTTTCTGCTTCCACATACACCGGGCGCGCGGGATCAAAGGCCGACAAGGTATGCAGCACCTGGGTTTCGAACATCTTTTGGGAGGGTTGCACCTGGTCGGGCAGCCCGCCGAGCACCGAGCCTTTGTGGGCGGCCATGGCCTCCAAATTCAACACCTGTTCGCCCAGCAGCGCCAAGGCTTCCAGTACCTTGGTTTTGCCCGAGCCGGTAGGCCCCGCCAGCACCCGAAAATCGAAACGGGCAGGGACGACCTCGAGTTCGGTCAGCACATGGTGCCGCCACGATTTGTAGCCCCCGCTCAGTCGTCGCGCCGTCCAGCCCACCTCATTCAGAATGTGGGTGAACGAACCACTGCGCTGCCCGCCGCGCCAGCAGTACACCAGCGGGCGCCAGGATTTGGGGTGGGCGGCAAACAGGGTTTCAATATGGCATGCCACATTGCGCGCCACCAATACCGCGCCCACCTTGCGGGCTTCAAACGGAGACACCTGCTTGTAGAGCGTTCCCACCCGAATGCGTTCCTCGTCATCCAGCACCGGGCAGTTGATAGCCCCGGGAATGTGATCCAAGGCAAACTCGCCAGGAGAGCGGGCATCGATCACGGCATCAAAAGCCCCCAGCTGAGAGATATCGGCAAAAGTGTGATTGATAGACGTCACGCGTTGTTTCCTTTACCGGACCAAAACCATCACTGTGCCCACCACCGTCAGGCCAGCCCCCCACCAGGCACCCATTGCGGGGGCTCGCCCCAAATGCCACCACAACAAAGGCAGCACCAGCACCGGCGACACAGAAGACAAGATACCGACCATGCCCACATGCCCATGCTGAAGAGCGAGCAGGATCAGGCTCATCCCCAAACCCATGCCAAGCATCCCGCTCAGGGAAACCCAGCCCAGCACGGGCCAGGACACTGCGTTGTGGGTACGCGCCACTCGCGCACCCGCCCACAGCAAAACGAGGTGGGCGGCACATGTGGCACCGACCCGCAGCACGGTGGCGGCCACCGGGTCCACGCCGGTTACCATGACTGGCTTGGCAATCAGAGACCCGGTCGCCTGACACAGCGCTGCCACCAAACCCAAGGCAACACCAGACGGCACGTGGCCACGCGTTTGCTCCAGCGCATGCGACTCATCTTTGCGGGCTCCGAGCGCAATGGCCGTCATCACACCGCCGACCACCAAGGCACCGCCCATGAGCGCTTGGGTGCCCATGCGTTCATCCAGCACCCAAAATCCCAATAGCGCACTGAAAAGCGCATGGGTGGCAAACAATACGCCCGTGCGGCGAGGGCCCAGCCGGTTCATGGACGCAAACAGCGCGGTGTCCCCCACAAAAATGCCAATGAGCCCACTGGCAACCAGCACCCCAGCTTGTGCCCAGGAAATGCTGTGCCACGCACCATTGGCAAGCACGACCGGAGCGAGCATCACAAACACCAGCCCCATGCGCCAGCGCGTAAACGCAAACGCGCCCAAATGGCGCGCTTGCGGAGCGGATATCAGCCCAGTGAGGGCCCAGCAGGCCGCTGCTCCCAGGGCCAACCAGTCATACGACAAGGTCACATGACGTCCATGGAAAGATTCATCAGGAACTGAACAGGAAGTTCATCACGTCGCCATCCTTGACGACGTATTCCTTACCTTCGGCGCGCATCTTGCCGGCATCCTTGGCTCCCTGCTCGCCTTTGAACGCAATGAAGTCGTCAAACGCGATGGTCTGGGCACGGATGTAGCCCTTCTCGAAGTCAGTGTGGATCACGCCCGCAGCTTGGGGGCCGGTGTCGCCCACATGGATGGTCCAAGCGCGCACTTCCTTCACACCCGCGGTGAAATAGGTTTGCAGACCCAACAAGCTGTAAGCGGAGCGAATCAAGCGGTTCAGGCCTGGCTCGGACTGGCCGAGTTCTTTCAAGAACTCCAGACGGTCCGCATCGTCCATCTCGGAAAGCTCTGCTTCCATCTTGGCGCAAATGGCCACTACGGGTGCCCCCTGGGCCTTGGCAAAAGCGGTCAATCGGTCCAGCAGCGGATTGTTCTCAAAGCCATCTTCGGACACGTTCGCCACAAACATGGCAGGCTTGGCGGTGATCAGGAAGAACTGCTTCAACAAAGGCAGCTCTTCTTTGCTGAAATCAATCGTGCGCACTGGCTTGGCTTCGTTCAAGGCAGTCTGGCAACGCTCCAGGATGGACACCAGCTTGACGGACTCTTTGTCGCCGGAGCGC
>JARXAM010000102.1 GCA_029865845.1 Rhodoferax sp. | reverse complement strand
CCTCGACAACGAGGACCCGAATGAAACAAGTCGCATGGCTCTTTAAGTGGCTACTTAAAGCGGCCATTTTTTTTACGTTGCTCGCCTTCGCCCTGAACAACCAACACGATGCCACGGTGCACTTTTTCTTTGGCACCCGATGGACTGCACCGATGGTGCTGGTGGTGTTGGGGGCGTTTTCATCTGGCCTTCTGCTGGGCATAGTTGGCATGGTGCCACGCTGGTGGCGACAGCGCGCTGCCGCTCAACAAGCCCGTAACGACGTTTTGATGGTGCGCAAGGCCGCACCCCCTACCGCGCAAGCCGCCAACGCGCTCATCGATATACCTCCGCATGGACTTTGATATTTCCATTTGGCTGCTCGGTCTGCTCATTGCATTCGTCTTGGGTTGGCTGGCCTCGCGTTTGGACCTTCGTCAGCTACGACTGGAAAACCGCCAAGCGCCCAAAGCCTATTTCAAGGGCCTGAACTTCCTGCTAAATGAGCAACAGGACCAAGCGATCGACGCCTTCATTGAGGCCGTGCAAAACGACCCGGATACGTCCGAATTGCACTTTGCCCTGGGCAACCTGTTTCGACGCCGTGGCGAGTACGAACGCGCTGTGCGGGTACACCAGCACCTGCTCTCGCGCGGCGACCTGAGCCAGGATGACCGCCACCGCGCCCAGCATGCACTGGCGCTGGACTACCTTAAAGCCGGGCTGTTGGATCGTGCAGAGGAAGCGCTTCTCAAGCTCGAAGGCACCCGCTTCGAAGTACAGGCACGCTTGGCACTGCTGGCAAACTACGAACGCTCGCGCGACTGGGAACAGGCCGCCGACATCGCCCGCAAGCTCGAACGCTCGGGCCAAGGCAGCTTTAGCGGACGACTGGCACACTACCTGTGTGAACAGGCTGCGGCCTTGCAAGCCACCGGGAATACCGAAGGCGCCAAGCGCTTGTTGCAACAAGCGATCGACAGCGCGCCACAGGTACCCCGCCCGCGCATGGACATGGCGGCACTGCTGGCCCAAGACGGGCAATCGGCCCAGAGCTGTCACGTGCTGACGGACGCGCTGCATGCATCGCCTGCCGCGATTCCGCTCATTGCCCCCTTGCTGGCGCAAAGCGCCATGGCCTCTGGTCAAGTCGCACCCACCCTGGAACTATTGAAGGCCACCTACCACGAGGTGCCCTCGCTGGATGTGTTGGACGCCATTGTCAGCCTGGAAGCCTGCACCACCGAACTCACCCCCACCGCCCGCGACTGGTATGCCCGCCACTTAGAAAAAGAGCCCTCGCTGGTCGCGGCAAGCAAATGGATAGCGGGCGAAAAGCTGGAGCGCGAGGCCTTTCATCCACAGGTTCAACGTGCGTTGGACCATGCTGTGAAACCGCTGACGCGTTACCGCTGCGCCGCCTGCGGCTTTGAGGCAAAAGTGCATTTCTGGCAATGCCCGGGGTGCCAGGCATGGGACAGCTACCCCGCGCGCCGGGTAGAGGAGCTTTGACCCCTTTTATGAGCATGAACAAAAACAAACTCTCGGCATCGCGCGTCCTCGTGGTCGGCGATGTCATGTTGGACCGCTACTGGTATGGAGCGGTGGATCGTATTTCACCCGAGGCACCCGTGCCCGTGGTGCGTATCACCCACGAAGAAGAACGCTGCGGCGGTGCGGCCAACGTGGCCTTCAACGCCGCCACGCTGGGGGCACAGGCCTCGCTGCTGACCGTGGTGGGCGACGATGAAGCCAGCCATAAGCTCGAAGCGCTGGTGGCCAAGACCGGCATACGCACCCACTTTGGGCGGGATGCCGACCTCAAAACCACCGTCAAATTGCGCGTGATCGGCCGCCAGCAACAGCTGATTCGCCTGGACTTTGAAAACACGCCCAAAAGCGAGGTGCTGGCCACGCAAACCGCGACCTTCACACAGTTACTGGCCGAGCACGACGCCATCTTGTTTTCCGACTACGGCAAAGGTGGCCTGGCCCACGTCAGCGACATGATTGCCCGCGCCCGTGCGGCGGGCAAACCGATCTTCATCGACCCCAAAGGCAGCGACTATTCCCGCTACCAACAGGCCACCGTTATCACCCCCAACCGGGCCGAGTTGCAGCAAGTGATCGGCATGTGGACTAGCGAGGCCGACCTGCACGCCAAGGTCCGCGCGCTGCGCGAGCAACTGCAACTCGACGCCGTGTTGCTGACCCGCAGCGAAGAGGGCATGACCCTGTTTGATGCCCAGGGGCATATGCATGTCAGCGCCCAAGCGCGCGAGGTGTTTGATGTCACCGGCGCAGGCGACACCGTCATCGCGACCATGGCGGCCTTGGTAGGCGCGGGCATGACGCTGCGCGACGCCGTGCCCCTGGCCAACCGCGCCGGTGGCATTGTGGTTGGAAAATTCGGCACCGCCACGGTGTCATTTGAGGAGCTTTTTGTATGACACGCATCGTGGTCACTGGCGCTGCCGGATTCATTGGCAGCAACATCATTGCCGGGCTGAATGCCCGCGGCTTGACCGACATCATTGCGGTAGACGACCTCACCCAGGGCGACAAATTCCGCAACCTGGTGGACCTCCAGATTGCCGACTACGTCGACATGGACACCTTCTACGACGCGTTCGCAGCAGGCCACTACGGCCAGATTGAGGCCGTGTTCCATGAAGGCGCTTGCAGCGACACCATGGAGCAAGACGGCAAGTACATGATGGCCAACAACTACACGCTGTCGTGGAACCTGTTCCAGGCCTGCCAGAAGCGCGGCGCGCGCCTCTTGTATGCCTCCAGCGCGGCCACCTACGGCGACTCGGACACCTTCCGCGAAGACCCGGCCTTTGAAGGCCCGCTCAATGTCTACGGTTACTCTAAGCTGCTGTTCGACCAGCGCATGCGCCGCGAGTGTGGTGTGAACTTTGAACGCACCAAGGCGGGCCGTACCCACCAGGTGGTAGGCTTTCGTTACTTCAACGTGTACGGTCCGCGTGAGCAGCACAAGGGTCGCATGGCCAGCGTGGCCTTCCACCAGTTCAACCAGTTCAAAGCCGAGGGCAAGGTCAAGCTGTTTGGGGAATACGGTGGCTACCCGCAAGGCGGGCAGATGCGGGACTTCGTCTTCGTCGATGACGTGGTGGCGGTCAACCTCTGGTTTTTCGACCACCCGGCCCAAAGCGGCATCTTCAACCTTGGCTCTGGCCGCGCACAGCCGTTCAACGATGTGGCCAGCTCGGTGGTGAATGCGATGCGCCGACTGCGCGGCGAATCCGCCCTCGCGTTAGACGACATCGCCCGCCAAGGGCTGGTGGAGTACGTGCCCTTCCCCGATGCCCTGCGCGGCAAGTACCAGTGCTTTACCCAGGCCGACCTGAGTGCCCTGCGCGCCACCGGCTGCGACCACGCCTTTGCCGATGTGCAAACCGGTGTCAGCCGTTATGTGGACTGGTTGGCCAGCCGCAAAGCCTGACCCACCAGCCCCCAAGCGCCGCCATGCCGCAAGCCTTCACCCTCGCAGCCCTGCCCATCGTTCGCCGTTGGCTGTGCGGTATGGCACTGCTGGCCTGCGGTGCCACCCACGCGCTGGAACTCAACGCCGCCACCGAGGCCCAGCTCGATGGACTGCGCGGCCTGGGCCCCAGCACCACGGCCCGCATCTTGCTGGCCCGAGAGGCTGGCCCCTTCCTGAGCTGGGCAGACTTTATGGCCCGCGTCAAAGGCATCAAACCCGCAACGGCTGCCAAGTTCGCCGCCCAGGGGCTGACGGTGCGAGGGGAACCTTTCAAAGCGGAATCTCCGTGATGATCTCGGTGATTGCCATTTGTGTGGGCGCGTGTGCGGGTGCCCTGGCCCGCTGGCAGCTGGGTCTGTGGCTCAACCCCGTTGCTACTGCGGGCACCGCGCTGCCGCTGGGAACGCTGGCCGCCAACCTGATAGGCGGCTACCTGATCGGTGTGTGTGTTGCTGTGTTCCAGGCCATGCCGCATTTAGACCCGGCGTGGCGCCTTGCCCTGGTGACGGGCTTTTTGGGCGCGCTCACCACATTCTCGAGTTTCTCGGCAGAGGTCGTGGCTATGCTGGGGCAGCAGCGCTATGGCTTGGCGCTGGGGACCGCAACGGTCCACCTGGTCGGATCGCTTGCACTCACGATAGCGGGCATGCGCAGCGTTAGTTACTGGCTCAGCACCCGCGTCTAGGGTAAACACCAAGAAAACACGTCAGGCTTTTTTCAGCGGTTTTCGGGCACTATCCCAGGGTTGAATGCGAACACACCAATTCGCATTGCCGCTCGTACAAGACCATATGGAGACTGCTTGTGAATGTTCTTTTGAAATTTGCCTCATGCATAGACTGGATCAGCGGGAAGCTGGGCACCTTTGCTGCGTGGACGGTGCTGCTGTCCGCCATGATCAGCGCGGGGAACGCCTTTGTGCGCTACGGACTGGACATTACGTCCAACGGAATGATTGAAATCCAGTGGTACCTTTTTGCCTATACCGTGATGGTGGGGGCACCCTTGGTGCTCAAAGTCAACGAGCACGTGCGCGTGGACCTGATCTACGGGAAACTCAAGCGCAACCTGCCCGTCTATGTTGACTTGTTTGGCCTCACCGTGTTCCTGTTGCCCGTGATTGGCTTGCTGACCTATCTGACCTCCCAGTATTTCTGGGGCATTTACGTGTCCGGTGAAATGTCGCAAAACGCGGGGGGGCTGATCCGCTGGCCTGCTGTGCTGGCCATGCCACTGGGCTTTGCGATGGTGTGGCTGCAAGGCGTGGCCGAAATCATCAAGCGCGTGGCGTACCTGCGAGGCCAATATGCCATGGACACCCACTACGAGAAGCCTCTTCAGTAAGGTGCCCCTGAGCCCCTGAAGCACTTCGCACCCTACAAGACTCACTGGATTCACATATGCAAATGGAACACTTTCCCCCGCTGATGTTCGCGGGCTTGGTAGTGATTATGTTGATCGGCTTTCCGGTCGCCTTCTCGCTGGCAGCGCTGGGCTTGGCCAGCGGCTTTTATGCCATCGAAATGGGCTGGTTTCCCGCAGCATTCATGGGAACCTTGCCGATCTCGCTGTTCTCCATTCTGAACAATGAGTTGCTGCTAGCCATTCCGTTTTTCACCTTCATGGGCACGATTCTGGAAAAGTGCGGTCTGGCTGAAGACATGCTCGACTCCATGGGCCAACTCTTCGGACCGATGCGCGGCGGCGTAGGTTATTCGGTGATCATCGTGGGCTTTATCCTCGGGGCCATTACCGGCACAGTAGCAGGCCAGGTAATCGCCATGGCCCTGATCTCCCTGCCGGTGATGATGAAGTACAACTACAACATGCGCTATGCCACCGGCGTATTGGCAGCCTCCGGCACCATTACGCAGTTGGTGCCACCGTCCCTGGTACTGGTGGTGCTGGCGGACCAATTGGGCAAGCCGGTCGGTGACATGTACAAGGGCGCGTGGGGCCCCTCCATTCTGCAGGTCCTGATGTTTGCAGCCTACACCTTCGCGCTATCGCGCATCAAACCCTCGTACTTGCCTGGCATCCCGCGTACAGAACGCACCCTGGACGGTTGGGCGCTTTGGTCAAAATGCCTGCGCGGCATTATTCCCTCTGCGGTGCTGATTTTTGCCGTGTTGGGTTCCATGGGCGGCCTACCCTTCCAGGACACCGCCATTGCCACACCGACAGAAGCTGGTGCCATGGGCGTCGTAGGTGCCCTGATTCTGGCGGCCATGTCCAAACGCCTGACGCCTGCCCTGATCTGGGAGGCCATGGCCGGCACCATGCGCCTGACCGCCATGGTGGTGTTCATCCTGATCGGTTCCCGCGTGTTCAGCCAGGTCTTCCAAGGCGTAGATGGGCACAAGTGGGTGGAACATTTGCTCGCCGGATTGCCCGGTGGTCAAGTCGGCTTCCTGATTGTGGTGAACATCTTTGTGTTCTTCCTGGCATTCTTCCTCGATTTCTTCGAGATCGCCTTCATCATCGTTCCCATGCTGGCCCCGGTGGCAGACAAGATGGGCATCGACTTGATATGGTTCGGCGTGCTGCTATGCGTCAACCTGCAAACCAGCTTCATGCACCCGCCATTTGGCTTTGCGCTCTTTTACTTGCGGGGGATTGCCGACAGTTTGTTCAAAGACAAACGGATCCCCAAGCCAGTGTTGTCCAATGACATTTACCTGGGCTCCATCCCCTGGGTGATCATGCAGCTCATCTTGGTGGTGGTGGTGATCTTCGTTCCTCAGTCTGTCACCATGTTTTTGGACAAAGAAGTCGAGATAGACATCGACAAGGTGGTGATCGAGATGCCTACAGAAGAAGCCGCCCCGGTGGTGGAGCTCAAGGCTGGCGAAACCGCACCCGCCACCGATGCCGCCGAAAAGGCGGCCGAAGAAGAGCAGAGAAAGATCGACGAACTGTTCAAGAAATAAACCTACCCACGCACATCCCCCTGCAAGGGGGCAGGCCCCGACTCGCGAGCCGGGGCTTTTTTGTTTTCAGGAGCTTCCCCATGCACGAAACGACGCCACAGCCCACACCCGTGACGCAACAATTCGCCCCTACCCTGCCCCACGGAACCATGGAATCCGCCTCTTACGGGCCCGTATTCAAAGGCATTGCATTGGTGCTACTGGCCGCCGCAGGCCTGTGGGCCTTTCAGATGCATCAGATGGCCACGCGCACGCAAAGCGCGATCGATGTGTTCAGCTGGCTATGGCTGCCCTGGGGCTTGATGGCCTACACCGTGTGGTTTGTGGTGACGGGCACGACCCGTCTGAGCAGCACCGCCATCGAGCAGTCATGGATGTGGACCAAGCGCATCGAGCTGGACAACCTCGCCTACGCCAAGGTGATTCGCTTGCGAGGGCTGGAGTGGTTGCTTGCGCCTCGCCTGTACACCAAAAGTTTCAGCGGTAAGCTTTTCATTTTTTATGCCGCCAGCCCTGCCATGCTGGACGAATTCAAACGCCTGGAGACGGCCCTGGCCGCTGCACGAGATCCGCGGTGATATCCTTCAAGATGCCGACCAAAAAAAACCGCGCCAAGGCGCGGTTTTTGTTTGCCAGCAAAGCGCTTTACAGCTTCTGGGCTTGCATAAAGGAATCAAACTTGGCCTCAGTAAAGCGGAACCACAGGTTCGACTCTGCACGGAACTTGGCGTAGTCTGCGTAGATTTTTTTCCAGTCCTCATTTTTCTCGTTCAACTCAGCGTAAGTCTCTTCCGCTGCCTTGAATGCCGCCACCAGCACGTCGTTGGGGAAGGGGCGCAACTTGGTTCCACTTCCCACCAACTGCTTCAATGCAGCGGGGTTGCGTGCATCGTACTTGGCCTGCATGTCCACGTGGGCGTAGGCCGCTGCGTTTTCCACAATCGCTTTGTTCTCGGGCGACAGGGCCTCGTAGGCCTTTTGGTTGATAAACAAGTCCAACTGGGGACCGCCCTCCCACCAGCCGGGGTAGTAGTAAAAGGGAGCCACTTTGTTGAAACCCAGCTTCTGGTCATCATAGGGACCGATCCACTCGGCAGCATCAATAGTGCCTTTTTCCAGAGACGTATAGATTTCACCGCCAGGAATGTTTTGCGGCACCACACCCAACTTCTCCATCACACGTCCGGGGAAGCCGCCTGTGCGGAACTTCAAGCCTTTCAGGTCTTTGAGCGACTTGATTTCCTTGCGATACCAACCGCCCATCTGCGCACCGGTGTTGCCCATGGGGAAGTTGATGATGCTGTACTTGGCATAAAACTCGCGCATGAGCTTGAGGCCGTTGCCTTGGTACATCCACGCAGTCATCTGGCGGCTGTTCAAGCCAAAGGGGATGGCGCAACCCAACGCGAACGCTTCGTTCTTTCCAAAAAAGTAGTAGGGGGCCGTGTGCGCGCACTCCAAAGAGCCCTGCTGTACCGCATCCACCACGCCGAAAGCAGGAGCAAGTTCACCTGCAGCATGGACCGAGATCTCGAACTTTCCGCCCGACATTTCCTTGACGTGTTTCGCAAAAATCTCGGCAGCGCCAAAAATCGTATCCAGCGCCTTGGGGAAACTCGAAGCCAGGCGCCAACGCACTGCGGCCTGGGCATGCACTGCGGGGGCTGCACCGGCAGCCAGTACGCCGGCAATACCTGCGTTTTTGATGATTGAGCGACGATCCATTCGGTTTACTCCTGTAATTGTGTTGTAACCAGCTTGCAGCGCAGCTACCCCGCGCAACAAGGACTGTTGAAGTCAATCGCGATTGTAGGAATGCGATTTCCCCTGTCGGTGCGGGTTTTCCCTTGCAAAAGGGGTACTTGCAGCAAGCATTCAGCTTCCTGCAAGCCAAGGCGCGCGGGCGCGCCGACCGCCTGACAACACACTTACTCCGCAGGGGGCAGATCGGAGCACAGGGTGGCGAAACGCTGCCGGATGGACGCCAAAATTCCCGGCGCGTCCAAGCCCTGCAACTTCAACAAATGGGCAGGGTCACCGTGCTCGGTGAACGCATCGGCCAAGCCCAGTTGCAGCACCGGAACCGACAACCCGGCCGCTTGCAGGGCCTCCAGCACGGCACTACCTGCGCCGCCCATGGTCGCGCCCTCTTCCACCGTCACCAGCGCCCGGTGCGTGGCGGCAACCTGCAACAGCAAAGCGGTGTCCAAGGGTTTGACCCAGCGCATGTTGACCACCGTGGCGCCCAGGGCAGCGGCCGCGTCGATCGCCGGATACAACAAGGTGCCAAAGGCCAAGATGGCAATCGTGCCACCCTGCACACGAATTTCGCCCTTGCCAAATGGCAGGCCGTCGAGGGCGCTCGTTACCGCCACCCCTGCGCCACTGCCACGGGGGTAGCGCACAGCCACCGGGTGGTTTTGCGCATACGCCGTGCTCAGCAACTGGCGGCATTCGTTCTCGTCCGCCGGGCAGGCAATGCTGACCCCCGGAATGCAGCGCAGGAAGGCGATGTCATAGGCCCCGGCGTGCGTGGCCCCGTCGGCACCCACCAGACCGGCGCGGTCCAATGCAAACACGACTGGCAGGTTCTGCAAGGCCACGTCGTGGATCAGCTGGTCATACGCCCGCTGCAAAAACGTGGAATAGATCGCCACCACGGGCTTGAGCCCCTCTGTGGCGAGCCCACCCGCAAAGGTCACGGCGTGTTGTTCGGCAATGCCCACATCGAAATACCGCTGCGGGAAACGCTTTTCAAACTCCACCATGCCCGAGCCCTCGCGCATGGCTGGGGTAATGCCCACCAAACGCTCGTCGGCCGCTGCCATGTCGCACAGCCATTGCCCAAACACCTGGGTGAAGGTGGTCTTGCCCGGCGTCGCGGGCTTTACCAGCCCTACGTTGGGGTCGAAGCGGCCAGGGCCGTGGTAGGCCACGGGGTCTGCCTCTGCCAGCTTGTAGCCTTGGCCTTTTTTGGTCACTACATGCAAGAACTGCGGGCCCTTGAGCTGTTTGATGTTTTCCAGCGTGGGGATCAGCGAATCGAGGTCATGGCCATCGATGGGCCCGATGTAATTGAAGCCAAACTTTTCAAACAAGGTTGCGGGCACCACCATGCCTTTGGCGTGCTCTTCCAACCGTTTGGCCAACTCGAACAAGGGCGGCGCCCCTTTAAGCACGCTTTTGCCCACGCTCTTGGCTGCGGCGTAAAACTGTCCACTCATGAGTTGCGCAAGATAGCGGTTGAGCGCACCCACGGGCGGACTGATGCTCATGTCGTTGTCATTCAAAATGACCAGCAACTTGCAGTCTTCCACGCCCGCGTTGTTCATGGCCTCAAAGGCCATGCCCGCCGTCATGGCACCGTCGCCAATGACGGCGACGCAATAGCGGTCTTCGTGCTTGATGCGCGAGGCCAGCGCCATGCCCAGGGCAGCAGAAATCGAGGTGCTGGAGTGCGCGGTGCCAAACGCGTCGAACTCACTTTCGTCCCGGCGTGGAAAGCCCGACAAGCCCCCGTACTGGCGCAGGCTGTGCATGCGATCACGGCGGCCCGTCAAGATTTTGTGCGGGTAGGTCTGGTGCCCCACGTCCCACACGATGCGGTCCTGGGGGGTGTTAAACACATAGTGAAGCGCCACGGTCAGCTCCACCGTGCCCAAGTTGGAACTCAGGTGCCCACCGGTGCGTGCCACGCTGTGCAACAGGTAGGCGCGCAGTTCATCGGCCAAGGTCCGCAGTTGCGGGCGCGGCAGTTGACGCAGCGTGTCTGGATGGTCCATGCGGTCCAACAAAGGGCTTGCAGAGGGGTTACTAGGTGACATGTGCTTTTCTTTGCGTTTGTGTGGGCCCACAGGCCGCCAAGCCCGAGACCGCTGTTTTAACCAGCCATCAATGGGCGCGATGTACCACCATATCTGCCAGCGCCCTGAGCGCGTGGGTATCGGGCAACCCACTGCCGTCCAGCGCGTGCACGGCTTGGGCGTGCAAGGCCAACGCGTAACGGCGGCTGGCCTCCAACCCCATGACCGACACATAGGTTGGCTTGTGGTTGTCGGCATCTTTGCCCGCTGTTTTTCCTAAGGTGGCCGAATCTGCGGTGACATCCAAAATATCGTCCACCACCTGGAAAGCCAAGCCGATGGCGGCACCGTAAGCGCCCAAGGCCGCAGCGTTGGCGGACGACGACTGCGCGCACTCGCCCCCCATCAACACACTGCCTTGCAACAAGGCGCCGGTTTTGAGTTGGTGCATTTCGCGCAACTGGTTTTCGCTCAAGGGCAGGCCCACACTGGCCAGGTCGATGGCCTGGCCGCCCGCCATACCGGCGCTGCCCGCCGCACGGGCCAGCAAGCCACACAAACGCGCCTGCACCGCAGGCGGCACTGCGCTGTCCGGTGGCGTCAAAAACTCAAACGCAAGGGCCTGCAAGGCGTCCCCCGCCAACAAGGCAGTGGCTTGCCCATACCGCACATGGACAGTGGGTTTGCCACGGCGTAGTACATCGTTGTCCATACACGGCATGTCGTCATGCACCAGGGAATACGCGTGGATCAGCTCCACCGCACACGCCGCACGCAAGGCGGCCTCGTCGCAAGGTTTGCCTACTGGGGCAACGGCCTCATGGGCGGCCAACACCAACAGCGGGCGCAGCCGTTTGCCACCGTCCAACACCGCGTAGCGCATGACCTCCACCAACGCGGCAGGAGCGCCATGGTCCAAGCCTTGGGGCACGTCTGCTGTGATCCACGCCTCCAAGGCGCGCTCGACCCGTTGCAGGCGTACGCCCATCCACGCATCCAACGAAAAAGCGTGCTCCATGGTGGCGTGCGAACTCATAGCGACTTCCACGGCTTGAACACACCCTCATCCAACACCTTGATTTGGTCTTCCACTGCCTGCAATTTGTCGCGGCACACCTGCAACAACACAGCGCCCCGTTGGTAATGGGTCAACAACTGGTCCAGCGGCAATTCCCCGCTCTCCAGTTGGGCCACCAGACCTTCCAACTCCGCCATGGCTTGCTCGTACGAAGCCGGTAGTGATGCGTCAACAAGGTCGTGGGTTGGGGTAGCAGCCGATGGCATGGGAGGGGGTCCAAAATGTGCAAAGTGCGATTTTAGGCGCATGAACCACCCTCGCCGGGAATGCCCCAGTGAGGAAGTAGCCAGCGGGTACAATCCCCCGTCCCGCATCTGGCGCACCCACTTTGGGATGCGCCAGTTTCTTATTCACCGCGCACTTTGGTGCATCCCCCTGTGGGGAGTCTTTAGGTCAGGTCACCCATGTCTGATTTAAGTCTTCAACTGCAGCAGGCGAACAGCCAACTACCAGTTTCGAGCTACTTTGACCCAGCGCTTTACGCGCTTGAAATGCAAAGTATCTTTCAGCAAGGGCCCCGCTATGTGGGGCACTCTTTGAGCGTCCCCCAGGTGGGGGACTACTACGCCCTGCCCCACGAAAATGGCGGACGAGCACTGGTGCGCAATGCAGGCGGCATCGAGCTGATCTCTAACGTGTGCCGCCATCGCCAAGCCATCATGCTCAAAGGCCGCGGTTCGCTCACCCACAGCGGCCACCAGGTGCACAGCGGCAACATCGTCTGCCCGCTGCACCGCTGGACTTACAGCGGTGCCCACGCCGGCCATAACGGCAGCCAAAGTGGCACCCTGATCGGTGCGCCCCACTTTGCCCACGACCCGTGCCTGAACCTCAACAACTACAAGCTGCAGGAATGGAATGGCCTGTTGTTCGAAGACAACCGCGACGCACAGGGCCAAGGCGGCGTGGACGTGGCGGCGCAGCTAGCCCACATGGGCCCGCGCGCCGACCTGAGCTTTGAGGGCTATGTGCTCGACAAGGTGGAAATGCATGAGTGCAACTACAACTGGAAGACCTTTATTGAGGTGTACCTGGAGGACTACCACGTAGGCCCCTTCCACCCCGGACTGGGCCAGTTTGTGACCTGCGATGACCTGCGCTGGGAATTCAAAGACAACTATTCGGTGCAAACCGTAGGTGTGGCCAACCGCCTGGGCAAAGCAGGCAGCCCCACCTACGAGCGCTGGCACAAGGCACTGCTGGGCTACCGCAACAACGTGCCCCCGCGCCATGGTGCTATCTGGCTCACTTACTACCCCCACATCATGGTGGAGTGGTACCCGCATGTGCTGACGGTCTCTACCTTGTTTCCCATGGGGGTGCACAAAACCATGAACATGGTCGAATTTTTTTACCCCGAAGAGATCGCCGCTTTTGAGCGCGAGTTCGTCGAAGCGCAGCAAGCGGCCTACATGGAAACCTGCATTGAAGACGACGAAATCGGTGAGCGCATGGACGCGGGCCGACGCGCCTTGTATGCACGCGGTGACAACGAAGTGGGCCCCTACCAAAGCCCCATGGAAGACGGCATGCAACACTTTCACGAGTGGTATCGCACCAAGATAGGTGCACAGGCCTTGCAGTTTTGACCCACGCACCACACCGCCCCTGAGGCACCAACCGAAACATTAACAATGCAAGCTCTGTGGATGGTGATGGCGTCGTTTTGGTTCGCGCTGATGGCGGTGGGCATCAAATATGCCTCTCACAGCTTTGGAACCTTTGAGCTAGTGCTCTACCGTGGCTTGGTGAGCATCGTGTTCATGGGCGTAGTGGTGCGCGCCAGTGGCGCCAGCCTGCGCACGCCCGTGCCCTTGATGCATATGTGGCGCAGCGCCATTGGCGTGGTGTCCCTGGGCAGCTGGTTTTATGCCATTGCCCACCTTCCCCTGGCCACGGCGATGACACTCAACTACATGAGCGGGGTCTGGGTCGCGGCCTTTGTGGTGGGCGGTGCACTGTTGTACGGCAAACCGCAACCGCAAGGCGCGCTGCTGGGCACAGTGCTGCTGGGTTTTGCGGGGGTGGTCATGACCCTGCGCCCGACCATTGACCACAACCAACTCTTTGCGGGCCTGATTGGCTTGCTCTCGGGCCTGGGCGCTGCCTTGGCCTATATGCAGGTGACCGCTTTGGGCAAAGTGGGCGAACCCGAAGAGCGCACCGTGTTTTATTTTTCGGTGGGCAGTGCGCTGGTGGGGGCCGTGGGTGTCGCATTCACCGGCCTCACACCCTGGAACGAGGTCAACGCGCGGGATGCCGCATGGGTCATCCCCATCGGGATACTCGCCTCCTTGGGCCAGTGGTGCATGACACGCGCCTACCGCAAAGGTGCCACTCTGGTAGTGGCCAGCATGCAGTACTCGGGCATTGTGTTTGGGGCCATCTTCAGCCTCGCGCTGTTTGGCGACCAGATCCCCGCACTGGGCTGGGCCGGCATTGCCCTCATCGTGACCAGTGGTGTGCTCGCTACCGTGCTGCGCACCCGCCTGTTGCCCCATACCCCGGCCGAGGAACACTAACCCCCACCGGGGCACCCTATTGCACCCGGGAACGGTGTGGTGCAACGCACTCTCCCAAAGCAAAGCCTGACCACTTGAGAAAACAAGGGTGTCGGTGCGGGCGTGGGTGTGGCCAGCTGCACGAATGTTTGTCTTCCGAATGACATAGCCGCGTCATCGACGGTCGCTAACCTTGTTGGGTCGTTTTACATCCAGACCAATAAACAGGAACCCCATGGCACTGAACAACCGTAGACATTTCATCATTCAATTGGCTTCTGCCTCTGCAGCGATTGCTGCCGGTGGCACGCTGTCCGCATGCGGCGGAGGGAATGCTGAAGTTCGATTTGATTATGGCGTCGCCAGTGGAGACCCATTGAATGACCGCGTCATTCTTTGGACCCACGCCAAGGAGGGTGATTTTCACGCACCCTCCCCTTCAGTCTCCCTTCAATGGGAAGTGGCGACCGACGCGAGCTTTGCCACCATTGTTTCTTCGGGCAGTGTGACCGCCACCTCGGCAACGGGATACACCGCCAAAGTCGACGCCACCGGCCTGATCGCAGGCCGTTCGTACTTCTACCGATTCAAGGTAGGCAACACAGTATCGCCAGTCGGTCAGACCAAGACACTGCCCGCCAATACCGTTACCGAAGTGAAACTTGCCGTGTTTAGCTGTGCAAACTACCCAGCCGGCTACTTTCATGCCTACAGTGAAGCCGTCAAGGCGGGCGCGCAGTATGCCGTCCATCTCGGAGATTACATCTACGAGTACCCGGCCACTGGCTACGCCTCCAAGGATGCTGTGAAGCTTGGCCGTGTGGTACGCCCTGCCAATGAATGCCTGACGCTGAATGATTACCGCGAGCGCTATGCCCAGTACCGCAGTGACCCGGACTTGAAGCAACTGCACAGTAGCCTGCCCATGATTGCCGTCTGGGACGACCATGAAATTGCCAACGATACCTATCAGGGCGGCGCGGAAAATCACACCGTAGGCGCAGAAGGCAGTTTTGCGGACCGTGTCGCAACGGCCTTGAAGGTCTACCACGAGTGGATGCCCATCCGCACTCCGGACATGAGCGATCTGCGTAAGATTTACCGCAGCTTTGATTTCGGCCCACTGGTCTCGCTGCACATGCTCGAAACACGCTTGCTCGCGCGAGAAAAGGCCATTGAAGTTAGCGACCTACTGACCGCCGGCACAGCTACAGCGACTGCCGCCACACTCACATCCCCAACCCGCCAATTGTTGGGTGCCGAGCAGCTCTCATGGCTGAGCAAGCGTATGGGTGAATCCGGCGCGACCTGGCAAGTACTGGGGCAACAGGTACTCATGGGTCGCATGGAGTTTCCTGCATCCGTGCTTAAAAGCCTAGATCCGACCGACCCCAATAATGCAACTCCGGCCGGTCAAGCTGCTGGGTTCAAGGCCATCAACGATTACCTGACCGCAAAAGGAATGGCCGCACAGGCACCAGCATCGCTTACCCAGGACCAGAAAAATCTGCTCGACACCGCCCAAAACCCCAAGCTCGGCTACAACCTGGATGCGTGGGACGGATACCCGGCAGCGCGTGAAACCGTTTTGGGCACCGCTGCCGCCTTGGGCAAGCGCCTCGTGGTTCTTGCCGGTGACACGCACAACGCGTGGTGCAGCGAGCTCAGGTTGCTCAACGGCACCAAAGTCGGACAGGAGTTTGCAACACCGGGCGTCAGCTCTCCCGGTCTTGAAGAGTACCTGTCGACGATACCCACTGCGCAGGCGGAGCAAATTTTCCGGGGCGTCGTTGACACACTGAAATACGCAGACCTGTCACGCCGTGGTTTCCTGATGATGCGCTTTACAGCGACAGCCGCTACCGGAACCTGGCACCTGCTGGACAGCGTCAAAAACAAGACCTACACCGTGAACACGTCGGGAACCTACACGCTGAACGCCTGATTCAGGCGCGCAACGTGACGCCGAACTTGTGCTTTGACATGCGCAAGTTCGGCCCGCGCAGCGCCCCACAGGCCAGGCCACACACGTCTTCTGTCCACTCGATGTGGGTCATTCACGTCCGCTCGCACCACCGCTCCGAAGAGATCCACGCCCCATCACTTTTTCTCACGAATCCGTCACTGCCAGCCCTCACAAGACTGAAGCATGGCGGGCACCCTATTGCAGGTTGGAACGCAGGGTCTCCAAGTACGTGCGTGCTGGCTTGTGTATGGTGAGGCCTATGGCGGTCTGCAATGCGGCGTCCACTTCTGCGGTAGCGCTTTGCGCGCTCAGGCGCAGCAAATGCGCTTTGGCAACCCACCACGCCTGGAACGACTGGGTAAGCGACCTGTCCATGGCGTCTAGCTGCGCAAGCCCTTCGCGAACGCGGCCCGCTTCACCCATGGCCACCGCACCTGCTACCAAGGCTCCTTGGGTGGGGTAATGCGCGTTGATTTGCCGATACAACGCATCAATACCTTGCCATGGCGTTTTGCCCGTGAAGAGCCGCTGGCAATGGGCCGACTGAACAGCCGCCTCCAACTGAAAGGGGCCGGGCTTGCGCTGCTGTGCTGCAATCCACAGCATCTGATCGGCGCCCACAATGGCATCGCGGCTCCAGCGCCCAACATCCTGCTGGGCCAGCGGAATGAATTCGCCCGATGGGCTCACCTTTGCATTGCGACGGGCATTGCAAAACATCATCAAGGCGAGCAGCCCACGGGCCTCCGGCTCACCCGGTAGCAGCTCACACACAATGGTCCCCAGATACAAAGCCTCGTCGCGCAAATCTGTAATGCGGGTCTCTGCGCCGTCCACCGCGTCCAGCGCCAGTCCGAAGGCTCCATAGATGGACTCCAAAACCGACTCCAGACGCGCAGGGAGTTCAGCCAACTCGGGCTCCTCAAAGCGGATGGCAGTGTCACGGATCTTTTGCTTGGCCCGCACCAGCCGCTGCGCCAAGCTGGTGGGCGAGACCATCAAAGCAGGTGCCATATCGGCCACCTGCAGCCCCAACACCACCTGCAGCATCAATGGAATCCGCACCCGTTCGTCGATGGCGGGGTGGGCACACACAAACATGAGCTTGAGCCGCGCATCCGGCACCACCGGGCGTTCGGCCTGCGCCTCGTCGCTCTCCAACAGCACGGTGACCGCAGGGTCCCAGCGCACCCGGTCATGCCGGGCCACTTGCAGCAACTCGCGCTTGGCAACCGTCAGTATCCACGCATCCGGCGATGCGGGCACCCCGTCCACAGGCCACACTTCCAACGCTTTGAGCAATGCGTCATGCAACGCATCTTGCGCGGCGGCAATGTCACGCCACTGCCACGCCAGGTAAGACACCACACGCCCGTACGACTGCCGGGCCGCCAGCTCGGCAGCCTTGAAAGCGGCCTGGGAGTCTGTCTGCACTTAGTTCGGTGGCGGCATCACGAGCACGGGACGCACCTCAGTCGTACCGTTGACGGCATTGGGGGTGCGAGCAGCCCACTCCAATGCGTCATCCAAGCTGGGCACGTCAATGATGAAGTAGCCGCCCAAATGTTCTTTCGTGTCCGCATAGGGACCGTCGTGGATCACGCGCTTGCCGTTGCGCACTTGCACATGGGTGCCGGTGTGCGGCGGTTGCAGGCCGTTGCCATGAACAATGACGCCTGCTTGGCCCAATGCGCCGATGTAGGCGTTCCATGCGCCCCAGTATGCGGGTGCCGTCGCCGGGTTGTCCCGTTGGGCCAGGTCTTCAGACGTCTCACGGTGTATCAACATGAATTGCATGCTTATCTCCAGAAAAAAATGAAAAAAGGATTACTCCAAGACCACACACAAGGAAACGGGATATGGCTCTACCAACTGTAGCGTCGCTGCTGAAACACTGACAACCACAGTAAAGCCGCAGCAATCAGTACGACGACAGTCAGTACGACCGCTTGGCCGACGCCGAACATCGTGAAAACACCCTGTGTGACATCGCCGATGTACAGCGCCACGTAGGCCAGCAAAGAAACCCCCAACACCGGGCGTGCCAGGGGCGTGCGCGCCAGCAGCATGAGGCATCCCAAGGTGCCCCCGAACACGCCCACAGCGAAAGCCCCCGTCATCCACGACGGGAGTTGGAGGTAAAACTGGGCTTGCTCCAGTGTCATTCCTTGGCCCATGAGCGTTTCCACCGAGCCGTTCACCGAGGGCAGGAACTGAATCACTCCATAGATATTCCAGGCCAGTCCCCCAGCGGCCGCGAGCCAGAACCAAGGGGGCAATTTGCGTTGACGATTTTCTTCAGACATGCTGAATCTCCAGGTTATCGAGCCCGTGCACCATCGCGTTGGCTCACCCCTTTGATGCACGGACCGACTGCCAATCGACAACGGCACGCAAATATTTTTTGCAGGCGCGCGCATGTCTTTGCGCCCTTGCATTTCCTCCACACCATGCTGCGCCTTGGCGCGCCTGCCACTGGGGATTGGAGCGCGAGAAACTGGGTATGCTCAACGGCCACATTGCACTGGGCGTACCCGATGCCTCTGCGGCGGTGGAAAAATCAATGCCGCTGACGGGTTAAGGCAGCACTTTGACGGTGGCAGTGGCAGGCCCCGTCAACATGCGTTTGGGGTTCAGGTTGTCGACAAAATCCAGCTTGAGCGCGTAATCCCCGGGCGGAGGGGCCAACCAGGTTTCGGTTTGGCCCTCCACAAAGTCCATCTCGGCCACAGCGCCCGACTTGCTGGTGACGGTGAGTTTGAAATGGCCTGTGTCTTTTTCCTGTTGCACCACATGGGCAACATTCAGGCCCGAGGCGTGGAATTGCACGCGCAAAGGGGCTTTTTGTTCCGCCCCGGCCAGCATGATGGACAGACCCGGCTGAACCAAAGACTTGGGGTCTATGGCGTTCTTTTTGGTGACCGTGACCTTCAGCGGCTTGCTGTACACAAAATGCGGCAGGTGCTTGCTATCTGCCAACAGCATCCGCAGTGTGTACGTGCCCGGCTCCAAGTTGAGCACTGTTTCCATCTGGCCCTTGCCAAAGTGGATGTATTGATCATTAAACGGTAACGCGGCCTTGAAATCCAGCGGCAAATCACGATTCACCAGCATATGGTGATGGCCACTTTTTCCGCCTATAGGTTGGGAAATCGGCGCAAGCCCCCACCCGCCGGACAAACCAAACTTCAATAAATACGGGGTTTCAATGCGGTCACCGGATTGGAGATTGGTGAAGTAACTCTCCGCATTCCCGGCACGCAGCGGGGCTTGCCAAGGATGCAAGCTACCGGCAGAGCCCACCGCAGTTTGGGAGCACACCGCACTTGCGGCAAACAGGGCAAGTACGCCCACACCCCATGTCAATCGACGCATAAAAAACCCTTAGCTACCGGCGACCTTCATCCGGTTGATCAAAATCGAACCTACGGTTTTCGCGCCGTAGTTGTAGGTATCGGCACCCACCGCATCGATGCCTTTGAGCATGTCTTTCATGTTGCCCGCGATGGTGATTTCGTGCACCGGGTAGGCAATGCGTCCGCCCTCTACCCAAAAGCCGCTAGCCCCACGGGAGTAATCGCCCGTCACGTAGTTCACGCCCTGCCCCATCAGCTCCGTCACAAACAAGCCCGTACCCAGCTTTTGCAGCATGGCATTCAAGTCATCACCGGCACGGGTCAGGCGCGAGGTGAAAGTGAGGTTGTGCGAGCCCCCCGAGTTCCCGGTGGTGCGCATGCCCAGCTTGCGGGCAGAGTAGCTACTCAAAAAGTAGCCTTGCACACGGCCCGCATCCACTACCTTGCGGGGGCGCACGCGCACGCCCTCGTCGTCAAATGGCGAGCTGCCTTTGCCGCGCAACACAAAAGGGTCTTCATACAAATCCAGGTGCTTGGGCAGCACTTGCTTGCCCAAAGAGTCCAGCAAAAACGTGCTCTTGCGGTACAGCGCCCCGCCGCTGATGGCTTGTACAAACGCGCCGAGCAGGCCTGCGGCCAAAGGCGACTCAAACAACACGGGGCACTCCACGGTAGCGATCTTGCGCGCCTTGAGGCGGCTTAACGCACGTTCTGCGGCGTAGCGGCCTACCGCATGGGGCGAAGCCAGTTCGTCCGCAGAGCGCATGGAGCTGTACCAGGCGTCACGCTGCATGTCGCGGCCCTTGCCAGCAATGGGCGACACCGAAATGGAGTGGCGTGATGAGGCATAGCCGCCCCGAAAGCCACGGGTGTGGGCGCTGAAAAAATGCGACTGCTGGGCCGACACTGCCGCACCTTCGCTGTTGGTGATGCGCTTGCTCACGCCCAGTGCTGCTGCCTCGCATTCGAGGGCGATGCGCGCAGCCTCTTCGCTGCTCACCGCCCACGGGAAAAAGAGGTCCAACTCACGCGCACGCTCGTCCGCTGGCACGATGTCGTCCGCATCGGGCAAGCTGGCAAACGGGTCCTCAGCCGTGAAGCGGGCGATGTCATAGGCAGCACGCACGGTTTGTGCGATGGCTGCGTCTGAAAAATCTGAGGTACTGGCGTTGCCCCGGCGGTTGCCGATGTACACCGTCACGCCCAAGGACTTGTCGCGGTTGCGTTCCACATTCTCCAGTTCGCCATTGCGCACCGACACACTGAGGCCACAACCTTCGGACACTTCCGCGCCGGCATCGCTTGCGCCCAGCTTCTTGGCATGCGCGAGCGCAGCGTCCACCCGCGACTCAAAAAACGAGCGCGTATAGGCAAAACCACTGTCAGCAGAAGGGCGTGCTATGGGGGAAGGTACAGGGCGGGAGGGGAGAGGTTTCTTCATGGCGACGGCTATGATACTTGGCTATGTCACGCAAACTGAAAAAAGGCTATTACGTCCGGGGCTTGTTCGTTGCCGAGGGCAGCGCACTGGACCTGGAGTACAAGCGCGAACTCAAGGGCACGGATGAACCGACCCGCACCGATCTCAAAAAAGAAAGCGACGCGCTGCAAAAGCAGGGTGAAGACCTGCTGACGCTACGCGCCGACCTAATGACCAAGCTGGAACTGCCCGAGCGGCTGGTGGAAGGCGTGGCAGAAGCCAAACGCATCACCAACTTCGAAGGCAAGCGCCGCCAAATGCAATTCATCGGCAAGCTCATGCGCAAGCTCGACCCCGCCAAGTGGGACGCCATTCGCGCAGCGCTGGAAGAGCAACACATGCCCTCTGCACACGAGACCATGGTGCTGCACCAGGCCGAGCAATGGCGCGACCGCCTGATAGCTGACGACGATGCCGTAGGTCAGTGGCTCACCCTCAGCCCCGAAACCGACAGCCAACAGTTGCGCGCCTTGGTCCGCCAGGCGCGCAAGGACGCCAAACCCGAGAAACCGGGCGAAGCACAACGCCATGGCCGTTCGTACCGAGAAATCTTTCAGCTCGTCCGTGCCGCGCTGCTGGCGAACCAAGACACGTCGCACACCGCCGCGGCTACAGAGGACGCGCGCGACGCCGACGGAGACTCAGTGTGAGCAGCAGCGACTGGGACGAAGTCCGCATCGGCCTGGTGTCCATCAGCGACCGCGCATCTGCCGGCGTGTACGAAGACAAAGGCATTCCTGCCCTCAAGGAATGGGTGCAACGCGCTGTACGCAACCCGGTGGTGTTTGACACCCGACTCATTGCGGACGACCTGCCGACGATTCAGGACACCCTGATTGCATTGGTGGATGCCCGTTGCGCGCTGGTGCTCACCACCGGCGGCACCGGCCCGGCCCCCCGCGACGTAACACCTGAGGCCACGCGAGCCATAGCACACAAGGAATTGCCGGGCATTGGCGAGCAAATGCGCGCCATCGGCCTGCACTTTGTGCCCACAGCCATCCTGTCGCGCCAGATCGCCGTGGTGCGCAACCAGACGCTCATCATCAACCTGCCTGGCCAGCCCAAAGCCATTGCCGAAACCCTCGAAGGCGTCAAGGATGCGCAGGGCCGGCAGGTGGTGCCCGGCATCTTTGCCGCCGTGCCCTACTGTGTGGATCTGATCGGTGGGCCCTACATCGAGACGGTAGACACGGTCTGCAAAGCGTTCCGCCCCAAAAGCGCCATCAGGTGCCCATAACCCGGACACAGACACCGTGGAACCGGCTTGGCCGGACCATTGGTGTGGCCCACCCTGCAAGGGGGAAACGACATACCCGCTCGGCGGTGCACCCTACTTGCCGATCAAGGCATTGATTTTCGCCGCCTCAAAGCACTCTTTGCGGGCAGCGTCTTGGGGCACGCAATCGCTGTCGGCCAGGCGGGCAGACAGCTGCTCGACGGCCTTCCACAGCATGGCAATCTGATGGTCTTGGCCACTGGCACTGTCCACCAAGCCGCGCAAGACTTGACTCACCGGATCATCGTCTTGGGTGATGCCATAGGCGGCAAACTTGCGGTCTGGCGGGGTGACATCGGCACTCACACCCTCTTTGCTGGGAATGATGCGCGCCGGAATGCCCACCGCCGTGGCACCGGCAGGCACGGGCTTGATCACCACCGCGTTGCTGCCAATCTTGGCACCATCGCCCACCGTAAAACCGCCCAGCACTTTGGCACCGGCGCTCACCACCACGTCTTTGCCCAAGGTAGGGTGGCGCTTGGCACCTTTGTACAGGCTGGTGCCGCCCAGCGTGACGCCTTGGTAGATGGTGCAACCGTCGCCAATTTCGGCCGTCTCGCCCACTACCGTGCCCATGGCATGGTCAAAAAACACGCGCTCGCCGAGCTTGGCGGCCGGATGGATTTCGATGCCCGTCAAAAAGCGGGCGATGTGCGACACAAACCGACCCAGCCACTGCAAGCCATGGTTCCAACACCAATGGGCTGGCCGGTGCAGCACGACCGCGTGCAGGCCGGGGTAACAGGTCACGACCTCCCACACACTGCGGGCAGCGGGGTCACGGTCGAGGATGCACTGGATGTCGGAGCGGATGCGAGAAAACATAGCGCCAGTCTATCCGTTGGGCATCGACTTGCGGTCTATCGCCACCAAATCCGCACACTCAAGAGGCGATTGCTCGGCACGCTGCAAAATAGCTTTGGCAATGCCGCGCAGGATGTGGATTTCTTCATGCGTGACCTGCGCCCGGTTGAACAAGGCGTTGAGCCGTGGCATGAGTTTTTTGGGCGAAGCCGGGTCCAAAAAACCCAGGTGCACCAAGGACTGCTCCAGGTGCGTGAGCATGCCCGCCACCTGTGCCGCATCTGCCAGGCGCGACGGGGCCGTGGCCGGTTGCACCGCAAAGCCCCCCAGCGCCAGGCGCCACTCGTAGGCAATGACCTGCAAAGCCGCACCGATGTTGAGCGAGCCAAAAGACGGGTTGCTGGGAATGGACAGGCACACATGGCAGCGGTACACGTCTTCGTTGCGCATGCCAAACCGTTCGGACCCAAACAAAAACGCCATACCCTGTTGCGCCCCGCCGGGCGGCGCGTCGTGCATAGGCGTATCGTGCAAAGGCGTGCTGGCGGCGTGTGCCAGTGGCGGCTCATTCAATAGCACCTCAAAATGTGCCCGGGGCGTGGTGGTGGGCGGACCAAAGTCGCGCGGGGTCATGGCGGTGGCGCACAAGTGGGTCATGCCCTCCAAGGCATCGTCCAAGGTCTGGACGATGCGGCATTTCTCCAGCACATCGAGTGCGCCGCTGGCGCGTTGAATGGTTTCTTCGCGGCGCAGCACGTTGGGCCAGCGGGGGGCCACGAGCACCAGGTCGTCAAAACCCATGGTTTTCATGGCGCGGGCCGCAGCACCTACGTTGCCTGCGTGACTGGTGTGGATAAGGATAAAGCGTGTGTGCATGCGAGCAAAAGAAGGCAATCGTCGGGCGCGGGCACCAACGCATGGTGGCAATGCCAAGCCAAGCCGTTAAAATAGCGCTATTGTCGCCGCCTGCATCGCCCGTCGGCCCTTCCAGTTCTTCCCCCACAACTTATGACGCTCAATCTGCACCCCATGGTCAACGTGGCCATCAAGGCCGCGCGCACTGCCGGTTCCATCATCAACCGCGCTGCGCTGGACATCGAATCCGTTCGCGTGTCCCAAAAAAAGGCCAACGACTTTGTCACTGAAATCGACAAAGCGGCAGAACAAGCGATCATAGAAACCCTGCTCACCGCCTACCCCGGCCACGGCATCTTGGCCGAAGAATCGGGCCAGGAATTTGGCGCACGCGACTCGGAATACGTCTGGATCATCGACCCCCTGGACGGCACCACCAACTTCATCCACGGCCTGCCGGTGTACTGCGTGAGCATTGCGCTGGCGGTGCGCGGCAAAATCGAACACGGCGTGGTCTACGACCCCACCCGCAACGACCTCTTTACCGCCACCAAAGGGCGCGGCGCTTACCTCAACGACCGCCGCATCCGTGTGTCCAAGCGCACGCAGCTCAAGGAGGCGCTCATCTCCACGGGCTTCCCCTTCCGCCCCGGCGACAACTTCAACCAGTACCTGAACATGATGGGCGAAGTGATGCAGCGCGCCGCAGGGCTGCGCCGCCCTGGCGCCGCCGCACTGGATTTGGCCTATGTGGCAGCCGGCTACACCGACGGATTTTTTGAGCGTGGCCTGCAACCCTGGGACGTAGCCGCTGGCTCGCTCTTGGTCACCGAGGCAGGCGGCTTGGTCGGCAACTTCACGGGCGAAGCCGACTTTTTGGATCAACATGAGTGCCTGGCGGGCAGCCCCCGCATTTACGGCCAGTTGGTCAGCATCGTGGGCAAGTACAGCAAGTTTGCGTCGGCCGGTGAAAAAGCGGCCGTGCGCCAAGC
>JARXAM010000096.1 GCA_029865845.1 Rhodoferax sp. | reverse complement strand
AACCATCAACAAGATGAACCGCATCAGCCGCCAGCACTTGCAGGAGTTTGGTTTCGAGCCAGATGCGTCTGTTCTGGCCGAGAAGATGGAAATCCCGGAAGACAAGATCCGCAAGATCATGAAGATCGCCAAAGAGCCGATCTCCATGGAGACTCCGATTGGTGACGATGACGACAGCCACTTGGGCGATTTCATCGAAGACAGCGCCAACACCGCACCGATGGAAGCGGCCATGCAGGCCGGTCTGCGCGATGTGGTCAAGGACATTCTGGACAGCCTTACCCCGCGCGAAGCCAAGGTGCTGCGTATGCGTTTCGGTATCGAAATGACCTCCGACCACACCCTCGAAGAAGTGGGCAAGCAGTTCGATGTGACCAGGGAACGCATCCGCCAAATCGAGGCCAAGGCGCTGCGCAAGCTCAAGCACCCCAGCCGTTCGGACAAGCTGCGCAGCTTTACCGACACGCTGTGATGTGGCCCCCACGCTCTGCCCCTGCGTGGGTCGCTGCCCCCCGAGGGGGCTAATTTCCCTCGGGGCGGCCCTAAGGGAAATTTTTCTATGCAATAGCGCCCTAGCCCACATGCGATGTGCGCGGGGCGCTTTTTTTGGATAGTGCCGATGTCACACCCTGCTTATCTGACCTGTTATGGCTAACGCTCAACCGTACCGGCTTGCCGGTGTCATGGGCTGGCCTGTGGCCCACTCCCGCTCTCCGGTCATCCACAACTACTGGATCGCCGAACACGGCCTGCGCGGAGCCTACGTGCTCTTGCCCGTGCAACCCGAAAAACTGGAGCACGCCTTGCGCGCGCTGCCGGTGCTCGGCATTGCCGGATGCAACCTCACCATCCCCCACAAAGTGGATGCGATGCACATCGTCGACCACGTGGATGCGTTGGGGCAGCGCATCGGAGCAGTAAACACCATCGTGGTGAACGCCGATGGCAGCTTAAGCGGGCGCAACACTGACGCCTTCGGATTCATCCAGAGCCTGTTGGAGGCTGGCAGCACTTGGAAGGCTGCGGATGGGCCCGCTTGCGTGGTGGGTGCTGGCGGTGCCGCACGCGCGGTAATCGTGGGCCTGCTGGATGCGGGGGTGCCAGAGATCCGCCTCACCAATCGCAGCGATGGCAAAGCGGCAGAGATGGCCCAGGAATTTGGCCCCCGCGTGAAGGCCCTGGCATGGTCTGAGCGGCACGATGCACTGGCTGGTGCGGCCCTGCTGGTGAACACCACCAACCAAGGCATGCATGGCCAGCCCGCATTGGACCTGCACCTGCACGCATTGCCCAGCGAGGCTGTGGTGGCCGACATTGTGTATGCACCGCTGATCACCCCCCTGCTGGCGGCGGCAAGCCAACGAGGCAACCTCACAGTCAATGGGCTGGGAATGCTGCTGCACCAAGCGCGTCCAGCGTTTGCGTCCTGGTTTGGCGTCTTGCCCGAGGTAAGCGAACGCCTCAGACACCAGGTGCTACAGGCACCATTATGATTAGCGAAAACATTTGGAGATATTCTCGAGAATAACCAAGGCGTTCTTTTCGCCGCAGGTCATGGAGACCACTCTGTATACATCGCAACGCAAATACCACAGCGACGCGATGCTGTCGGCGCGAACGATTTGCACACACAGGTGTTGATACTCGGGATGGTCAAATGCGCAGGCATTCGTCAACCCCGCAAAGAATTCCGCTTTGATACGCGTAATTTTGATATCTGGCGCATCACTCCACATATTGGAGCGAAATGAATCAAGCCAAGATTCCAGTCGATTCCACAATCCACCTCTTGAATAGGCGTGCGAATGGCTAACAACAGTGTCTGGAAAATTCGTTGGATACTGCACCGTCTATTCCCTTGTGTACTCTTTGGCTCAAAACAAAGACAACAGGAATAGTGTGTAAACCCTTGAAACTCCCATAATTTTGCTAACATGTTTTTACGTTCGTCAGCGGTGAAGAAGTCCACATAGGCAGCCTGCGCACGAGCGCGCTTGCATCGTGTGGAAGGTGCCTCTTCGCCCATCCGTTGGTGCCCAAAGTTGGAAAACTGCCAATGGCCTACTCAGAACGTATGACAATCGGCATCGCCCCGCGCTACGCGGCGCGCCACCCGAAATAGCTCCCTTGTGCGCGATGCGCGTGATCCCACTTTTTGAAACTTGTCCCCATGCCCAGCACCGAACTCTCGCCCGGCCTCGTCACCCGCAATCTGCCCGCCACGCTGCATTTGAGCGACTACAAGCTCATTGCATTTGACATGGACTCCACGCTGATCAACATCGAGTGCATTGATGAAATTGCCGATGCGGTGGGCCGCAAACCCCAAGTGGCGGCGATTACCGAAGCGGCCATGCGCGGCGAGATTACGGACTTCAAAGACAGCTTGCGCCGCAGACTGGCACTGCTGCGCGGGGTGACGGAGGCGGACCTGCATACCGTCAAAACCCAACGTCTACGCCTCAATCCGGGTGCCACCGAGTTGGTCACTGCGTGCAAACGCGCCGGACTCAAAGTGCTACTCGTCAGCGGCGGCTTTACCTACTTCGCGGAACACGTGTGCGCGCTCTTGGGCATAGATTTCATGCGCTCCAACGCCCTGAAAATTGAAGCTGGAGCACTCACCGGCGATTTGGTGCAACAAGCGTGGGGGGACATCTGCGACGGTGCTGAAAAGCGCCGCACATTGCTGGAAGTTGCCTCCCTGCTCAACATCCGCCCCGACCAATGCATCGCCGTGGGGGACGGCGCCAACGATTTGCCCATGATGGGCGCTGCAGGGCTGTCTGTGGCCTACCAGGCCAAACCCGCCGTGCGTGAACAAGCCCAAGTCGCCATCAACCAAGGCGGGCTGGACCGCTTGCTGGAAGTGCTCAGGGCGTGAACGCCTGGGTGCTTGCGACGCACCCCGCATCGCAAGCTTTCACGCTTTATGGACCACGGGGCGTCCCTGCTCCACCACAAAGCGTGCCAAGGTGCTGAGGCCGGTGTCAGCACGTCGGGCATCGTCCACCACTTGCAAGCGCACGGTGAGGTGCTGCGGTGTGAAATCCGCCACACCGTAACCGCGCCGCTCCCGGTCCGCCATGACAAAGTGCGGGTTCTCTGCTAAGACCTCGGCCAGCCCCTGATTGCTCCCCCCGCGCGAGGTGATGCTGGTGCCGCAAAACTCCACGCCCACTGCATCGCTGTCTGTCCGGGCGTAGTCGGCTTTGACATGACCGACCCAGTTGGAGTGCACATCCCCGCCCAGAAACACCGGGCTGCTGACCTGGTGGCGTTGTAGGGCCTGCGTCAGGCGGCTACGGGCAGGCGCGTAGCCATCCCAGCCGTCGTTGTACAACACCCGGCCCTCACCGGTGCGAAAGTCGCGCTGTCCAAACACGGTTTGTTGGCCAATCACTGTCCACGCGCCGCCCCCTTGGGCGAACGATTGCTCCAGCCACCGCTCCTGCTCCGGGCCGAGCACGCTGCGCGTGGGATCGTTCCATGGAGCGCACTGGGCGGGGTTGACAGCGCTGGCACCCCATGCGCCACCCTTGGTGCAAGCTTGGCGGCTGCGGTACTGCCGGTCATCCAGGGTGTGAAGGACTGCGAGGCGGCCAAACGCAACGCGGTCGTGCAGCCGCAGCCCCGTGCGCAGCACAGAGGCCCGCAACGGCATGTGCTCGTAATACGCTTGATACGCCGCTGCACGACGCATGGCAAAGTCTGCCACCTCGGGCCCAAAGGTACCTGGGTGAGTGCCCGCATAGTCGTTTTGCACTTCGTGGTCATCCCAGGTCATGATCCACGGACATGCCGCGTGCATGGCTTGCAAATCGGGATCGCTTTTGTAGAGCGCGTAGCGGGCGCGGTAATCGTCCAAAAGAAGGGTGGGCGCAGACGGCGCGATCCGCACCGGGTGGCTGCTGCCACCGTACTCATAGATGTAATCGCCCAAAAACATCACCACGTCAGGGTGTTCGGCGCGCATGTGTCGGTAGGCACCATAAAACCCGTGCTCCCAATGCTGGCACGAGGCATAGGCGACCCGAAGCGTCTGCGCGGCTGCGCCGGGGGCGGGAAACGTACGCGTTCGGCCCGTGGCGCTTACCGCCGCACCAACGCGAAACCGGTAAAAGTACCACCGGTTCGGCGCCAGCCCCCGCACGTCCACATGTACCGCGTGCGCCGCCTCTGGCCTGGCGTACACCACACCTTGCTGCACAGGGCGCTGAAAACCCTCATCGTGGGCAAGCTCCCAAGACACCGCAATCGGCGCGCTGCCCCAAGCGGCGCTGCCCCCAGGCTGGTCCTGCACCAAGCGGGTCCATAGCACCACGGCATCATGCCGGGGCGAGCCACTGGCTACCCCCAGCGCAAACGGGTCGCTGTGCAACCGAATCGTTCCACCCGCGTGTTGCGGCAACCATAGCCCGGCCACGGTGGTGCCTGCCAAGGCCAACAGCCCTCTGCGGTGGGTGTGCACCAGGCCCTCATCCGACATAGCGGATGCGCAGCCATCGCCCACCCAAGGCATGACAGCACAGAGATACAGCGAGATGGAGCACAGCGTTCATAGAGGCATCGTGAAGCGACCTGGCCTGGCCCACATCCCCATGGGGTCTGCGGTCAGACGGCAGAAATTAAAATAGAGTGATTTTCTTTACACCTTACCGTATGTCCGCCGTGCGCTTTCTGGTTGCCGACAGCAGCCCCGCCATACAAACCTTTACCCAGCAACTCTTGGTGCAATTTGGCGTGGAGCCAGGCTGGATTGCGTGCGCTGCAACGCCCGATGCAGCCTTGACCCTGGCCCGCGAGACTCCACCTGATTTTGTATTGACGGACAGCTTTTCGAAGCACCCCATCGATGGCATGTCGCTGGTACACGAAGTCCGGCAATTGCGGCCCGACCTGCGTTGGGCCATGACCAGCGCGGCCGACGCGGACCGACTGCGCGATGTTGCACGTGCCCAAGGGGCCCTGTTTTTTCTGGGCAAGCCATTCACCGCCGCTGACATGAAGTCGGCGCTGTCCCAAGCCATGCACACCTGGGGACACGAGCATCCGCACGCGGGCCGCTTTGCGCGCGGCACCCGCAAAGTGGCAGCAAGCACGCGCGCGGTTGCATCAGCACCCGTGCAAACTTTCAAGATGGGAGACGCGGTCGAGTACCTCGGCGTACGCGACACCGTGCGCCATGTGATCTTTCGCAGGGGCGAACTCGTTGTGCAGTTGGCCCATACGCCGGGCATCGTGTCCGCCGACAAACTACGCAAACTCTGACACGCCCACCCGCTGCACACCGGGTGTGCCGCTACAGGGCGGCGCGCAGCCGCGCAACGCCCTGTGCAATCTTGTCAACGTCTGCTGTGGCAAAGCTCAAGCGCAAGGTCGCCGGGTCGGGCGAATGGGCATAAAACGGGGCACCCGGAACGAAAGCCACCAGCTTCTCGATGGCGCGCTTGGCAAACTCCGCCGCATTTTGCGCATGCCCATCGGCCCCGGTAAGTCGGGCCCAAAAAAACATGCCGCCCTGGGGCGCGTTAAAGGCAATGGCATCCCCCAACTCTTGCTGCAAACACGACGCCATCACGTGGGCACGCTGCGCATAGGTGGAGCGCACTTTGGCAATAGCTGCGGGCATGCGACCCAGCGCAAGGTACTGCGCGGCGGTGGCCTGGGTCAGATTGCTGCTGTGCGTGTCACTGAACTGCTTGCACATGGTGGCACGGCCCAACAAGCCCGCAGGCGCAATCAGCCAGCCCACACGCAGGCCCGGGCTGAGCACCTTGCTAAGCGAGCCGCAATAGGCCAGCACTTCGCGGCTGCCCGGAACCTCGGCACTGAGCGCCAGCAAGCTGGGCGGAGGAGGCGCGTCGAAGTAAAGCTCGCCATAGGGGTCGTCTTCCACGATCAGGGTTTGGGTGCGCACCGCCAACTCCAGCACCCGCTTGCGACGCTCCAAACTCAGCGTGGCACCGCTGGGGTTGCCAAAGGTCGGAATGAGGTACACCAGCTTGGGCCGGTGCTCCGCGATCAGTGCCTCCAGTTGGTCCACATCCACTCCGTGGGCATCGACAGGTGCGCCAATGACATGCGCCCCATACAAGCGAAAACACTGGATCGTGGCCAAGAAGGTGGGCGCTTCCATGATGACTTTGTCTCCCGGAGAGATCATGGTTTTGCCAATCAGGTCCAGCGCCTGTTGGCTGCCCGAGGTGACAATGAGTTCGTCGGGTTGCACCGCTGCGCCCCGCTCGGACATCACCTGGCTGAGAGCCTGGCGCAAGGGCTGGTAGCCCTCGGTTGCGCCGTATTGCAACACCGCATCCGTCTGGTGCTCGAGCACCTGTGCGGTGGCCGTCCGTATGCCCTCTGCATCAAACAAGGCAGGGTCTGGAAACCCCCCCGCAAAACTGATGATGCCCGGCTTGCCCAGCAGCTTGAACAGCTCGCGGATGGCAGAGGTTTCTACATGTTGGAGGCGTTCAGCGTACTGCATAACTAATTTCACACTTACAATAAAAATTATGTATAAAAACTATATAAAAACCAGATTCACAAGTCCTTGCCATTCAGGTAGATTGTGAACCATCCATGCAATCTATCCCCCACATTGGAGCAGACATGACGCAGCTTGCCGCCTTTTTCGAATCCATCAAATTGCCCTCCATGTCGGAGGTGGCCCATGCGCTGATCCGCTCCCTGAACGACGATAACACCGGCATATCGGAGATACGGGACTTGATCTCCAAAGACCCCGCCCTGTCGGCCAAGTTGCTGCGCTTGGCAAACAGCGCCCAGTTTGGGCTGCCGCGCGGCGTCAGCACACTGGATGATGCCATCACCATGGTGGGTATGGCCAAAGTGCGAACCCTGGCGCTGGGTGCCTGCCTGAGCGAATCGTTCCCGGAAATTGCAGGGCTGGACCGCAAAGAGTTTTGGCGCTCCAGCATGGCCTGCGCCGGCTATGCCCAATGGCTGGCCACCGGCCTGGGCATGGACGGGCAGCAGGCCTGGCTCACCGGCATGATGTTGCGTTTGGGCGAATTGCTGATCGTGCAGGCCGAGCCCGAGGTATTGCAGGAGATCGAAAAACTGCCCCATATCCCCGGCGTGCGTTGGCAGCGTGAGGCGCGGCTGACTGGCTTCTCCGAGGGGCAAATTACCTCCGAACTGGCGCGCCGCTGGAACTTTCCACCCCAGATGGTGCAAGCCCTGGCGCAATCTGCCGACCCGATCACCACCGCCAAGTTTTCCAGGCTGGCTGGTGTGCTGCACTTGGCGGGCTTGCTGGCCGAGGCGCAACCGCCCGGCCCCACCGCCATTGCCACGCTGCCCGACGATGTCATCTCGGCCCTGATGCTGGATGTAGACTGGCTGGAGTCCAAAATTCCCGACGAATCCACCTTTATCAACATCACCGCGCTGTGAAGAAAACGCAGATCGAACAGTTCTTCTCCATCCTGCAAGCCGCCAACCCCCACCCGCGCACCGAGCTGGAGTACCGGTCGGAATTTGAGCTTCTGGTCGCGGTATTGCTATCCGCCCAAGCCACGGACGTGAGCGTCAACAAAGCCACCCGTGGCCTGTTTGCAGCAGCACGCACCCCCCAGGCCATGTGGGACTTGGGGCAAGACAGGCTTGAGGGCTATATCCAAACGCTGGGCCTCTTTCGCAGCAAGGCCCGCCACCTGATGCAAACATGCCGCCAGTTGCTGGACGTGCACGGTGGACAGGTGCCCGCCGAGCGGGCCGCCCTGGAGGCATTGCCCGGCGTGGGACGCAAAACCGCCAATGTGGTACTCAACGTGGCCTTTGGTGCGCCCACGCTGGCCGTGGACACCCACCTCTTCAGGCTGGCCAACCGCACGCGCATGGCACCGGGCAAAACCCCCCTGGACGTCGAGCGCAAACTGCTCAAAAAAATTCCGCAGGCCTACCTGCAGCACGCCCACCACTGGCTGATCTTGCACGGGCGCTATGTCTGTAAAGCCCGCAAGCCCTTGTGCGCCGAGTGTGCAGTGGCAGGCCCCTGTGGGTATCCTTCCAAAGCCTTGTCCCAGCCGGATCAAGCGTCGGCCTGACCACTCGTTTTCATGACAGACATCACTACGTTCGTTCAATCCGTCAAGCTGCCTGTCATGCCCGAGGCGGCCTATGCCCTGGTTCGCACCCTGCATGACGACGACGCCCACGTGGCAGACGTGCAAGCCATCATTGCCAAAGACCCCGCGCTCACGGCGACGCTGCTGCGCATGGCCAACAGCGCCCTGTTTGGCATTCCGCGCTCGGTAGACACACTGGACCACGCGGTACAGGTCGTGGGCATGTCCCAGATACGGGCCCGCGCGCTGGGCATTTGCATCTCGCAGGTCTTTCAACTGCCCGACACCATAGACCGCCTCGCCTTCTGGCGCTTTAGCATGGTGTGCGCCGGTTACGCCCGCGTACTGGCCCAGCACGCAGGCATTGATGAACAGCAAGCCTGGTTGACCGCCATGATGGTGCGCCTGGGCGAATTAGTGATCGCCCTGCACAGCCCCGACCTCATTGCGGGCATCGAACAGTTGCCGCGCGCGCCGGGAGAGCGCTGGAAGCGTGAGCGGGACAGGGTGGGTTTTGATGAGTGCCAAGTCACCGGCGAAGTGGCCAGACGCTGGGATTTCCCAAGCGCTGTGGTGCAGGCACTTGCGCACTGCGGTGACGCGCACGCGGCACTACAGACCTCTCGCCTGTGTGCGGTGGTGCATGTGGCAGCCCTGTGGGCAGACCACTGTGCCGCGCCAGAGGCGTCGCCGTCCGACCTCCCCGCCGTGGCAGGCGACGTACTGGCACGCTTGGGGCTGGACACGCACGCGCTGGCCGACCGCCTGCCGCCCCCCGACACGTTCACAGACCTGTCTGCACTCGCCGCCTAATGCGGCGTTCATGGGCTCGTCCGTCAGGCTTGCGGCGGCGGGCACGGGGGCTCAAAGCGGCACCATTGCCCGTAGCCCAGCCCATCCAACGGCCATTGCCCTGCGTTGTCCACACAGCTTAGCCCCTGCGACACAAGCGCAAGCGCCCGCCCTACCCCGGCGTGGCTGACCCATAGCGTAGGCCAGTCACTGGAAGCGCAGTAATCCTCCCAGGCAGCTTGAACGCGCGCCATAAACGCATGGACCGATTCGTTGCCACCGAAACAGTGGTGCGCAAAGCCGTCGGTCCACGCTTGCACCTCTTCGGGTGCGATGGCACTCCAGGCGCGGCCCTCGTGCACCCCAAAGTCCATCTCCATTAACCGGGCGTCTGGGCGTTGGTGGGTTGCCAAATCCGGCCGGAGGGCGCACAAGGCATCGGCCAACTGCACACACCGCTGCAATGGCGAGTACACCAATCGGGCCCCGTGGGGAATTTGCGGTGCCACTGCGTGCGCCGCCGCAAGGGTAAGGGCAGTGTTGGCAGGTACGTCCAATTGCCCATAACAGGTGCCCGCTGCAATCAGCGGCTGGGCATGGCGTAGCAGCCACAAGCTCACCCTCGCAGCCCCGACAAAAGCGGGCCCCACGCACATGCCAGCCCCGCATAAAACGCGACCTCGCCGACCTGTTGCGCAGCCCCCAGGCAATCACCGGTATAGCCCTGAAGACGCCGTGCAAACCACCGGTGCATCCACACCCACGATGCACAACTGGTGCCCACCGCCAGCATCCACCCCCATGCAGACAAGCCGTGCGACACCTGCTGCACCAGGGCCAATGCCAGTGCGCACCACACGCCCGCCACCGCCAGTGCGTCAGAGCTAACCGCCCCGGCCAAGGGCTTGGCTTTGGAATGCAAGGGGTCGCCCACATAGGGCAAGTAGCGCATGGTGATCAAGGGCCACGTGCGCGAAACCACGTGCCCTGCAAACACCGCCGTGACCATCAACCCCGCTCCCCCAGCAGACCCCAAAAGTGCCAACAAGGCCACTTTGCACATCAGCGCGAGCATGACTGCCATAGCACCAAACGCCCCCACACGGGAGTCTTTCATGATCTCCAGCGCGCGCGCGCGGCTCAGGCTGCCACCCAAACCATCCGCCACGTCGGCCAACCCATCTTCATGCAGGGCACCGGTCATGAGCACGCTCCACACCGTCCCCAGCGCCGCTGCGACCAAGGGGGCCAAGGGCCCCGGCGGCAGCACCGCCAGCAGTGTCCAGGTGCACAGTGCCACTGCAGCGCCCACCAGCCAGCCCACACCCGGCCAGTGCGCCGTGCTGGCGCGCAACAGGGCCGGACTGAAACCGACCCATTCGGCCAGGCGACCCGTCACCGCAACCCGTGTAAAAAACTGCACAGCCAGCAGGTAGTGGCGGACGAAGCGAAGCATGGGAGTAGACAGCGGCATCAATCGACGGATACCGAGTGGTCCGCTTTTTCGGACACACCGGCCGACGCAAAACTCGCCATGTCACGCAAAATGGCGCAAGCCGACTGCAACAGCGGCCACGCCAAGGCGGCCCCCGATCCTTCACCCAAGCGCAGCCCCCAATCCAACAGGGGGTGCACGCCCAAGTGCTGCAACATGAAAGCATGACCCCGCTCCCCAGAGCGATGCGCAAACACGCAGCGCTGTACCACGAGTGGCTGCAACGCGTGCGCCACCAAAATGGCGCTGGTGGCGATAAATCCGTCCACCACAATCACCCGCCGTTCGTGGGCCGCCTGCAATACCGCGCCCACCATGGTTGCGATCTCGAAGCCACCAAATGCCGCCAACGCGTCCAGCGGCGTGGTGGCCGCTGCATGCAAGGCCAAAACCTCGCGCAGCACCTCAATTTTGTGTTGCACCGCAGGCGCATCCAGACCCGTGCCGGCACCGGTGCACACCGCAATGTCCAGCCCGCCCAGCCGTGCCAGCAACAACGACGCAGCCGAGGTGTTGCCGATGCCCATTTCGCCCAACAACAACGCATTGCCGGGCAAGCCTTTCACCAGTTCCACCCCGTGTTGCAGGGCGTGGTCGCGCTGGGCAGCGGTCATGGCGGGCTGGACCGAAGAGTCGGCCGTTCCCCGCTCTGCGCCGTAGGCCTTGCGCACTTGCAAGCGCGCCCGGCTTGCACCGGCGGGCAGGCCTGCCAAAAAATCGTACTTCACACCACAGTCCACCACCGACAGGGCCACTCCATGTTGCTCACACAGCACGCTCACCGCAGCACCACCGGCCAGAAAGTTTTCCACCATCTGCCAAGTCACTTCACTGGGAAACGCAGAGACGCCCCGCGCGGTCAACCCATGGTCGCCTGCAAACACCACCATCTGCGGCTGCTGCAATACCGGTGCCGTGGAGCCCAGAACTTGGCCAATGGTCAGTGCCACCTCCTCCAAGCGCCCCAGCGAGCCCCGGGGTTTGGTTTTGTTGTCAAGGGTGTGTTGCAAGGCCTGCGTCAGGGCCGGGTCGGCAATATCTGCCAACTGGGGGAAGTTCCATGTCATGGTGTGTGTTTCTCGTCGGTAGGGTGCAACAAATGCTGCAAAACGCCGGGTGCAAAGTGGCGCGCAATGTAGTCTGCCAGCCCGTCAAATACGGCATCCAGCGTCGGCACCCCGCCCGGCAGGCGCGCGCCAAACAGGGCTTGCAGCACAGCGGCATCCTCGAATATGCCATGCAAATACACCCCCATGACGTTGCCCGCTGCATTGCGCCAGCCAAGCCCATCGGGCAACACCGGCACGGCCGCGTGGCCCGCCGCCGCCATGGCCGCATGCTGCGCTGTTTGCCCGTGGTGAATCTCATAGCCAGAGACGGGCACGCCAGCCAATGCGGCCCAAGGCGAGGCAATTTCAGCGTCACCACTGCCAATATTCAAGCGGGAGGGGGCTTGGCGGGGGGCCTTTTTGTGCGGGTTTGGCAGGGTGAGCCCCCGGGCCATGCCCCCTTCGGCGTGCGCCTGCAAAGACCCTGAAAAACGCGTGGCAGTGTGCCGCACCGTCTTATCTTCTGCAAACACCGTCACCAGCGGCAACAAACCCAGGCCCGGCGCATTGCCATCGATCCCGTGCGGATCAATCAGCGCCTCGCCCAGCATCTGCAAACCGCCACACACCCCCAACACCGCCCCACCCTGGGCGGCATGCTGTGCCACCGCAGCGTCCAAGCCCTGCGCACGCAACCACGCCAAGTCGCCACTGGTGTGCTTGGAGCCCGGCAAAATGACCCAGTCGGAAGGCTTCAGCCCTGCCAGCTCGCTCGGGCTGCGCACCCACTGCAGCTTGAGGCCGGGAATGTTTTTGAGCGGCTGAAACTCGTCCAGATTGCTCAGGCGCGGGTAGGCCACCACCGCCACTGTCAGGTTGACCGACCCCCGCGACACGCTGCTGTCGTCAAACACACCATCCTCTTCGGGCAGCCCGTGCTGCGACCACAGCGGCAGCACCGCCACGGTAGGCACACCGGTCAGCGCTTGCAGGCGCTCTGGCGCGGGTGACAACAGGCTGGCATCGCCCCGGAATTTGTTGAGCACAAAGCCCTTGATCAAGCGCCGCTCGTCCTCCGGCAGCAAGGCCCAAGTGCCATACAAGTGGGCAAATGCACCGCCCTTGTCGATGTCGCTCACCAGCAGACAGGCCGCATTCGCATGCTTGGCCACGCGCATATTGACCACATCGCTGCTAGCGAGGTTGATCTCGGCGGGGGAGCCCGCGCCTTCGATGACCACCACATCGTTTTCCGCGCGCAGTTGGTCCAGCGCCTCTGCAATCTGCGGCCACACCTGGGCGCTGCGGCTGCGCCAGGGCAAGGCGCTCAGCGCCGGGCTCACCTGCCCCATCAGTACCACCTGGCTGTAGGTGTCGCGCTCGGGTTTCAAGAGCAGGGGATTCATACGCACCTCGGGCACGGCGCGGGCGGCCAGTGCCTGAAAGTACTGCGCCGACCCGATCTCGCCTTGCCCGCTGGCCGATGACACGACCCGGGCGTTGTTGCTCATGTTCTGCGCCTTGAAGGGCGCCACTTTGAGGCCTTGCCTGGCGTAGTAGCGGCACAGCGCCGTGGTGAGCCAACTTTTGCCCGCGCCGCTGGTGGTGCCCAGCACCATGATGCATCTGGCGGTCATGACAGCGCCTTCATTACGGATTCACTGCTACAGCAGCGTGTGCCATTGAAAAGGCGCATAGGCTAAGTCCAATCAAGTGAGCCCGGCATTAACTTTCAACTTGCCAATGAACTGATGCACGTCTTCGTGGATTTCATCGGCCGTCATGCTCATCGCAACCTGTTCACGAAGCAACAACATTGGTGTTGCTGCATTTCTTAGTTGCTGAAAAAGGGAGTCGTCGTCTTCAAACAAAATGCGTTTACCGTCCACCACACTGAACACGTTAGCACTGACATTGCGCCAAGTCTTTCCGGGTGGCAATGTCAGATTCTCTTCGGCGAAAAAACCATCGATGAACTCTCGAATTGGCCGAGCAAAAAGTTCATCATCCGCATAGCTGAGTTGCTGCAGCGCTGCCCGCTTCCAAGCATCCGGCACCAGCAGATAATTTTCAATATTCTTGCGTTTCCACTCGGCAAGAGACGGATTGTTGGGTTCCGGGTGAAACGCGTCCTTAGCATCGTCAAAGTCAAACAACATGAGCCTTGATACACCGGGAACAATTTGCTGAAGCGCCGTAAAGTGCTCGTCTGCATTTGCTTTCATACTTTTTTTACTACCGCCGTCCATGGTTCGGAAATAGACACGATCCATAGCCTCTTGCGCACCACACTGTGCAGCCCAAGCCCGCAAAATTCGCTCATCGCTTTCCACTTCCACATAGAGCACGAACGGGTACGACATGGCCTTAGTGATCTCTTCGTTGGACACCATCGCCATAGCACGTACCAACTCTGGCGTGGATTGAATCCGCTTGGGTTCTTGCGCCAGCAAAGAAACGATCTGACTCGCGTCCACACCACGCACAAATTCTTCAGCATGCGTTGCAATGAGAAATTGCGTACCCAACTCCATAGACTTTTGTTTGAAATAGTCCAGAATTTCCCGTTGCAAGTTCACATGCAAATGGGCATCGGGCTCATCAAGCAAGATCGTGGTCGGCTTATACCCGTGAAGAAAACCCAGCAAAGTCAGTGTCTGGTGAAAGCCACTGCCACCGGCAATGATGTCAAAGTCTTTATCACGCTGCCCATAGTGCACTTTGATCTGTGTATCCACACCTTTGTGGTATTCGGGCGTTCTCAGATGGACACCAAACCACCGATTGACCACCTCTTGAATCTCGCGCCACTCCTTGGGTGGCTGCATGATCTTGTAAGCACGTTGTGCAACTTGTCCAGGCACTTCTTCCAGCTCGGGACAAACGCGATACAGCAGATTGCGCAAAACGCTGCCAGGCTGTGCCTTGCCGACCTGTTTGCGCAGCGGCCCATCGTCCCGCCATTCTTCGGACGGTTCAAGCCCGGAAAATGGAGGTACATAGGCAATGCGAGGCAACAACCCGCGTTGGTCTAGGTCTCTGAACTTAGTCCACCCATCGGATGGAATTGCATAGATGGCCTGCGGAGAGTTATAACGCAGAGCCACGCCGAAAGACGAACTGCCTCCGTCAGCCCCACTCCAATTCACCATGATTTCAACTAGGATGTATTCCTGCTTTTTACTACTGCTTTTACTTGGAGAGCGCCGTATATCCCTGTCCTTCCAAAGCAAATTGAACTCGGGGACCGGCAGTGCCGTAAAGTTGGGCAGCACGACCTGAATACCCTTTCCCCCCCCACGCCTAGGGATCATGTCCAAAACCCAATCTGAGAATCAGTCATAAGCGAATAGGTCTCGCCTGATGAAACACCCGCGTCAATGGCAGCCAATCTTGGCCGTAACCGGCGATATTTCCACCGAGTGGCAGCCCCTTGACTGTT
>JARXAM010000022.1 GCA_029865845.1 Rhodoferax sp. | reverse complement strand
GCCAAGGGAGATTCGGTCATGAGTTTGTTCACCGAGTAAGTTCTCGGAACAAAAAGCAGACGCTGCGGGCAGCACGCCGGTAGAGTCTTTTACTGTCGGAGTCACACTGGTCGCGGTGGACTCTTTTTTGGAGTTAGATATGAAATTTGTCGCTTTTGAGCGCGCGAAGCAGGGCACGGGTGCGAGCCGCCGTCTCCGCATTACGGGTCGTACACCGGGCATCGTGTACGGTGGCACGGGCGAACCCCTCTTGATCGAGCTGGACCACAACGCTTTGTGGCACGCCCTCAAGAAAGAAGCCTTCCACTCCACCATCCTGGACATGGAATTCAACGGCAAGGAAAGCAAGGTCCTGTTGCGTGACGTGCAAATGCACCCGTTCAAGCAATTGGTTCTGCACATCGATTTCCAACGCGTGGAAGCCAACACCAAGCTCAGCATGCGCGTGCCTTTGCACTTCAGCGGCCAGGAAAACTCGCCTGCCGTGAAGACCGATGCGTGCTTGATCAACCACGTCATCACCGAACTGGAAGTGGCTTGCTTGCCAGCCGACCTGCCTGAGTTCATCGCGGTGGACCTGAGCGGCCTGGAAAAAGGCAAATCCCTGCACGTGAACGACTTGGCGCTGCCCAAGGGTACCGTTGCTGTGACCCACGGCAAGCCAAACCCCGTGGTGGTGTCCGTAGTGACTCCAGTGGAAGAAGTGGCTGCACCTGTTGCCGCTCCTGCCGCCGATGCCAAGGGCAAAAAAGGTAAGAAGTAATCCACGCCCTGCGTGAATTGCCTTGAAACGGCCCACTTCGGTGGGCCGTTTTGTTTTGGGGCCACCGGCTCCGTGATGAGTAAGCCATAATTTTCCGCATGATCAAACTGTTTGTCGGCCTGGGCAACCCCGGCACCGAATACGAGGGCACCCGCCACAATGCCGGTTTTTGGTGGGTGGATGCACTGGCGCGTGAACTTAAAGTCAACCTGGTGATGGACCGTGGGTACCATGGCTTGCTAGCCCGCACCACCCTCAAAGGCGAGACCGTCTGGCTGCTGGAGCCGCAAACCTTTATGAACCTGTCAGGCAAGTCCGTTGCGGCCTTGGCCCGATTCTTCAAAATCAAGCCCGAAGAAATCCTGGTGGCGCATGACGAGTTGGATGTAGTGCCCGGCGAAGCCAAGCTCAAATTCGGCGGCAGCCACGCCGGTCACAACGGTCTGCGTGATACCCACGCCCAACTGGGCACGGGCGACTATTGGCGACTACGCCTCGGCGTGGGCCACCCGGGTGTGAAATCCGAAGTCGTGCACTGGGTGTTAAAGAAGCCCTCGTTGGACCACCGCATCGCGATCGACCAAAGCATTGACCGCTCTCTGAAAGCCCTGCCCCAGCTGTTGGCCGGAGAGATGGACAAAGCCACCCTGCTGATCCACACCAGCAAGCCGCCACGTCCCAAGCCGCCACGTGCGCCCGACCCCGCTGCCCCTCTTGCCTCTGCCAGCACCACCAGCACCACCACCGCCGCGACGTGATGCACCCACCCCCGCCAGGAGAATTGCCATGCGACACCCTGTTTTGATTGCCATCTGTTGTGCGGTTGTGGGTCTGATGGGCGTGCGCGCGACGGCGCAAACCATCTACCGCTGTGGGGTCACCTACAGCGAGACGCCGTGCGGCGCGGGCACCACGCTAGAAGGCGTGGCACCGTCCAAGGAATCACCGACCGAGCGGCAGCGGGCGGCGGCCCACGAAAACCAACGACAAGCCAAAGCCGCCGATGCACTGGAAAACGCGCGGCAGGCGCAAGAGGCGCAAGCGGCCCGGCGACACCAAGCAGAGGCCCAAGCGATGGCCACTGACAAGGCCAGAACTGCCAAAACGCAGGCGCCCGCAGTGCCCCACAGCGCACGCAAAGCCGCAAAATCCGACAAAGACCCCGGCTACTTCACGGCGAAACCCCCGCCCCCCGCCAAGCCCTGAACAGCACACGCAGGCCTTAGACCGACGTGCCGGTGGCCGCTTGCAGCCGCAGGTACTTTTGCAGCAAGGTTTCTTTGCTTTCCACAAACGCAGGGTTCACCGGAATGCAGGCCACAGGGCACACCTGCACGCACTGGGGCTCATCGAAATGGCCCACGCACTCTGTGCATTTGTGCGGGTCGATCTCGTAGATGTGCTCGCCCAGGTAAATGGCCTCGTTGGGGCACTCAGGCTCGCACACATCACAGTTGATGCATTCGTCGGTAATTAACAGTGCCACAGTAGTACGCGCTCCATGGCCCGATTATCGCCTGCAGGTCAGAATGACACTTGCGCGGAATCCGGTTTCACAATCACCACCGGCACCGCACTGGCATGCAAGACTTCATTGGCAACCGAACCCAGCATGGCGCTGCGCACATCACTCACGCCACGTGCGCCCATGATCACCATGTCGCAACCGAAGCGCTCCGAAATTTCAACCAAGGTGCGGGCGGGGTCTCCCTTGGCAACCTCGCACTCGTAGTGCAAGCCCACGGAATCGAGCAGAACCCGGGCGGGCGCCAACGCGTCCAGACCCGCTTGTGCGCTCATGCGATCCACCGCCTCCGTGTCGTGCAGAACCAAAAGCTCGTAGAGCGTAGCGGGCTCTTGCACATTGGCCAGCACCCCCTCAATGCGCAAGCCATCCTCGTGCATGCGCAGTGCGAGGTGTACAGCCCCCATCGACAACTCCGAACCATCTACCGGTAACAGAACTCGCATGGCGACCTCCTGAGAAAATTAGGTGGAAAGCTTCTCCATCAAGCGCGTGTGCACCACGGGTGCTACAAAAGATCTGACATCTCCCTGGAGCGTGGCGATTTCCCGGACCAGCGTACTCGAAATGAACTGGAAACGCGAATCCGGTGTCAGGAATACCGTCTCCACCTGCGGGGCAAGTGCCTTGTTCATGCCAGCCAACTGGGCCTCGTAATCAAAGTCCGTCACCGAGCGCACACCGCGCACCATGGCACGCGCACCGTGGCTAACCGCAAAGTCGCGCACCAGCCCTGCAAAACTCTCGACCTGCACATTGCCCAAAGGCGCGACAACCTCGTGCACCATCTCCAGACGCTCTTCCAGGCTGAACATCGTTTTTTTGTGGTGGGCCACCGCCACCGCCACGACGACCGCGCCAAACAGGCGGGACGCGCGGCGGATCAGGTCCTGGTGCCCCAGGGTGATGGGGTCAAAGGTTCCGGGAAAAATGGCAATGACGGGTTGGGGCATGGCAAAAGCGGTTGGAGTGGCCAGCGAGCCAGAGGCCGGCATTATGCCGCCGAGTGCATGAGCAGGTGCGCATGCACCGCCCCCGCCTTGAGGTGCCTGTGGACACACAGCCCGACCCCACGCAGCATGTCGTCGGTATAGGCCATGGGCGCTTCGAGATACACCCAACCCTTGGGTGCCAGGGCACGGGCACACGCTTGCAGCGCAGGCTCAAACAGCGGCGCATCAAACGGTGGGTCGATAAAAACCACGTCCACGCTGCCGGGCGCAGCCTGCCGAATGGCGACCACGCCGTCACCGCGCTGGACTTGCACTGCGGCGGCTTCTAGCTGGGCCTGGGTCTTCTTGAGTTGCTCGATCAAGGCACCATCCTGCTCCACGATACGCACCTCGTGCGCGCCACGGGATGCCGCCTCGAAACCCAGCGCACCGGTGCCAGCAAAGGCGTCCAGGCACCGCAGCCCGGTCATGTCCTGCCCCAACCAATTGAACACGGTTTCACGCACGCGATCCGGTGTAGGGCGCAGGCCGGGCTTGTCAGCGACTTTGAGTTTGGTGCGCTTCCAGAGCCCGCCGATGATGCGGATTTCATGGCTCTGGGCGGCGCGGGGACGTGGGGTGCGCTTGGGCGCCGCGGTCGCGCTGCGGGAAGAAGTGGCTTTGGCGTTCATGAAGGGAGCTTAACTGAAGGCCCTGCGGTTAAGGGGCGGATACCGATGCCCCGAGCACCACCGTCGCCATGCGCGAGGGTTGAAGTATGCGGGCCATGGCCGCGCGGATATCGGCAACAGTGAGGCGCTCGATCTGCTGCGTCCAGGTATCCAAATAATCCAGGGGCAGCCCGTTCCAGGCGATATTGACCACGTTGTCCAACAGCTTTTTATTGCTGTCAATGCGCAAGGCAAAACCACCGATCAGGTTGTTCTTGGCTGCTTGCAACTCGTGTTCAGAAGGACCCTCTTGCACAAACCTCGCCACGACCTCGCGCACCAGAGCCAACGCCTGTTCCGCTTGATCCGGCCGCGTTTGCAGCCCCACCGTGAAGGCACCCGCGTGCAGGCCGGGCGCAAAGTAGCTGTAGACGCTGTAGGTAAGCCCCCGCTTCTCGCGCACCTCTTCGGTCAGTCGGGCGGTAAATCCTCCACCGCCCACTATGTGGTTGCCTACGGTAAGTGCAAAGAAATCCGGGTCATTGCGCTTGAAGCCGGGTTGCCCCAGCAGCACATGCGCCTGGGCCGATGCAAATGGAATGCGCACCTCACTGGCGGCCTGCAGCGCCGCCACCTCGGGCACCGCCGGCAGGGCCGTGCAGCCGCCATGGGGCACGCGCCCCAACAGCTTTGCAACCAGCGCATCCGCCTGCGTGCGGTTCAACGCGCCCACGATGCTGACTTGCGCCGCACAGGCGCGCAGCACCGTGGCGTGCAGTGCACGCATATCCTCCACGTTCGTGCGCAGCAAGCTGGCCTCGCTAGGCTCTTGACCATACGGGTGGCTGCCGTACACCGCTTGGTTAAACGCACGCCCGGCCAGCGTCGCAGGGCGAGTATTGGCTTCTTTGAGGCTGGCAATCATCTTGGGCCGGTCACGCAACCAAGGGGCTTGCGGGAACGATGGCTCGCCCAATTGGCGGGCGGCCAAGACCACTGCGTTGTCCAGCAGGTCTGGGTAGGTGAGGGAGCGCAAGGCAAAACTCATGCGGTCTGCGCTGGCACTGCCAACGAAGGATGCACCCAAGTCTGCCCACGCCGCACTGAGTTGATGATCGTCCATGGCAGGGTCTGCCCCGCTGGCACGCACGCCGTTGGCTGTGCTGGCAGCCATCAGACTGGCTAGGCCGGGCTTGTCCGCCGGGTCGCGGCGAGCACCGGCATCTAGGTCGATTTGTATATCCACCATAGGAATTGCCGGGCTCTGCACCAAGTACACCCGTGCCCCGCTGGGCTGTGTCCAGTGCTGGATAGGAATGCCCGCCCACACAGCCTGCATGCCAAACAGCGCAAGGGAGAGCGTGACAGTCATTGCGCGCCGGGCGCAACACATGGTGGGGGCCAATAACTGCATGGAGTCTCGCAAAAAGTGGGGAGCCATCAATGGCGAAGGCTCACTGGTGCAACGCGGGGCTTTCGGCGGGTGTCCACGGGCTGAGGCAGCAGCGTGGCCACGGTAAGGGCATCATCCCCAAAATAACGGGCAGCCACCGCCTGTACCTGGGCTGCCGTAACCTGGCGCAAGCGCGCTAGCAGCAACTGGTCCGCCCCGAGAGGGAAGCCATTGATCCAGCTCACACCCAGCAGTCGGGCCTGGTTGAAGACGCTGTCTTGCTTGTACACCTCCCCTGCCACCCAGCGGTTTTTGACGCGGGAAAGCTCTGCATCGGTCACGCCCTCGTTGGCCACCACGGCCACCTGGGCGCGCAAGGCGGTCTCCACCTCGGCGGCCGTTTTGCCCACTGCCGGCACGCCATACAAGGTGAACACTTGCGGGCCGCGGGCGCTCAGGCCGTAGTACGCGCCTGCATCATCTGCCACGGGTTGATCGGACAGGGTGAGCGCACGCGGCAGCCGTGCGCCATCGTAGCCCGCGAGCACTGCCGACAGCACGGTCAGCGCCAGCGCGTCGTCGCTGTCTGCATCGGCAGGTGCACCCGCCGATGCGGACAGGCCCGCAGGCTGAAGTCCCGGCACCTTGAAGGCGAGCGCCACATAAGCCTGCTCGGCCGGCGCTTTGAAATCGAGGCGGCGCATACCGCTTTGTGGGGGCTCGGTGCGCGGCTTGCGCTCTGGCACCGCGCGCACCGGCAGGCTACCGTACACCTTTTCGGCCAGCGCCCGTACGGTATCCACCTCCACGTCGCCTGCCACGACCACCGCCGCGTTGCTCGGCGTGTACCAGCGGCGGTAGAAGGCGCGGGCGTCCTCGGCCGTCAAGCTTTCGAGGTCGCTCATCCAGCCCACGATGGGGCGGCGGTACGGGTTGGCCTGATAAATCATCGCGTCCATGGCCTCATGCAGGCGGGCATGGGGCTGGTCTTCGGTGCGCAGGCGGCGCTCTTCTTTCACGACCTCCAGCTCTTTGGCAAACACCGCATCCGTCCAGGTGTTGTTGGCGAAGCGGTCAGCCTCCAGGCGCATCACCTCCTCGAGCTTGGCGGAGGGTATCTGCTGGAAATAGCCCGTGTAGTCCTTGCTGGTGAAGGCATTTTCGCGTCCCCCCAGCGCGGCCACCTTGCGCGAAAAATCGCCGGCCTGCACAGTGGGCGTGCCCTTGAACATCATGTGCTCAAGCACGTGGGCCACGCCGCTGGTGCCATCCACCTCGTCCATGGAGCCCACGCGCACCCACACCATGTGCACCGCCGTCGGCGCGCGGCGGTCCGGTTTGACGATAAGCGTCATGCCGTTGTGCAGCGTAAATTGCTGCGCCAACGCGATACCTTGCACCGTCTGCTCCTGGGCTGTGGCCATGGGCGACAGCAAAAGGCACGAGACCATCACCGCCACGTGCCGCAGTGCCGCCCCGCAGGGGCCCGAAATGTTGGATGCGTGTTTCATAGAATGCTGTGATTCTAGAAACACCCCCCTCATGTTCAGTTTTTTCAAAAAGAAATCCCTCACGCCATCCGCGGACTCGCCTGCGGCAGTGGCTGACACAGCAGCGCCAGCACAGCGCAGCGCGCACCCCGAAGCGGGCACATGGATTGGTAGTGCATTGGCCGCCCCCATAGAGATTCCAGTGCCCCCCACTACACCACCCGAACGGCAGAAATGGCTGGACAAACTGAAAGCAGGGCTGGGCAAAACCGCAAGCAGCATCTCCGGGGTGTTTGGCGGCAGCCAGATCGACGAGGCACTGTATGACGATCTGGAAAGCGCGCTGCTCATGGCCGATGCCGGCGTGGCAGCCACCCAGCGCTTGACCGACGCTCTGCGCAAAAAAGCCAAGGCCACTGGCGTGACCCATCCAACGGCGCTCAAAAACATCCTGATTGCCGAATTGACCGACCTGCTGCTGCCGCTGCAAAAGCCGCTGCTGATCGGCGAGCACTCCCCCACCGTCATCATGGTGGCGGGGGTCAACGGTGCGGGCAAAACCACCAGCATCGGCAAGCTCACCAAGCACCTCGCCGACAGCAAGGCCAGCGTACTGCTGGCTGCAGCCGACACCTTCCGGGCGGCGGCGCGTGAGCAGCTTAGCGTCTGGGCCGACCGCAACACCGTGGAGATCGTGAGCCAGGAAGGCGGCGACCCCGCTGCCGTGAGCTACGACTCAGTGACCGCTGGCAGAGCGCGGGGCAAGGACGTGGTGCTCATTGACACCGCAGGCCGTCTACCCACCCAACTGCACCTGATGGAAGAGCTCAAGAAGATCAAACGGGTAATTGCCAAGGCCGATGGCACCGCGCCCCACGAGGTGCTGCTGGTCATAGACGGCAACACGGGCCAAAACGCAGTCGCCCAAGTTAAGGCCTTTGACGATGCCCTGGGCCTCACCGGCCTGATCGTCACCAAGCTCGACGGCACCGCCAAGGGCGGCGTGCTGGCTGCCATCGCCCGCGAGCGGCCCATTCCGGTGTACTTCATCGGCGTGGGCGAAAGGCTCGACGAGCTGGAGACCTTTAACGCACGCGAATTTGCGCAGGCACTATTGGCATAAGCCCCGTCGCGCGCAAGGTGTATGAAACGGGCTTATGGTCCGACCCATTGTTTTTCTCGGACTACTGGCACCATGCGTCTTTCTCTTCGTTATCCCATTTCTCGCCGTCAACTGCTGGCGGCCACTGCCGCATCCGCAGCGCTTCCCGCCGTCGCCCAGTCCACCTCCAATTGGTCCGCCATCGAGGCACGAGCCAAAGGGCAAACGGTGTACTTCAACGCCTGGGGCGGGTCGGAGGCCATCAACGCCTACCTGCAGTGGGCGGCGGGCGAGGCACAGAAGCGCTTTGGCGTTACAGTGCGGCACGTCAAGATTGCAGACGCGCCCGACATGATCAAGCGGGTGCGCGCGGAGAAGGCCGCCGGCAAAACCGATGGCAGCGTGGACCTGGTGTGGATCAATGGCGAGAACTTTTTGACCATGAAGCGCGAGGGACTGCTCTTTGGGCCATTCGCCGAAAGCCTGCCCTCGTTTGCCAAGGTCGACGTGCACGGCAAGCCCACCACCCGGCTGGACTTTGCCGAGCCCACGGACGGACTGGAAGCACCCTGGGGCATGGCGCAACTCACCTTCATGGTCGACAGCACGCGCACGCCCAAGCCACCGCGCAATTGGGCCGAGCTCCAAGCCTTCGCCAAAGCGAACCCCGGCCGGGTGACCTACCCACGCCCGCCCAACTTCCATGGCACCACCTTCCTCAAGCAGGTGCTGATGGACGTAAACGCCAACCACGATGCGTTCTACCAACCCGTCACGCCCGAGGCCTTTGCCAAGGCCACTGCGCCGCTGTGGGCCGCGTTAGACCAACTGCACCCCCATCTGTGGCGTGGCGGCAAGCAGTTCCCAAACAACGCCGAGGCGATACGCCAGATGTTTGCCGATGGCGAAGTGGCCTTGGCCCTGACCTTCAACCCCAACGAGGCGGCCAATGAAATCGCGGCCAAGCGCCTGCCACAGAGCGTGATCAGTTTCCAGTTCAGTGGCGGCACCATTGGCAATACCCACTTCGTTGCCATTCCCGTGAACGCCTCTGCCAAAGAAGGTGCGCAGGTGTTTGCCAACTTTTTGCTCAGTCCCGAGGCCCAAGCGCGCAAGGCCGATATTGCTGTGTGGGGCGACCCGACTGTGCTCGCATTAGACAAGCTCAGTGCCGCCGAGCGGGCCGCGTTCACCGCCAAGCCTCTGCCCGGCCAGGTGGAAAAACCTGCGCCCGTCATCCCCGAACCGCACGGCAGTTGGGTGGACGCGCTAGAAAAGGAATGGGCACGACGCTACCGCGCATAAGCGCCCTTGGGCGGCCAGCATGCACCGTTCGACCAGCGACCTTACCGCTGGCGAGGCGGCAAGGCGACAATAAACGCCATGCCGCACCCATTCCCCGCACGCCCTGCCGCCAAGCACGAATCCACACTACCTACCGTGCGTGCCATGCGCCGCACCCTGTTCTTGCGAATGGGTGCCGTCCTGCTGGGCCTGTTGCTCGTGGCGACGCTGGCCGGGTGGACAATCTATCAACGGCAAAAGGCCACCCTGTTATGGACCCTGAGCCTGCAAAGTGAACAGTTGCAGCTCGCGCTCAACGAGCGCCTGGACAGCGCCCGCCTGCACGTGCTGGGCATGCGACAAACCGCCGAGCGCAGTCTGCGCCAGCCCTTGCTCATAGATACCCTGCTGCCAGAACGCTTGGAGCGACGCAACCAAGCCCCCTTGCGCGATGCCCCTTGGGACCGCATGCCGCAAGACCTGACCAAAGCCATGGGCGCAGTGCAGGTCAGTCCGGCAGCGGCAGCGTCCTACCGCAAGGACCTGAGCGCGGTGCTCAGCGGGGTAGGTCAGGCAGTGGCCGCGCAGGGCCCGCAACGAGGCATTGTGCGGAGCTACTTTTTTGGGACCCCACAGCAGTGGCGTTGGGTCTACCCAGCACAGTCGCGAGATGATGTTCTGAAAGTGACCGCCCAAGCAGACATGGGTGCAGCGCTTACGGTGTTGTGGGACAGCGCCGGGGTCACTGCAGCAACACCAGCGCGCAACCCAGACATGGGTAGCGTTTGGTCATCGCGTCGGGCAGACGCGTTGACCCAGCAAGCCGTCATGTCGGTACTGGTCCCCGTGCGCGACGGCGACAACCTGGCAGGGGTGATGGGAGCCGATCTGGCGCTGGACGCGCTGCAATCGGCCATGAACCAGCACCCCTTGACAGTGGGTTATGCCTGGGTGGTCGACGCGCAGGGGCAGGTCCTCGCCCAGAGCGCACAAGATGCCCCTGCGCCGCCCAACAACGCGGGCAACGCCCGCTCGGAGGTACGCCAATGGGCACTGGGAAGTTCGCCTTTTTCTCTGTGGGTACATCTGCCCAGCGCCACAGTGGCCAAACAAGTGTGGGTGCAATGCATGCCCGCGCTCGTCATTGGAATCGTGGGGCTCTTGGCCGTCGCAGCGACCACACTGTGGCTGACGTACCACTACGTGATACCAGCCATGCACCTAGCGCACTATGTTCAAACCGCGCAAGGCCCACACCCCAAACGCCCCCCTGCGGTTCCAGACTTCTGGACGCCGTGGTTCAAGCAGGTAGCGCGCGCAGCGCGCAGCCGCCACGAAGCGGCTAATCCCCCTCGCCCGTCGTAACGGCAGACTGGCCGCCGACAGAGGCACACTCCGCGACTGCGGGCGATGTTGCGCCACGGGCGGTGGCAGCACTTCCCACCGCCGCGCCCATGATGCACACAATGGCCAACCACTGGGCGGGAAGGAGTTGCTCATGGAGCAAGACCCACCCCAACACGGCAGCCACGGCGGGCTCCATGCTGGTCATGATGCCAAAAACCCCTTGAGGCAGGCGCTTCAAGGCCACCATCTCCAGCGAAATGGGGATGGCGCTGGACACAGCGGCCGCTACCAATCCCATCAGCAAGGTGTGGGGCTCCAGCAGGGCAGCGCCGGCGTGCCAGATGCCAAAGGGCAGCACGGTCATGGCAGCCACAGACAGGCCCAAGGCCACCGCATGGCCCGCATGGAGGTGGCCCACCCGCTTTCCAAACACGATATAGGCGGCCCAAAACGCAGCGGCGGCCAGCGCGTAGAGCACACCCGTCACATCCAGCGCCTGGACAGGGTCGCCCAAGGGCAGCAGCAAACCCAGCCCCGCAATAGCCAGCGCCAGCCACACAAAATCCACAGGTTTGCGCGATGCATACAGCGCGACTGCCAAGGGCCCTGAAAACTCTATCGCCACCGCAACGCCAAACGGAATGGTGCGCAGCGACATGTAAAACAGCAAGTTCATCAGCCCCAGCGCCACGCCATAGCGCAACAAGGACATGCGATCCGCAGGTGCCAGGGCCCAGCGCCAGGGCCGCCAAACGAGCAAGAGCAACAGAGCCGAAAAGCCAACGCGCAAGGCGGTGGTGCCCAAGGCGCCCACCACCGGGAACAACTGTTTGGCAAGTGAAGTCCCCAAGCCCAGGGCGGTGACAGAGCCCAACACCGCCAGCATGGGCAGCAGGGGATGAGAACGGTGTGACGACATCTCTTGAGGATACGCCCTGGCACTCGGGTATAAACCCGTCTCTTTCATTGACTCCCAAGGCCCGCGCCATGACTGCCCTGCTCTCCTGCATCGAACTCGAATCTGCCCCCCACCCCACGGCCGCCGTGATTTGGATGCACGGGCTGGGCGCGACCAGCGATGACTTTGCAGGCCTGGTGCCCGAGCTGGATTTGGAGGGCTGCCAGCCCATCCGCTTTGTGTTTCCGCAGGCACCCCGCATCCCCATCACCATCAACGGCGGCTATGTGATGCCCGGCTGGTATGACCTGTATGGCATGGATCTGGTGAGCCAGCAAGATGCCACTGGCATCCAGCGCTCGGAGGCCGCCATTGCGGCGCTGGTGGAGCGCGAAGTGGCACGGGGTATTCCGTATGAGCGCATCGTGCTGGCGGGTTTTAGCCAAGGTTGCGCCATGGCACTGCACACCGCGCTGCGCCTGCCACACAAGATTGCCGGCGTCATGGCCTTGTCGGGCTACCTGCCGCTGGCCGACCGCTTTGCCACCGAACGCCACCCCGCCAACGCGGCCACTCCGATCTTCATGGCACACGGCACCCAAGACCCGGTGGTGATATTGAAGCGTGGCGAAGCGTCCCGCGACGCACTGGCGTCGCTGGGCCACCCGGTGCAGTGGCGCACCTATCCCATGCCGCACAGCGTGCATCCGCGCGAAGTGGTCGACATTGCCGCCTTCTTGAAACAAGTGCTGCCCGCGTGACCGGCACCGCGCGCCCCTTGGTGCTGGGCATTGACTTTGGCACCTCCAACTCCGCCTGTGCACTGATTGACGCGCAGGGCGGCTTGCAGGTGATCCCGCTGGACGGCACCAAGGCCGAATTGCCGACCGCCCTGTTTTTTGCCTCGGAGACGCACTCTGTGCTCTTTGGCGCAGACGCGATGCAGGCCTACCTGAACGGCACCGAAGGTCGGCTGCTGCGCTCGCTCAAAAGCTTGTTGGGCAGCCGCCTGATGGACGAATACACCGCCGTGGGCGACAAGAGCATTCGCTACTTTGACATCGTGGTGCTTTTTTTCAAAGAGCTCAAACGCCGCTGCGAGGCCCATGTGGGCCGGCCCCTGACCCACGCCATGCTGGGCCGCCCGGTGCACTTTGTGGACGACGATGCCCAGCGCGACCAACTGGCGCAGGACACGCTGGGCCGCGCCGCACTGGAGGCGGGCTTTACCCACATTGCCTACCAACTCGAACCCATTGCCGCAGCACTGGACTACGAGCAGCGCGTGGCCAAAGAGACCACCGCACTGGTGGTGGACATTGGCGGGGGCACCTCAGATTTCACCGTCATCCGCCTCAAGCCCCAAGTTCATGGGCAACCGTTGGGCAGTGCGCAGGGCGACCGCACTGCGGACGTGCTGGCCACCACCGGCGTGCACATAGGCGGCACCGACTTCGACCGCCTGTTGGACCTGGCTACCGTCATGCCCCACCTGGGCTACAAGCATGTGGGCACCGGCGGGCGCATTGTGCCCAGCAGCGTGTTTTTTGACCTGAGCACCTGGCACCTGATCCACCAGGCCTACACCCGCAAGTCCATGCACTTTGCCAAGGAGCTGTGGACCGACTACACCGACCAGGCCCTGCACCGCCGCCTGATGGACGCGCTAGAAGAGCAGCATGGCCACCGAATGCTGGCCAGCGTAGAGGCTGCAAAAATTGCCTGCTCCATCAGCGGCGACAGCGCGCTGGTGAACCTCGACTTTCTGGACCGCAGCCTGGCCCCCACGGTGGACGCGGCGAATATGGAAGCCGCCCTGCAGGCATCGCTGGCGCAGGTGGTGCAATGCGCCCAGGACTGTGTGGCCGCCGCCGGCCTGCAGGCTGTAGACGCGGTCTACCTGACCGGTGGGTCCTCCGCGCTGCGCCCTCTGGTCGCAGCGCTTCGCCAGGCCATGCCCGACGCCACGCTGGTGGAAGGCAATCGCTTTGGCGGCGTGGCCGCCGGGCTGGCCTGGGCAGGGGCGGCCTGCGTGCCGGGCCTCGCAGGCGCGCCGTAGAACTGTCATTTTCCCTCGGTATAAGTCGGCCTCACGCCTGTTGGCGGGAGGTGTTCGGCGCAGTGCTTCTGCGCTGAACACCCACTGCGCGATCCGGTTGACGCAGCACACCCCACGCCCTGGGCTGGGTGGCACAGGTTGCGTGAGCGTGATCAACGGGCTCAACTTCGAAGGAAAATCTCATGAAAATCACGGTCATCGGCACCGGCTATGTCGGTTTGGTGTCGGGCGCATGTTTTGCCGACGTGGGCAACGATGTCCTGTGTCTGGATATTGATCCCGCAAAGATTGACGTCTTGGAGCGTGGTGACATTCCCATTTATGAACCCGGCCTCCAGGACATGGTGCGACGCAATGTGGCAGCCGGGCGCCTGCACTTCACCACGGACGTGGAGCGCGCGGTGCACTTTGGCACGGTGCAGTTTATTGCGGTAGGCACCCCGCCCGATGAAGACGGCTCTGCCGACATGCAATATGTCATTGCTGCGGCACAGAACATCGGCAGGTACATGACCGACTACAAGGTGGTGGTGGACAAAAGCACCGTGCCCGTGGGCACTGCCGACCGGGTGCGTGCTGCAATTGCGCAAGAACTCGCACACCGCAGTGTGCAGGCGCCCTACAGCGTGGTGAGCAACCCGGAATTTCTCAAAGAGGGCGCGGCCATTGAAGACTTTATGCGACCAGACCGCATTGTGGTGGGCTGCGACGACCCCCAAGGCGTGGCCTATATGCGGGCCATCTACGCGGCAATCCAGCGCAACCATGATCGCCTGATCGTGATGGACATTCGCAGCGCAGAGCTGACCAAATACGCAGCCAACGCCATGCTGGCCACGCGTATCAGCTTCATGAATGAGCTGGCCAACCTGGCAGAGCGGCTGGGGGCAGACATTGAGCAGGTGCGCAAGGGCATTGGCTCGGACCCGCGCATCGGTTACGACTTTTTGTACGCCGGGGCGGGCTACGGGGGGTCGTGCTTCCCCAAGGATGTGCAAGCACTCATCCGAACTGCCCAGGCCGATGCAGGCATGCCGCTGCACCTGTTAACGGCGGTGGAAGCCGTCAATCATGCGCAAAAGCGGGTGTTGGGGCGCAAGGTCACCCAGCGCTTTGGCAGCGATTTGTCGGGCAAGCACTTTGCCCTGTGGGGTCTGGCTTTCAAAGCCAATACCGACGATATGCGCATGGCCACCAGCCGGGAAGTGATTCACGACCTGCTGGCAGCAGGTGCCACCATTACCGCCTACGACCCAGTGGCCATGCACGAGGCCCAACGGTGTTTTGCCGACGCGCCGGGGCTGCGCTATGCGGGCAACCAAACCGCCGCGCTCGAGGGGGCAGATGCGCTGATCATCGTGACGGAGTGGCGGGAGTTCCGCAGCCCCGACTTTGCGATGATCAAGTCCACCCTGCGACACCCGGTGATTTTTGATGGACGCAACCTGTACGACCCGCAGTTGGTACGTAGCATGGGCCTGGAGTACCAAGCCATAGGGCGCTAAACACACAAGGCCCCCACAAGGCCCGGACGCGCGCCGCCTTGGCACGGTGCGTGCCACATGGCTGGGGTGAGAGGTGCACAGAGAAGGCTCGATTTGCGGGTAAGCTCGAAACAGCTACTTCTGTTTCACTTTTATTGATTTTTTCGCATGAGCACTCTTCAGTTGCGGCAATGGGCAGAGCAATCGGCGGTGTCGTTTGGCACCAGTGGGGCACGGGGCAAAGTGGTCGACATGACGCCGGCGGTGTGCCACGCTTATGTCGCCGCGTTCATTCAGTCGGTGGTGCCGCACGCACGGGCACTCGTCTTGGGGCATGACCTGCGGCCCAGCAGCCCCGGCATTGCGGCGGTATGCGCTGCCGCAGCCCGCGACGCAGGGCTGGAGGTGGTGTATGGCGGGGCGCTCCCTACCCCGGCCCTGGCCCTGTATGCGGCGCAACACGGTTTGCCTGCGGTGGTGGTCACGGGCAGTCATATTCCCTTTGACCGCAACGGCATCAAGTTTTACCGGGCGGATGGAGAAATCAGCAAAGCCGACGAGGCCGCGATGCTCCAGACATCGGTCACAGTGCCGTCCCGACTACAGCCTTGGGATCTGCCTCCCCCCGACCAGCAGGTAGAGCAGGCCTATGTCGATCGCTACCTGCGGTTTTTTGGTCCGGATGCGCTGGCCGGAAAAGTCGTGGCCGTGTATGAACACAGCAGCGTTGCCCGCGACATTGCTCGGCGCATTTTGGAAGGCCTGGGAGCCCGAGTGGTGTCGCTCGGACGGACTGATGTATTTGTGCCCATCGACACCGAGGCCGTGCGCCCGGAAGACGTGGCACAAGCCCGCGCGTGGGCACAAGCCCACCGGTTTGATGCCCTGGTGACGACCGATGGAGACGCAGATCGCCCGCTCATTGGGGACGAATCGGGAGAGTGGATGCGCGGTGACTTGGTGGGCGTTGTGTGCGCTCGGCACCTGCAGGCGAGCGCCGTTGTCACGCCCGTAAGCAGCAACAGCGCACTGGAGCGGTCGGCGTGGTTTGGGCATACCGTTCGTACCCGCATTGGCTCGCCGTATGTGATCGAGGGCATGCAACAAGCCATCGCCAGCGGGCACTCGTGCGTGGTGGGTTACGAGGCCAATGGCGGCTTTTTGCTAGGCAATGCCATTCACCGTAATGGTCGGGTGCTGCAGCCCCTGCCCACGCGCGATGCCGTGCTGCCCATTGTGGCGGTGCTGTGCAGCGCCCGCGAACAGGGGCAGGCACTTTCGGCCTTGGGCACCCACTTGCCCCAGCGGTTTACCGCCAGCGACCGCATCCAACAGATTCCCACCTCCCGCAGTCAGGCCTTGATTGCACAGTTGCGGGCAGACCCTGTCGCGCTCGCGCAGGTGTTGGCCCCCGATGCAGGCGCGGTGCACACCGTGGACGAAACCGACGGGCTGCGGGTGCAATTCCAGTCGGGCGACATCGTGCATGTGCGCCCCAGTGGCAACGCACCAGAGCTGCGTTGTTACACCGAGAGCAGCCAACTGGCCCGTGCCCAGCAACTGTGTGCGGCGTGTCTGGGACGCATCTTGGAACGTGTAGCGCAAGACCGCTAAACCCCGTGCGCCCCGCGCGTGGGGCTGCAAGGCTGCATTGATAATTCAAGACATTCACGCTCTACGCCCCACAAACCATGACCCTACTCGTCACCGGCGGTGCCGGCTTCATTGGCAGCAACTTTGTACTGGACTGGCTGGCCCAGTCGACAGAAACGGTGGTGAACCTGGACAAGCTCACCTACGCGGGCAACCTGCACAACCTGGCCTCGGTGGCC
>JARXAM010000057.1 GCA_029865845.1 Rhodoferax sp. | reverse complement strand
TCGTCCGAGGACCTTGTCGGTCGCGTCAACCACAAACCACTCGTGCACGACCTCAGCGGGTTTTGCGCTGAATGTAGACATGAGTTTTCTCTTTAAAAAGAAGGTTTGGGAGGGCTCTTTTCCACGGTCGGCGTTCCTCTGGTGGGAATCTCTTAGGTGGGGAATACTTGGCGTGCGGTCGTAAGACGGCAGGCCTCGCTGCTTCGCCGCGGAGCCTAAAAAGCGCTGCGAAGCCCGACATTATACAAATTCCGCCAATTTCGCCAAATAGCGCCAAAGCAAAACAGGCCGCCGGTATCATAGGGAATGTTCAGTTATCGTCACGCCTTCCACGCCGGCAACCATGCCGACGTGCTGAAACACACCACCTTGCTGGCGGTGCTGCGTCATTTGACGCAAAAAGAAACCGCCCTCAACGTCTTTGACACCCACGCCGGGGCGGGCCTGTACCGCTTGGACGGCGACTTTGCGAAAACCAGCGAAGAGGCCGCAGAGGGCTTTTTGAAACTGGTCGCCGCCCAACCCGCCAAGCCTTTTGCCCCAGCCTTGCAGGACTACATCGACATGGTGGCGGGCTTTAACGCCGGCAACCACTGGTCGGTGTATCCAGGATCCCCTTTCATCATCCAAAGACTGCTGAGTGGGCGCGACAAGCTCAAGCTGTTTGAGTTGCACCCCACTGACACCAAGACGCTGGTCGCCAACGTAGCGCAATTGGAGGCCGGTCGCCAAGTCACGGTTCTGCGCGAAGATGGCTTTGAAGGCTTGAAAAAATTCTTGCCACCACCGTCCCGCCGCGCACTGGTGCTGTGCGACCCCAGCTACGAAGTCAAACACGACTACGCCCGCGCGGTCGCCATGGTGGCAGATGCCATGCAGCGCTTTGCCACCGGCACCTATGCGGTGTGGTACCCCATCATTCCGCGCCCGGAAGCCCACGACCTGCCCAAAAAGCTCAAAACCATGGCGAACAAAGCCGGCAAAGCCTGGCTGCACGCCACCTTGACGGTGAAGTCGAGCAAGCTCACGCAGGATGCGCAGGGCGAGGTCGTGCGCCCTGGCTTGCCCGCCAGCGGCATGTTTGTGATCAACCCGCCCCACACCATCAAGGCAGCCCTCAAAGACGCGCTGCCGCAAATGGTGGAGCTGTTGGGGCAGGACACCAACGCGACGTCCACGCTGGACGCCGGCGGTTAAGGCCCTGGGGCGCTAGGCCACTAAGCCTAGGTTTTTGCACAAGGCCAGCGTGGGCGCACTCTGGTTCATGGTGTAGAAGTGCAGCGCAGGCGCGCCACCGGCACGCAGTTGCTCGCACAGGTCCGTCACCACCTCCAAGCCAAAGGCTTTGATCGACGCTATGTCGTCACCGTAGCTCTGCAACCGCAGGCGGATCCAACGCGGTATCTCTGCGCCGCACGCATCCGAGAAGCGCATCAGTTGGGTAGAGCTGGTGATGGGCATGATGCCTGGGACCACCGGCACTGTGATGCCCAACGCATCCACCTCTTCCTGAAAACGGAAGTAAGCGTCGGAGTTGTAGAAATACTGGGTAATTGCCGAGTTGGCACCCGCCTTGACCTTGGTGGCAAAGGCCTGCAAATCGCTGGCAGGGGACTTGGCCTGGGGATGCACTTCGGGGTACGCAGCGACCTCAATATGGAAGTCATCGCCAGTTTCCGCACGGATAAAAGCCACCAGGTCACTGGCGTAATGGAACTCGCCGCCTGCACCGTAGCCGCTAGGCAAGTCGCCCCGCAACGCCACCAATCGCTTCACGCCCATGGCGTTGAGGGTCGCCAGTTGCTCGCGCACCGTCGACTTGGTGGCCCCCACACAGGAGAAATGGGAGGCAGCGCTTACCCCTTCGGACAAGATCTCACGCACCGTGTTGAACGTGCCCTCTTGGGTGGAGCCACCCGCACCAAAGGTGACCGAGCAAAACTCTGGCCGCAGCCCGTACAACTGCTGGCGCACAAGGCGCAGCTTGTCGGCCCCTTCGGGGGTTTTGGGAGGAAAAAATTCCAGGCTCAAAGGAAGCCGTTGATTTACTGACATGCTTATCTCCGCTTCCTGTACCCGCACAGCAGATAACAGGGTCAGCCCGCTTTACGGGCACAAATAAAGAACTCACGGTTGCCGTCGCCGCCTTCAATGGCGGAGTCGAACCAATGCGTTACCGTCAGCCCGAGGTCGGCGCAGGCTTCCCGCAGGCGCTGCTCCACGATGGGGTACATGGCGGGGTCTTTCACGATACCGCCCTTGCCTACCTGGCCGGGCTGCAACTCAAACTGCGGCTTCACCAGGGTCAACAAAAGGCCACCTGTTTTCAACATGGGCACGGCAGCGGGCAACACCAAGGTCTGCGAAATGAATGACAGGTCGGCAACCAACAGGTCAAACGGCGGCGCAAATTCGGGCGGCAATTCCGCATCTTCGTCCTCCGCATCGTCGGACGCGTCTAGCGGCAGACGGGCGTTATCGTCATCGAAATCGTCACCGTCATCCCAGCCATCGTCGCTGTCACGGGTATTGTCAAATGGCCCGTCTTCGCCTGTGCTGTCTGCATACGCCGCGATCAAATCGGCAACACACAGCGTGCGTGCATTGACGCTCTCCACGCACAGCACCCGGGTATCGTCGCGCAACGAAGGGTGCAGCTGGGCACTGCCCACATCCACACCCACCACCGATTGCGCTCCCGCCTGCAGCAAGCAGTCGGTGAAGCCACCGGTGCTTTGCCCCACGTCCAGACACCGCAAGCCCGCGACCGACAAGCCCACCTGCTGGAGGGCAGCCTCCAGCTTGAGGCCACCGCGAGACACGTAGCGCGCTTCGGAATCATCGAGCAAACGGATCTTGGCGCCCTCGGGCACCTCGTCGCCGTTTTTGGCCACACGCTTCCAGACTTCGCCCGAGGGCTCCATCTTCAGCCATTCCACGCCATCCGCAATCAGGCGCTGGGCCTGCGAGCGGGTGCTGGCCAGCCCGCGCTGTACCAAAAGTTGATCAATTCGCATCGTTATCCAAAGTTATCAGCCCCTCAAAGCCAGAGACACCGCGGGACCGGCTTCGCCGGACCGCAGGTGTCGCCCCCTCGAGGGGGAGGCGCCAAAGGCGCCTCGGGGGTGTTAATACCGGTACGTGTCTTTCTTGTACGGACCGGCTTTGCTCACGCCGATGTACGAAGCCTGCTCGTCGGTCAGTTCGGTCAACATGGCGCCCACCTTTTTGAGGTGCAAGCGCGCCACTTTTTCGTCCAGATGCTTGGGCAACACATACACCTTGCCGGCCTTGTAATCCTTGGGCTTGGTGAACAGCTCGATCTGGGCAATCGTCTGGTTCGCAAAGCTGGAAGACATCACAAAGCTAGGGTGGCCGGTACCGCAACCCAGGTTCACCAAGCGGCCCTTGGCCAGCAAGATAATGCGCTTGGAAGGCTTCTTGCCCTTGGCGGGGAAGATCACGTGGTCCACCTGGGGCTTGATCTCTTCCCACTTGCACTTGGACAGGGATGCCACATCGATTTCGTTGTCGAAGTGCCCGATGTTGCAGACGATGGCCTGGTCCTTCATCGCGTCCATGTGCGCGTAGGTGATGACGTTCTTGTTGCCGGTGGTGGTCACGAAAATGTCGGCCTTGTCGGCGGCGTATTCCATGGTCACGACCTTGTAGCCTTCCATGGCGGCTTGCAAGGCATTGATGGGGTCGATCTCTGTCACCCACACCTGCGCGGACAAAGCGCGCAGCGCTTGGGCGGAGCCCTTGCCCACGTCACCGTAACCGGCCACCACCGCCACCTTGCCAGCGATCATCACGTCCGTGGCGCGCTTGATGCCGTCTACCAAAGATTCGCGGCAACCGTACAGGTTGTCGAACTTGCTCTTGGTCACCGAGTCGTTCACGTTGATGGCGCGCAGGGCCAGAGTGCCCTTGGCAGACATTTCTTCCAAGCGCATCACACCGGTGGTGGTTTCTTCGGTCACGCCGATGATGTTTTTCAGGCGGCGGCTGTACCAGGTGGGGTCCACCTTCAGCTTGGCCTTGATGGCGTTGAACAGGCACACTTCTTCTTCGCTACCGGGCTTGGCCAAGACCTTGATGTCCTTCTCGGCGCGGGCGCCCAGGTGCATCAGCAAGGTGGCATCGCCGCCGTCGTCCAGAATCATGTTCGGGCCTTCGGCCGCAGTGCCCTTCTTGCCACCGAATTCAAAAATGCGGTGGGTAAAGTCCCAGTACTCTTCGAGCGACTCGCCCTTGTGGGCAAACACCGGGGTGCCCTTGGCCACCAGCGCAGCGGCTGCGTGGTCTTGGGTGGAGAAAATGTTGCAAGAGGCCCAACGCACTTCGGCGCCCAGCGCTTGCAGGGTTTCGACCAGCACGCCGGTCTGGATGGTCATGTGCAAAGAACCTGTGATGCGGGCGCCCTTCAGGGGCTGGCTCTTGGCGAACTCTTCACGGATGGCCATCAGGCCGGGCATTTCGGTTTCGGCAATGCTCAACTCTTTGCGGCCCCAGTCGGCCAGACCCAGGTCGGCGATCTGGAAGTCTGCGGCCTGGACAGGGGCAGCGACGGCTTTGGCGGGCTTCGCAGCTTTTGCCACTTTGGCGGGGGTCTTGGCGTTCTTGACGAGTTTCAATACAGCGCTCATGGTGTGCTCCAAACGTTGATTTGCAGAGCCACTGGCACAGAGGGAGATGGAGGGAAACCACTCACCGCACACTGTTCCAGTGGGTGAGCGCCGTTGTGAAGACACGATGCAGGGCGCACCGTGGGTTCCGAGCCTCACTCGCGGTGCCTGAATTGGCACTTGGCGGGCTGCAACGCTCCTCGGAAGACCTGCATTTTACCCCCGCGCCCATTGCTGCACCAAGTGGCTAGGGCAATCGAGGCAGCTAAAGACCGGTTTCAGCGCGGCGCCAAGACCGCACATTGTGATGTGCAGTTCAGTTCGCCGGGTTCGTTGCGTATGTCGATTTGCCGCCTTAGTTTCGGTGCATGGCGAACTTGCCATGCCTACTTAATCCCCGCGGGCCTCGTACCGTTACTGTCGCCGCATACACCTTTTTGTAAAGCCACAAGTAGGCCGCCATAAACAGGTACATCCCGATTGTTTGCTGTGCCATTCACACGAGGGGCCTATAAGTACTAAACCAGCCCTATGACATCAGAGCATTCTGATGGCCTCCCGTGGGAATGGACTCGGAGAAGTGTTTCGACGTCAAAGGGCAGGAACTATAGTGCTCCAATTCACCCGGATACCCTATGAGAAACACCCTGTGAGTGCTGTAGCCGTGCATATCGTTGATGACGACGCAAACATAGGCGAAAGCTTGGCCTTATTGCCTGCCCACCAATGGGTCCTTCTGCAGAACATTGTCGACCCACCCGACAAGCCTTGAAACCCAGGACCCGTAGAAACCCCAGTGGTGGGACTGGCACGGAACTGGCTACCATGGGCCTATAAGTTGACCATTTGGTTAACTTGTAAAGGTCAAAACGGCGGTTGTGCCCTGAGTTGGTGCAACCAGGACTCCATTTACTGCGTGTCAATGAAACATTCCGAAGCATCAGGCCTAGCGGCCGCCCCTGAAGTTGACCGCACTGCGGTCGCGGTGCGCAATGCCAGCGTGATTTACCAGACGGCGGATACCCCGGTCCACGCCCTTTCCAATATCGATCTGGACATACGCGCCGGCGAGTTTGTCTCGTTGATCGGACCAAGCGGTTGCGGCAAAACTACGCTCATGCGGGTCATCGCCGACTTGGAGCACATCAGTTCCGGAGAAGTGCTGGTCAACGGTGTGAGCCCGCATGACGCGCGCCTTGCCCGCTCTTATGGGTATGTCTTTCAGGCACCTGCCCTTTTCCCATGGCGCAATGTGCTGGCCAATGTGACCCTGCCGCTGCAAATCCAGGGCAAAGGCAAGGCAGAGGCGAAAGCCATTGCGATGGAACATCTGGAGCGTGTCGGCCTCAAGGATTTTGAGGGCAAGTACCCATGGCAGCTGTCGGGCGGCATGCAGCAGCGTGTGTCGATTGCGCGCGCGCTCTCGTTTGAACCCAAGATTTTGATGATGGACGAGCCCTTTGGTGCGCTGGACGAAATCACCCGTGACCGCTTGAATGAGCAGCTGCAGCAACTCTGGCAGCGCGAGCGCCGCACGGTGGTCTTTGTGACGCACAGCATCGCCGAAGCGGTGTACCTGTCCACCAAAATTGTGGTGATGTCCCCGCGGCCCGGGCGCATCGTCAAAGTAATTGACTCTCCCCTGCCCGAGGAGCGCCATCTGGGCTTGCGGGATACGCCGGCTTTCATGGAGCTGGCCCACGAAGTGCGCGAGGCCCTAGCCGATGGCCACCACTAAAAAGACGTTTCTACAACGCATCGTGCACGACTACTTTCCGGTCGTGGTGGTGCTGTTGGCGGTAGTGCTTGCCTGGTACGGTGCGGCATGGGGCTTGAACGCTCAAGGCGCCATCGAACGGGTGCTCGACGAAGAAGCCGGATACACGCAGATGGAGCTGTTCGAAGCCACCATGAACATGGAGCGCCCGTTGATGCCGGCGCTACACCAGGTAGCCGCAGACTTTTTCGAGAGCCTCACCGAATGGCCGGTCGACTCGCCGCGAAATCTGATTTATCACGTCATCGTGACCGGTCAGTCCACGCTGCTGGGGTTCGTCATGGGCACGGCGCTGGGGTTACTGCTTTCGGTACTCATCGTCCACAGCCGTACGCTGGACAAAGCCTTGCTCCCCTGGATCGTGGCATCCCAAACCGTACCGGTGCTGGCCATTGCGCCCATCGTGCTGGTGGTGCTGGGCAGCCTGGGCTTCTCGGGCACCGCGCCCAAAGCCTTCATTGCCATGTACCTGTGCTTTTTCCCGGTCACCGTGGCCATGGTGCAGGGCCTGCGCTCACCGCAAAAAATTGAAACCGAAATGATGCACACCTATGCTGCATCGCGTTGGCAGTCGCTTTGGCTATTGCGTTTGCCTGCGGCTTTGCCCTTTCTCTTCCCCGCCTTGCGGGTAGGTGTGGCGGCTGGCCTGGTAGGTGCCATGGTCGCTGAGCTGCCCACCGGTGCCCAAGCCGGCTTGGGCGCACGCTTGCTCACCGGTTCGTACTATGGGCAGACCACCCAAATCTGGTCGGCATTGGTGATGTCCGCGCTATTAGGCCTCGCGTTGACCGGCATCGTCGCCGGTGTGGAGCGTTTGGTGCTGCGCAGCCGGGGGGGCGTATGACAGGCGGTGTGACTCCGGTGTGGTTCTGGCCCAGCATGTTACTGCTGGCTGCTGTGGCGGGTTACAGCGTGTATCGAATGGCCTCCTTGCAAGGCAGTCGCTGGGTAGGCATGGCTACCGCTGCTCTGTTTGGTGTCTGGGTGGTGCTGTTCTGGGAAATTCTGGTGCGCGCCCTTGACGTGCCGCGCGTGCTCCTGCCCGCGCCTAGTTTGATCATCGGTTCGCTGGGAGATCACGCGCCCAAGCTCTGGGGCGATTTTGTGCAAACCGTTGGTAAGGCTGTGCTGATCGGGTGGGCCATGGGCTGCGGCGCAGGCTTTCTGGTGGCCGTGGCTATTGACCGCATGCCGTTTTTGCAGCGTGGTCTGCTGCCGGTGGCGTCCCTCACCAGCGCCATTCCCTTGGTGGGTGTAGCGCCGATTGCGGTGATGTGGTTCGGCTTTGAGTGGCCCTCCAAAGCGGCGGTGGTGGTGCTGATGACCTTCTTCCCCATGCTGGTGTCTACCCTGGCGGGCCTGCAGGCAGCCGGCAAACTGGAGCGTGAGTTGATGTACAGCTACGCCGCCAGCTACCCGCGCACCTTGTTGGCCTTGCGACTGCCCGCAGCGCTGCCGTTCATCTTCGGCGCGCTCAAAGTCAATGCCACGTTGGCCCTCATCGGAGCCATCGTGGCGGAGTTCTTCGGCTCGCCCTCGTCGGGTCTGGGTTTTCGCATCAGCACCGAGGCTGCGCGCATGAACATGCCGCTGGTTTGGGGCGCGATTGTGGTGGCGGCGGTAACCGGGTCGGTGGCCTACGCCTTGCTAGTTGCATTGGAGCGCCGGGCGGCGTTCT
>JARXAM010000064.1 GCA_029865845.1 Rhodoferax sp. | reverse complement strand
TTGCTGGTGCAAAACAAACAGGGTTACCTCAATATCTCGGAGTTGATTGCGCGTGCGTTTACCCAAAACGTGGTGAAAAACCAGGCCGTGGTCAAGCTCGCCTGGCTCAAAGAGCTGCACGAGGGCTTGATCGCGCTCTCTGGCGCACAGGCCGGGCCGGTGGGCCAGGCGCTGGTGCAGGGCGACACGGCCCGCGCGCACGATGTGGCGCTGCAGTTGGCGGGTGTTTTTCCCCACCGCTTTTACATCGAGTTGCAGCGCGCAGGCCGGGCAGACGACGAGGCCCACGTGGTAGCTGCGGTCAAGCTGGCCGCCCGCATGAAGCTGCCGGTGGTGGCGACCCACCCCATCCAGTTTGCCGAGCAGGACGATTTTGAGGCCCACGAGGCCCGCATCTGCATCGCCGATGGCGAGATTTTGAGCAACCCCAAACGCGTGCGCCGCTTCACCCGCGAGCAGTACTTCAAGAGCACGAGCCAGATGGAGGCGCTGTTTGCGGATATCCCCTCGGCCATTGCCAATACGCTCGAAATTGCCAAGCGCTGCAGCCTGACGCTGGTGCTAGGCAAGCCCCAACTGCCCGACTTTCCCACGCCCTTGGTCAATGGCCAGCGCATGACGCCCGAGGAGTATTTCCGCTATGCGTCCTTCGAGGGCCTGAAGGAGCGCATGGCCCATCTCTACCCCAACGCCCAGGAGCGTGAAGCCGAAATGCCGCGTTACGTGGAGCGGCTGGAGTTTGAGCTGGGCACCATTTTGAAGATGGGCTTTCCCGGCTACTTTTTGATCGTGGGCGACTTCATCAACTGGGCCAAAAACAATGGCTGCCCGGTGGGGCCGGGGCGCGGCTCCGGTGCCGGTTCGCTGGTGGCCTACGCGCTCAAGATCACCGACCTCGACCCGCTGCGCTACAACCTGCTGTTTGAGCGATTCCTGAACCCCGAGCGGGTGTCCATGCCCGACTTTGACATCGACTTTTGCCAGACCAACCGGAACCTGGTGATCGACTATGTGAAAGACAAATACGGCAAGGACGCGGTGAGCCAGATTGCCACTTTCGGCACCATGGCGGCGCGCGGCGTGGTGCGCGATGTGGGCCGCGTGCTGGACATGAGCTACACCTTTTGCGACGGCATCAGCAAGCTCATCCCCAACAAACCGGGCACCAACGTCACCCTGCAATTGCCACCTACCGACGGCAAAAAAAGCGACAAATACGTCTACGCCACTGAGGCCGAGCCGATTTTGGCAGAGCGCGAGGCCAAAGAAGAGGACGTCAAAACCCTGCTGGAGATGGCCCGCAAGCTCGAGGGCATGACGCGCAACATCGGCATGCACGCCGGGGGCGTGTTGATTGCGCCTGGCAAGCTGACTGACTTCTGCCCGCTCTACCAGCAGCCTGGCAGCGATTCGGCAGTCAGCCAATACGACAAGGACGATGTGGAGGCCATTGGCCTGGTGAAGTTCGACTTTTTGGGCCTGGCCACGCTCACTATTTTGGAGATTGCCGCCGAGTTCATCCGCAAGCGCCATCCGGGGCAGGAAAAGTTTGCTTACGAAAACTTGCCGCTGGACGATGCCAAGGTCTACAAGCTGTTCAGCGAGGGCAAAACGGAAGCGGTGTTCCAGTTTGAAAGTCGCGGCATGCAGGGCATGTTGCGCGACGCCAAGCCCAGCCGTCTGGAAGACCTGATCGCGCTCAACGCGCTGTACCGTCCCGGCCCCATGGACCTGATTCCCAGCTTCGTGGCCCGCAAGCACGGGCGCGAGCAGGTGGAGTACCCACACCCCGCAGTGGCCGAGATGCTCTCGGAAACCTACGGCATCATGGTCTACCAGGAGCAGGTGATGCAGACAGCCCAGATTCTGGGTGGCTATTCACTGGGGGGCGCAGACTTGCTGCGCCGCGCCATGGGCAAGAAGAAAAAAGAGGAGATGGACGAGCACCGGGGCATTTTCCGGGCCGGTGCGTTCAAGACCCACGGAATTCCCGAAGAGAAGGCCGACGAGGTGTTCGACCTCATGGAGAAGTTCGCAGGCTACGGCTTCAACAAGTCGCACGCTGCCGCCTACTCACTGCTGGCGTACCACACCGCATGGATCAAGGTGCATTACACGGCGGAGTTTTTCTGCGCCAACATGACGGTGGAAATGGACGACACCGACAAGCTCAAGGTGCTGTTTGAGGATGCCGAGAAGATGGGCCTGCGCTTTGAGCCGCCCAACATCAACCGGGGGCACTACCGGTTTGAGCCGATCTCCGACAAGGAAATTCGCTACGGTTTGGGGGCTGTCAAAGGCACGGGGGAACAGGCCATTCTGGCCATTGTGGCCGCCCGCGAGGGGCGGGGCCCCACCGAAGAGGCGGGCCCGTTCACGAGCCTGTTTGACTTTGCCCGCCGGGTCGACCGCACCCGCCTGAACAAGCGCTGCGTCGAAGCGCTGATCAAAGCCGGCGCTTTCGACACGCTGCACCTCAACCGCGCTGCGCTGGTGGCCTCCATGGACCGGGCGTTTGAATTTGCGGCGGCGTCAACGGCCAACGCCAACCAGGTTGGCTTGTTTGATATGGGTGGCGATGATGACCATGGCTCCAGCACCCAAGAGCCTGATCTGGTCGAGGTGATGCCCTGGGGCGTCAAAGAGCGGCTCACGCAAGAGAAGACGGCTGTGGGCTTTTACCTCTCGGGCCATTTGTTTGACGAAGTGGCCACCGAAGTGCGCAAGTTTGCCAAGCGCCCGATCGAAGAGCTGCAAGATTCTCGCGAGCCCCAGTTGCTGGCGGGCATCGTCACCGAGCTACGGGTGATCAACGGGCAGCGCGGCAAGCTGGCGCTGTTCAAGCTGGACGACAAGTCCGCCATGATCGACGCGCGCGCCAGCGAGGCGCTGCTCAATGCCCACAAAGACTTGCTCAAGGACGATGAACTCATCATCGTCGAGGGCAAGGCCATGCCCGACCGTTTTTCGGGCGGCATGCAACTCACCGTGCAACACCTCTGGAGCTTGGAGCAGGCCCGCTGCCGCTTTGGCAAGTACCTGCGCGTGCCAGTGCAACTGGATGGTAAAAACCGGCCCCCGGATGTGGCCGCGCTGGTGCGCGAGTTTCCCGCAGTGCGCGAGGCGTCCGAGCTTGGCGAGTTGGTGCGCGGCTTGTCCGTGCGCTTGCAGCTGCTGTGCCAGTCCGGTGACGTCTACGGTGCACAACAGGCCACGGCCGAGCTGCACTTGGGCGAGGCTGCCAAATTTTTCCCCACCGATGCGGCCCTGGCGAGCTGGCGAGCCCAGTCCAGCGGTGGCGTGTGTGCGATTGCCTACGACTGAGAGCCCGCACGCCAAAGCCCGTGCGTGGTGAGGGCGCGTTGCGTGCGCAGCCCACACCGGGTTGGGGTCTGGTGTAGGGCACTAGGCGTGGCGCTCAGGGTCCCACCAATGTCTGTGGGGAGATGGTGATGAGCATGGGGGACCACACTTTGCCGTCGTCCAGCGGCAGTTTGCGGGTTTTGTCGATGGCGTTTTCCGCCGCCTCGTCCCAGGCGCGGTTACCACTGCGCTTGGTGATGCGCTTGCTCAAAATTTCTCCGTTGGCAGCCAGCGTGACCTCAATTTCAGTTTTGGGGTTGCCCACAATAGTCTCGGTGAAGGTGATGTTGGGCTTAACCGCCGCTTGAATGCGGCCGCTGTAGTTCGCCCCTGGCCCCGCGCTGTGGGATGCCGTGCCCGTGGACGAGGGCGTGCCGCTGCCCGTGCCCCCCGCCAGGCCCGCCAGCCGGGCGAGCTGCTGCTGGCGCTCTTGCTCCGCACGTTGGGCTTGTGCCTTGGCTGCCTTGTCGGCCTTTTGTTTGTCAGCCGCTGCTTTTTGGGCTTTGTCAGCTTTGTCTTTGGCCAGCTTGTCTTTTTCTTGTTTCTCTTTGGCCGCCTGTTCTTGTTGGCGCTTTTCCGCCAACTGGCGCTCCAACGCTTGTTTGGCCTGTAGTTCTTTGGCCTTTTGTGCTTCCAGCAAGCGCGCTTTCTCTTTGGCTAACGCAATGTCGGCTTGGCGGGGCACGTCAGGCTCTGCTGGCTTCACCACGGGTGGCGCGGGGGCCTCTGGCGCGGTAGCGGGGTCCGGTTCCGGCAGCGTGTCTTCGGGTGGCGCTGGCGCGGCCTCCTGGGGAACGCTAGACCACAACTCTGCCTGCATGGTCACAGGAGGCAATTCGCGCTTCCAGGCGACCCCCACCGACAGCACCGCCACCAGGGCTCCATGGGCCAACAGTGCCAACACCAGGGCGCGCAACAACCCCGGTGTGTGCGGCGGTGCGAATTCTTGGCGGGTGTCGGTAGCCGGCATATCTTCAGGACGATGGGTGTGTCAGGGAGCCAACTGGACCGACAGGCCAACACGCTGGATGCCAGCGCGTTGCAGCGCATCCATCACTTGCACCACGCTCTCGTATTTCACCTGTTTGTCCGCACTGATAACCACCGCAGTGTTGCCGCTAGCGCCACCGTTGCCCGTCTTGAGGGCTTGTTGGACGCTGGCCGCGAGGTCTTTGATTTGGACCGCGGTGGTTTGCGTTTGGGCCTTAACCTCCAGCGTGTCGTTCTTGCTCACCACCACCTGGATGATGTGGTCGGGTTGGCGTGGCGCTTGGCCCACGCTGGGCAGGTCGATCATGCTGGGGGTGATCAGCGGGGCGGTCACCATGAAGATGATCAAGAGCACGAGCATCACATCGATGAAGGGCACCATATTGATCTCGTTGATGGTGCGGCGACCCCGGCCTCGGCCTGCGACTGCTGGCATGCTGCGTCCTTAGTATGTTGAGCGTGTCGCCGGCGCGGGCTGGGCGCTGACGTTGCGTTGCAGGATGTTGGAGAACTCTTCGATAAAGGTTTCCTGCTGGATGGCAATGCGGTCCAGATCGCGTGCAAAACGGTTGTACGCCACCACGGCCGGAATGGCGGCAAACAGTCCAATCGCAGTGGCCACTAGTGCCTCGGCGATGCCAGGGGCCACGGTGGACAAGGTCACTTGTTGCAGGGACGCCAGTCCGGTAAAGGCGTGCATGATGCCCCAGACCGTGCCAAACAATCCCACATAGGGGGACACGGACCCGACCGAGGCCAAGAAAGAAAGGTTGCTCTCCACCTCGTCCATTTCGCGCTGGAAGCTCGCGCGCATGGCGCGGCGGGCCCCGTCCATCAGGGTGCCCACGTCGCTCACGCGGCGTTCGCGCAACTTTTGAAATTCACGCATGCCGCTGGCAAAAATGCGCTCCATCGGCCCACAGGTCTGGGCATTGCGCGTGGCCGCCGCAAACAGGTCGTTCAGGCTGGAGCCCGACCAAAAATCTCGCTCAAAGGTCTCGTTCAGCGTGCGCACCCGCTTGAGTGCAAATAGCTTGCGAAAGATGGCCGCCCAGCTCGCAACAGACACCAGCATGAGCAGGCCCATCACGGCTTGAACCACGAAACTTGCGTTGAGTACCAGGTGCAGAATGGAAAGGTCTTGATTCATGGTGGTGACGGAAAGGGGTTACAGCAGGGCCTGCAAGCGTTGCACGGCGGTTGTTAATTGTTCCATGGAGCTGGCGGTGGAGAAACGCACGAATTGTGCCGCCTGCGCGGTGCCAAAATCTCGCCCCGGCGTGATGGCCACATGGGCTCGGTGCATCAGGTCGAAGGCAAATTCCCAGCTACCTTGCAGCCCCTGTTTGGCACACAGTGCCGAGCAATCGGCCCAGGCGTAAAACGCACCATCGGGCTGCACCGGCACCCCAAAGCCCAGGGTGCGCAGCGCCGGTATGAAGTAATCGCGCCGCGCCTTGAACTCGGCGCGGCGGGCCTCATACAACGCCATGCTTTCCGGCTCGAAGCAGGCCAGCGCAGCATGTTGGGCAATCGTGCTGGGGCAGATGAACAGGTTTTGGGCCAAGCGCTCGATGACGGGCACCAACGAGGGGGGCACCACCATCCAGCCCAGGCGCCAGCCCGTCATGTTGAAGTATTTGCTAAAGCTGTTGATGCTGATGACCTGCTCGTCGATCTCCAGGGCCGTGTGGCTGAACGGGTCTTCATGGCTGAGTGCGAGGTAAATCTCGTCGACCAGCGTGATGCCACCGCGCGCCTGCACCACTGCGTGGATGCGACGCAACTCGTCTGGGTGGATCGAGGTGCCGGTGGGGTTGGAGGGCGATGCCAGCAGCACCCCTCGGGTGCGTGGACCCCAGGCGCTCTCCACCTTGGCGGCACTGAGCTGAAAGCGTTCTTGCGCTGTGGTGGGCAGCAACACTGCTTGGCCCCCGGCGGCGCTCACGAAGTGGCGGTTGCAGGGGTAGCTGGGGTCTGGCATCAGCACCTCGTCGCCCGGATCGATGAGGGCCATGCACGCCAGGTGCAAGGCGGCAGACGCTCCGGCGGTGACCACAATGCGTTCGGCAGCCACCTGCACGCCAAAGCGGCGGGCATACCACCCGCTGATGCGCTCGCGCAGTGCTGGCAAGCCCAAGGCGGGGGTGTACTGGGTCACACCGTCGCGGATCGCTTTTTCAGCGGCCGCCTGCACCAGGGGCGGTGCAGTGAAATCGGGCTCGCCAATGTTGAGAAAGACCATGGGCTGCGCAGTGTGCGCCACGCTTGCGGCCAGGGCAGATGCCGCCTTGGCCATCTCCAGCACATAAAACGGCTCAATGCGCTGCCCGCGTGAGGAGACGTGCATGCGTGCCCTTTGTCGGCTCAGTCAACTACCTTGCGGCGCTCAGACTCGATCTCGAGGGCGCGCAGTTGCGGCGCAATGCGGTTGAGCACGCCATTCACATACTTGTGTCCATCGGTGCCGCCAAATTCTTTGGCCAGTTCGATGCACTCATTGAGCACCACGCGCCACGGAACGTCCAGGCAGTGCGTCATCTCGTAGGCACCAATCCACATCACCGCCCGTTCAATCGGCGAAATTTCGCTCAGGGGCCTATCCAGGGCAGCAGTGATGAGCGCGTCGAGTTGGGCCGCCTGGGCCACGCACCCGTGTAGCAGGGCGTCGTAGTGCACCGCATCGGCCTTGTTGAAACCTGCCAATTCACGGGTAAAGGGGTCGATATCGTCTATCGTGTTGCCCCCCACCAGGCTTTGGTAGAGGCCTTGCAGCGCGAACTCCCGCGCACGGGTGCGGTTGGATTTGCTCGCCGCTTTGCGTGCACCGGTGGAGGTAAGGCCCGTGCGACTTTGGCGGGGCGGGCGTTGGCTGCCGGCGGCGTTGCTCATCAGATGCTCTCCAGCAGGTTGGCCATCTCGATGGCAACTTGGGCCGCATCGCGGCCCTTGTCGGACTGGCGTGCAATAGCCTGTTCCATGTTTTCGGTGGTCAAGATGGCATTGGCTACCGGCAGTTGGTAGTCCAACGCAATGCGGGTGACGCCCGCGCCAGACTCGTTGGCCACCAGCTCGAAGTGGTACGTTTCGCCACGGATGATGCAGCCCAGCGCGATCAGCGCGTCGTATTTGCCTTTTTCGGCCATGGCTTGCAGCGCCACGGGCACTTCGAGCGCGCCGGGTACGGTCACGTGGTCAATGTCTTTGTCTGACACGCCCAAGGCAAGCAGCTCGGCTTTGCAGGCATCGGCCAGTGCGTTGGTGATGTCGGCATTGAAGCGTGCTTGCACGATGCCGATGTTGAGTTTTTTGCCGTTCAAACGGTCAGAGGCAGCGGTGCCTTTGTCTGCGCCAAACATGGGGAGGTCCTTGATTCGAGTTATTTGCTGATGTAGCCGGTGATTTCCAGGCCGTAACCGGTCATGCTGGGCATGCGACGCGGGCTGCCCATGAGCTGCATTTTTTGCACGCCGCATTTCACCAGAATCTGGGCACCGATGCCGTAGGTGCGCAGGTCCATGCGGCCCCGCTCGGGGGCTTGCGAGGCGCGGGCGGTGCCCTCAAACTGGTTGAGCAACTGCGCGCCACTCTCTCCGCAATTGAGTAAAACCACGACACCTTTGCCCTCGGTGGCGATGTGGGCCAGCGCGGCATCCAGGCTCCAGGAGTGCATGCTGCGCTGCACCTCCAGGGCGTCGAGCACCGACAAGGGTTCATGCACGCGGGCGGGCACTACCGTGTCGGGCGTCCACTCGCCTTTGACCAGCGCCAGATGCACGCCCTGGCCAGTGGTGTCCTTGAAGGCGTGCGCGGTGAATTCGCCGTAGGCAGTCTTCAGGGGGCGGCTGCCTACGGACTCGATAAGCGACTCCATGCGGCTGCGGTGTTCAATCAGTGCGGCAATGGTGCCGATTTTCAAACCGTGCTCTGCCGCGAACAGTTGCAGGTCAGGCAGGCGGGCCATGGTGCCGTCGTCTTTCATGATCTCGCAGATCACGGCGGCAGGGCTGCAGCCCGCCATGGCCGACAGATCGCAACCTGCTTCGGTGTGCCCGGCCCGCATCAGCACGCCACCGTCTACGGCCTGCAATGGAAAAATATGGCCGGGCTGCACCAGGTCGCTGGCCACGGCGTTTTTGGCCACTGCGGCCTGTACCGTGCGGGCGCGGTCGGCAGCCGAAATGCCGGTGGTGACGCCTTCGGAGGCTTCAATAGACACCGTGAACGCGGTGCTGTAGACGGTGCCGTTGCGCGCCACCATGGGGGGGAGGTTCAGGTGCTCGCAGCGATCACGGGTGAGGGTCAGGCAGATCAGGCCACGACCAAACTTGGCCATGAAGTTGATGGCGTCTGCGGTAACGTGGTCGGCTGCCAAGACCAGATCGCCTTCGTTCTCACGGTCTTCTTCGTCCACCAAAATGACCATGCGCCCGGCACGCATGTCGGCAACGATGTCTTCAACCGGGGAAATCGGCACGGGGGTGAGGGAGGTCATGCAAAAGGGCTTTCCAAAACGCTATGGATGGCGGGGGCAGGGGGGGCGGCGCTCCTGCCAGAGGCACAGTGCCTCCGTAGTAACCCGCGATTATCGCCGCTTTCATCCACCGCAGTAGCGGCGCAATGGGGTGTGGTGGTGGTGCCGCGGCCTCAGTCCAGCGAGGCGCTCCAGCGCGCGTTCCAGCCGGTTTGCAAGGCGCGGCGGTCCCGTTTGGTGGGCCGGCCCCCCTCTATGGTGTGGGCGGGTTCGGGGCTCAGGCGCCGCTGTTCGGCGGCTGCCATGCGTTGCTGGATGCTTTCCTGGGTTTCTGCGTACATTTGCTGCGCCACCGGTGCCGGTCCGCGCTGCTCGCTAATGGATGCCACCACGACGGTCCGCTTGACCTGGCCTTGCCAAATGGTGAGCGTGTCGCCAGCTTTGACTTCTTTGGCAGGTTTGACATCTCGCCCCTCCCATTGCACCCGGCCTAGGTGCACTTCGTCGGTGGCCAGCGAACGGGTTTTGAAGAAGCGGGCGGCCCACAGCCATTTGTCAATCCGGGTGCTTTGCATGCAGGTGGTGGTCAGGTAGGGTGAATGGGTAATCGTACACAGGCGTCCAGGCCGGTGCAGGTGCTTCCCAAATACCGGTTGGCAAGCTGGATGGTGCCGCCCAGCGCCATCACCATCTCGCGGGTGATGGTCAGCCCCAGGCCCGAACCGGAGTGGGCGTTGCCCGCCGCAAAGGGCTGGAACAGGCGCATGCGCAGCGCCTCAGAGATGCCGGGCCCGCTGTCCGAAATAGTGAGCTGGGCCTGGCCATTCTCCTGCTGCAAGCGGATGTGCAACTGGCCGTCCTGTGGCGTCACGCGGATGGCGTTGTGCATCAGGTTGCGGGCCATTTCGCGCAGCATCCATTCATGGGTCAGCACCGGGCAGGGCTGGGTGGTGAGTTCAAAGTCCAGGTTTTTTTCGGCGATGAGGGCAGAAAGCTCCAGCGCCATCGCCCTGACCGGCTCGGCCCAGTCCATGGCGGCAAAGTCTTGTTGTTGGCGCACCTGCTCCACTTTGGCCAGCGACAACATGTGGTTGGCCAACTGGGTGGCGCGGTCGACGGTGGTCTCTATTTCTTGCAGCGCTTGCTGTGCTGCCACATCGCCGCGCAAGGCGGACTGCACTTGCACCTTGAGCACCGCCAAGGGGGTGCGCAATTGGTGGGCCGCGTCGCGCACGAAGCGCTTTTGGTGGTCCAGCAGGTGCTGCAGTTTGTGCATGACGTGGTTGGTGGCCACCGCCAGTGGCTGGATCTCCAAGGGCAGTTCTGCGGCCGGCAGTGGGGTCAGGTCATCCTCGCTGCGCTGCTCCAGTTGCGCGCTGAGTTGGCGTACCGGGCGTGTTGCACGGTTCACCATGAACAACACGACAGCGGTAATCACCGTAATCAGGATGAGCTGTCTGCGCAGGGTGTCCAGCAAGATCTGGCGCGCCAAGGTGTGGCGCAGCTCCAGGGTTTCTGCGACCTGCACCATGGCCATGGTGCGCTCACGCCCGCTGGCTACGGGCTGCAACAACACCGCTACGCGCACCGCATCGCCCCGGAAGGTGTCGTCATAAAAGTCCACCAATGCTGCGTACGGGCCTTGTGCGGGGAGCGTGCCCGTCCAGGCGGCCAAGTCGTGTTCGCCGTCTACCCATTGCCCCTGCGCGTTAGAGACCCGATAGCTCATGCGGCTGCGGTTATCGGCCTCAAAGGCTTCCAACGCAGAGTAGGGCACCTGCGCGCGCAGGCGGGCGGCAGCGCCGGTGCCCTCGATGTCCAGCAGTTCGCCGATGGCCTTGGCCGAGGCCAGCAGGGTCCGGTCATATGCCGTGTTGACGGCTGTCAAGGCACGGTGGTACAGGCTAAAAGTGTCCACCGCCACGAACAGCAAAATGGGAACCAAAATGCCCAGCAACAGGCTTTGGCGCAAAGAGGGCGCGGTGCCGTGGGCAGCCATGTCAGTCTGCTTTGAGCAAGTAGCCCAGGCCCCGCAGGGTGACCAGGCTGACGCGGGTGGGGATGAGTTTTTTGCGCAGGCGGTACACCACGACTTCAATGGCCTCGAACTGCACGTCGGTCTGGCCGGGAAACACCAGCTCAAACAAGCGTTCCTTGCTCACGGCGTGGCCGGGCCGGGAGAGCAGCGCCGTCATCAGGGCCAGTTCTTTGGGCGTGAGGTCCATGACCTGGTGCCGGTGGTACATCGCCCCGCTTTCACGGTCCAGGCGCAGCTCGCCCAGTGTGGGGCCACTGCCGAGCGGGGGGCTGTGGTCGGCGTTGCGGCGATGAAGCGCCCGGATGCGGGCTTCCAACTCATCGAGGTCAAAGGGCTTGGGCAGGTAGTCGTCAGCGCCTGCGTTCAGGCCCAACACCTTGTCACCCACCGTCCCTCGGGCGGTCAGTATCAGCACCGGGGTGCGCAGTCCGCTGCGGCGCGCCACCTGCAGCACTTCGAGGCCGTCCATCCCGGGCAGGCTCAGGTCGAGCACCACGACGTCGGGTTGCAGTGCCGTCCATTGCGGCAGGGCAGCAGCGCCGTCGTTGCACACGTCAACCCGTATTTGGGCACGCACCAGGCTGCGCTGCAGCGGGGTGGACAAAGCCGGGTCGTCTTCGATCAGCAGCAAATGCATAGAGCGCGTCGAGTCAGTGAATTGCGGGTTTCCCCTAGCCATGGAGGACAGGCGATTGACAGCCAAGGTTCGCATGATAGGGCTTGCAATCAACCCTAGGAGACATCCCATGCGTCGCGAAACCTTCCTCAAATCCATGGCTGTGATGGCCGCTGCCGGTGCCCTGCCCCTGAGCGCTCGCGCGGCAGCCAACGTCAAAATGATGATTCCCGCCAACCCCGGCGGTGGGTGGGACGGCACCGGCCGCGCGCTGGGCAAAGCCCTGATCGACGCCAAGCTGGCCGACACCGTGCAGTACGACAACAAGGGCGGCGCAGCTGGCGTGATTGGCCTGGCCCAATTTGTGAACGCCTCCAAGGGCGACCCCAACGCGCTGATGGTGATGGGTGCGGTGATGCTGGGCGGCATCATTACCGGCAAGCCCGCCATTTCTTTGGACAAGGCCACGCCGATAGCCCGTCTGACCAGCGAGTACAACGTGTTCGTGGTGCCTGCGGACTCCCCCTTCAAGACCATGAAAGATGTGGTCGCCCAAATGCAAAAAGACCCCGGCAGTGTGAAGTGGGGCGGCGGCTCGCGTGGCTCCACCGAGCACATCTGCGCTTCGATGCTGGCCACCCGCGTGAACGTGGACCCCAAGAAGGTGAACTACGTCGCCTTCCGTGGCGGCGGCGAGGCGACGGCCGCCATTCTGGGGGGCAACGTGTCCGTGGGCGGCAGTGGCTATAGCGAGTTTGCCGAGTACATCGCCACTGGCAAGATGCGCCCCATTGGCGTCACCTCGGAAAAGCGCCTGCCCGGCATCAATGTGCCCACCATGCGCGAGCAAGGGTATGACGTGGTGTTGGGTAACTGGCGCGGCGTGTATGGTGCACCCGGCATCACCGCCGCACAACGCGCCGCCCTCACAGAGCTGATCGTCAAGGTCACCAAGTCCAAGGGCTGGACCGAGGCGCTGCAAAAAAATGGCTGGACGCCCGCACTTCTGACCGGCAAGGCGTTTGATGATTTTGTAGACGCCGACTTTGCCAGCCTGCGCGGCATCATGCACCTGTCGGGCATGTTGTCATGACCCCAGCGCTGAACGCGCGGCAGGAAGCTGCCGTTGCCGTCGGCGTGCTGCTCCTGGCCCTCGGGCTGGGGGCGGGGGCGTGGTTCATCCCTTCGGAGGCGGGCTATGCCGGCATCGGTCCCGACTTTCTCCCGTGGGTCGTGTCCACCGCCCTGCTGGTGTGCGGGGCCTTTATGTTGTGGGAGGTCCGCACTGGCGGCTTTCGTGACCTTGACGACGGAGAGGGCGGGGAGCCGCCTTATTGGCCCGGCTTTGTATGGATGTCGGTGGGCTTGCTGGTGAACGCGGCCCTGATCACCACCCTTGGGTTCATCCTTAGCTGTGCCCTTTGTTTTGTGTTGGCGGCGCGTGGTGCCCGGCTCGCACAGGGGCAAGGGGGGGGCGGAACCCGGACCTGGGTGTCCGACGCGGTGGTGGGTTTGCTGATCGCCGCACCGGTGTATTGGATGTTCACCAAATTTCTGGCCATTGGCTTGCCAGGCCTGACGCAAAGCGGGTGGTTGTAATGGATATTTGGAACCAGCTCTTACAGGGCTTTGTCACGGCGGGTACGCCCATCAATTTGTTGTGGGCCTTTGTGGGCTGCGCATTGGGTACGGCGGTCGGGGTGTTGCCCGGCATCGGACCGGCCACCGCCGTGGCCATGTTGTTGCCCATCACCACCCAGGTGGACGCCACTGCGTCCATGATTTTCTTTGCCGGTATCTATTACGGCGCAATGTATGGCGGCTCGACCACGTCGATTTTGTTGAATACCCCCGGTGAGACCTCCAGCATGGTCACGGCCATGGAGGGCAACAAGATGGCCAAAAGCGGGCGTGCAGGCGCTGCCTTGGCCACATCAGCCATCGGATCGTTTGTGGCCGGCACGATTGCCACCATTGTGGTGACCTTGTTTGCGCCTGTGTTGGCCGAGTACGCGGTCAAGCTCGGCCCCCCAGAGTACTTTTGCCTGATGTTGCTGGCCTTCACCACCGTGAGCGCCGTGTTGGGCCAAAGCACCTTGCGCGGTCTGACCTCCCTGTTTATCGGTTTGGCCATAGGTCTGGTGGGCATGGACCAGATCACCGGCCAGGCACGCTACACCGGCAACATGCCCGAGTTGTTGGATGGCATTGAGATCGTGCTGGTGGCAGTGGGCTTGTTTGCCGTGGCCGAGGCCTTGCACTTTGTATTGTTCGAAGGCAAAGTGGTTCAAACCGAAAACAAGATGAGCCGGGTGAGCATGACCGCCCGCGACTGGAAGCGTTCGTTGCCGGCCTGGATTCGTGGCACGGCTATTGGCGCGCCGTTTGGTTGCATCCCTGCGGGCGGCACCGAAATCCCCACCTTCCTGAGCTATGCCACCGAAAAGAAGTTGGCCAAGGGTGACAACCTGGCCGAGTTCGGATCCAAAGGCGCTATCGAAGGGGTAGCAGGCCCCGAAGCGGCCAACAACGCCACTGTGACGACGGCCCTGATCCCCTTGCTGACGCTGGGCATTCCCGTGTCCAACACCACCGCGGTGTTGCTGGGCGCATTTCAAAATTACGGCATTCAGCCCGGCCCGCAGTTGTTCAGCAGTTCGTCGGCCTTGGTGTGGGCGTTGATTGCGTCGCTCTACATTGGCAACGTCATGTTGCTGGTGCTCAACCTGCCCTTGGTCGGCTTGTGGGTGAAGTTGCTCAAGGTGCCCAAGGCCCAGCTCTATGCCGGCATTCTGATCTTCGCCACAGTGGGCACCTACGGCATGCGCCAAAGCGCGTTTGACCTGGTTTTGCTGTACGCGGTGGGCGTCTTGGGCTTGGTCATGCGGCGCTTTAGCTTTCCGACGGCACCGGTGATTGTGGGCATGATCCTCGGCCCTTTGGCAGAAGCACAGCTGCGCAATGCCATGTCGATTGGGGAAGGCAGCGCCATGATCTTCTTGCAGCGCCCTATGTCGGTGTTGTTGCTGCTGGTGGTGCTCACGGTGCTGGTGTTGCCGCGCGTGCTCAAGCGGCTTCAAAGGCGGGCGCCCTGAGCCCTTGTGGCGAGCCGTGGGTTGGCTCGGTGCGATGCCTGTGGGCCTGCACCGTCCCCAACCGGGGCCGCCGGATGCTAACCTCCGGACATGGCAATGAACCGGACATCCTATTGGTTGCGCGTGGCACTGGGGGCCGCGTGGTGCGCCTGTAGCTTGGGCGCGCGCGCAGACACCGTGACGGTGGCCGTGGCGGCCAATTTCAGTAGTACGGCGCAGAAGATCGCGGCTGATTTTTCGCGCACATCGGGCCACGAAGTCAGGTTGGTACCGGGGGCCACCGGCAAGTTGTACGCGCAGATCAAAAACGGTGCGCCGTTTCACATCCTGTTGTCGGCCGATGATGAAACCCCCTCGCGCCTCGTGAAGGAGGGCGCAGCGCTGGCCACAAGCCAATTCACCTATGCCACCGGGCGGTTGGTGCTTTGGAGTGCGCAAGCCAACGTGGTTGATAGCCAAGGCCATGTGCTCAACACACCATTCACCCGCTTGGCCATTGCCGACCCCAAGACAGCGCCCTATGGCGCTGCCGCCATGGAGGTGCTTGCCCAGCGTGGTCTGCTGCCGTCCCTGCAAACTCGCCTCGTGCAAGGGGAAAGCATTGCCCAGGCCTACCAATTTGTGGCAAGTGGCAATGCCCCATTGGGCTTTGTTGCGCTGTCTCAGGTGATGCGCAACGGACACATGTCGGAGGGCTCCGCGTGGCGGGTGCCTGCCGAACTGCACGCTCCCTTGCGCCAGGATGCCGTACTGCTGCAATCGGGCGTTGGGCACCTTGCCGCCATGGCGTTTCTTCGGTATTTGCGTGGTGATGCGGCCCGCGCGGTCATGCAAAGCGCCGGCTACGAATAGGCATCCTGCCGATGCCCGCCCTACCGCTTACCCTGGACGATGCGCGCGCCATTTGGCTAACGCTTCAACTGGCCACCGTCACCACCGCCTTGTTGCTGGTAGTGGCAACGCCATTAGCCTGGTGGTTGGCGCGTTCGGGCTCGCGCTGGGGTGCAGTGGTGGGGGCCGTAGTGGCCTTGCCACTGGTGTTGCCGCCCACCGTGTTGGGCTTTTACTTGCTGGTGAGCATGGGGCCCCAAGGCTGGGTGGGGCAGTTCACGCAGTGGCTGGGCGTGGGCTTGCTTCCCTTCACCTTTGCGGGCTTGGTGGTGGGGTCCATGTTGTATTCCTTGCCCTTTGCGGTGCAGCCACTGCAAAACGCTTTCGAGTCATTGGGGCACCGTCCGCTTGAGGTTGCCGCTACGCTGCGGGCGTCGCCATGGGACACGTTTTGGCACGTGGTGGTGCCCCAGTGCAAACCGGGTTTCCTGAGCGCTGCGGTGCTGAGCTTTGCACACACCGTGGGAGAGTTCGGCGTGGTGCTAATGCTGGGCGGGAACATTCCCGAATCCACCCGCGTGGTGTCTACCCAAATCTACGGGCACGTGGAGGCGCTGGAATACACCCAAGCCCATTGGCTGTCGGGCGGTATGGTGGTGTTTTCTTTAGTGGTGCTGCTGCTGCTGGGGTGGCTCAATCCGCGTGGCAGCAGGTTGCGTGCATGAGCGCCGCGTCCCACCGCATCCGTCTGCATATGCACAAGCCCGGCTTCCACCTGGAGGTGGATGTGCTGTTGCCGGCGCAGGGAATCAGCGTTTTGTATGGCCCGTCGGGTTCTGGCAAAACCACGCTGCTGCGCTGCGTGGCAGGCTTGGAGCGGGCCAGCCAAGCGACCGTTCATGTCCAGGGCGAGGTCTGGCAAGACGATGCCCAAGGCGTCTTTGTACCCACCTGGCAGCGGCCCCTGGGCTATGTGTTTCAAGAGGCCAGCCTGTTTGCCCACCTCGATGTGGCGGGCAACCTGGCGTTCGCACGGCGCAGGGCCGCACCACCCGGGCATGGCAGCCACTTGTTGACCACGGAGTTTGCCGTCCGCACCCTGGGGTTGGAGCGTCTGCTGCAACGGCGCACCACCGAACTATCGGGTGGCGAGCGCCAACGCGTAGCCATCGCCCGGGCACTGGCCACCAACCCGCAACTGTTGCTTCTGGACGAGCCCCTGGCCTCGCTGGACGAGGCGCGCCGCTTGGAGGTGCTGCCCTGGCTGGAGCGGCTGCGCGATGAGTTGCGCATTCCCATGGTGTATGTGTCGCATGCTGCGGACGAGGTGACCCGGCTGGCCGATACCCTGGTGGTGCTGGAGCATGGCCGGGTGCTGGCGTGTGGTCCGCTGCAGGACGTATTGGCCGGTACCGAGCCGCTGATCCGCATGGGCGGCGATGTCTCCAGCCTGGTGCTGGGGCAGGTGGCGGGCCACGACAGAGCCTGGCATTTGACCGAAGTCCGCCTCCGCGCGGGCAGCTTCTGGCTGCCCGATACGGGTTTGTCTGCCGGGCAGACCGTGCGCTTGCGGGTGCTGGCGCGCGACGTCAGCATTGCCACCCGCGTGCCAGCAGACGCGAGTATTCAAAACGTGCTCCCCTGCACGGTGGTCGCTGTGCAGCCCGACCAGCACCCCTCGCAAGCACTGGTGCAACTCGATGGTGCGGGCACCCGCTTGTGGGCCCGGGTGACACGCCGTGCGGTAGATCAGCTTGCGCTGCGTCCGGGGCAGCCGGTGTGGGCGCAAGTCAAGGCGATGGCCTTGATTCGTTAATTTTCAAAAGTTTCATTTTCTTCACATTTTCCCTCTTTTGGGGGAAGACACAGGGCGGAGGCTCCACTAACCTCGCGCAACACACGGATGCCCCGCCTATGTCTGACACTCCTTCCAACGCCCTTTCTCCACAGCATCGCTTACTGCGGCAGGCCTTGGTCGCCATGCAGTTTGGTGACATGGAAGACAGCCAATCGTTTGCCAAAAGTGCCCTATGGCAAGCCCAGCGCCAGGGCGATGGTTGCGCCCAGGCGCGGGCCTTGCTCTATCTGGCCCAGGGCGACTTGCAAATGTCACGTATGCGGCGCGCCCGCGAAACGGCCCGGCGGGCGGCCTACCTGTTCCAAACCGAGGGCGACCTGGTGGGCGAGGCAGAGGCACTGGCAACCCTTTCGCACGGCCTTAGTTTCATGGGGCAAAGCACCGAGGCGGTGGAGACTGCGTTTTGGTCGTTGAGGTTGTGCGAAGGCATTGAACCGCTGGGCGAGGCCATGGCCCGCTCCGTCCTGGGCTTGGCGTTTGCATGCGGGCAGCACTTTGACAAGGCCCAAGACGTGCTGCGGCAGTCGGTCGCGTCCCTGGAGTCGGCCGGGCTGTGGGCGGCGTCGTGCGTGCCCCGGTTTCACATGCGGGCCGCAGAGCTGTACCGCTGTTTCCTGGAGCGCTACCAGAGCGGCACGTGGGCGACCCTGGATCGCCTGCGCGACCTCCACGGTGCGCCGCTGCATGTGCGTGCGGATGCCGACACCTTGCACGCGATGGTGTGGCCACACCCCAAGACCATGGCCTTGTTGGACCTGACCTTGGCCATGGAGAGTTGCTGGCGGGGTGATTTTGACGACGCGGTGCGGCGCGCAGACGCGGTCTACACCAGTGTGGAAAAGGGCGTAGAGCAGCCCTTGGTGCGCTTGATGGAAGTGTGGCTGCGCGCAGAAATTGCGTGGGCAAAACAGGACTGGCCGATCGCAGAAATGCAAGGCCAACGCTTGCAACAATTGGCCATCCGGTCAGAGAACGAGCACTTTCGCTCCATCTCGTATCTGCTGCTGGCCCAAATCATGGGTGCCCAAAACAAGCAGGCGCACCGCAACACGCAGTTGCGCTTGATGAACATGCAAGAAACCCACCTGCGCGACGAGAGCCTGCACAGCCGCAAAGACCGGGTGGAGTGGCAGCGCCGTGCGCGCACGCAAGGCGAAGAGCACCCCCTGAGTTCCATTGTCGCGCGGCGGGCGGGGCAGCCCGCATGGAATGACGCGCTTACCGGCCTGTGCAATCGGGACCACCTGGAGCAGGTTCTCCCCGAAGTGCTGGACCGGGGTGCGGAGCGACGCCTGACGCCCGCGCTGGCCTATGTCGGACTCAGCCCCATGTTGCATGCCGGCCAGCGCCTGCCCGACGGGGTGGGCGACGCCATCCTCAAGGCAATTGCCCACATTCTTAGCCGCTTTGTGCGGCAAGGGGATGTGGCAGTGCGCTTGGGGGCTACCCAATTTGCCGTCCTCTTCCCCCATGTGGACGCCCATGCCGTGGCGGGTTTGCTCGCCCGGATTCACAAAGCAGTAAACCATGTGGAATGGGGCAAGTTGCACGCCGGCCTGGAGCTGACCGCGAACTGTGGCATGGCCCTGGCGGAGGCGGGCGACACGCTGGAGAGCTGGCTGGGGCGCTGCTTGCGCTCTCAGGCAGCGTTTGCGGCAGGTAGTGATACCGCGCCCGGCGGCAGCCAGGCCCAAGCACTGGCGGTTTAGTGTTTGGCCACCACCATCACCACTGCGAAACCTACAAATGCAGCCCCGGTGATGCGGTTGAACATTCGCATGACCTGTGGCTTGCGCAGGTGATGCGACAAGTGCTTGCCACAGGCGGCATACACCAGGTACCAGCTGGTCTCCACCACCGCAAAGGTACCCAGTAGCACCGCGAACTGGGCGGCCTGGGGCAAGGCAGGGTCCAAAAACTGGGGAAAAAAGGCCGCCGCAAACAAAATGGCTTTGGGGTTGCTGGCAGCCACCAAGGCACCTTGGCGGTATTGGGCCCACCATCCCGTGGCACCCGCACGGGCATTCGCAGTCAAGCTATCTGCAACGGTGGCATCGGCGTTGCCGTTGTCCGCCAACTCTGCCACGGGCGCGCGCCAGCACTGCACACCGAGGTAGGCCAAGTAGAGCGCACCCGCCAAGCGCAAAGCCTCAAACACCGCAGGAAACGCCTGCAACAGCGCACCCAGACCGGCAGCGGAGAGGCTGAGCATCAGCATCAGCGAGCTCATGCAGCCCGCCATGTTGTGGATGGCGGCGCGCAGGCCGTCGCGTGCGCTGGTGCTCATCACCAGCAGCATGTTGGGGCCGGGCGTGGCTGACACCACAAAGGTCATCGTGACAAACAACCACCAAGTGGTAAGCGACATGCGGTAACTCCTGTGTCAATAGTGGGGTGGCAACTCATCGCGCAGGGTGCGCGCTGTGCCGGGCTCTGGCGCTTGTTGTCGCAGGTGGGTGAGCTCGCGGATCAGCGCATCGATCTGCGCCTGCTGCTCGATGATGATGCGGTCCAACTGGTCCAAGGTGTCTTCGAGGTAGCTCACCTTGATTTCCAGATCGGTCAGGCGTTGCTCGTTGCGTTCGTGTGCGTCCATGGGGCTACTGCGTGGCCCCCAGAGCCAGTGCTGCCGTGCGTGCGGCGTCACGCTGCGCCGGGTCTTGCGGGGTCTGGGTGGGCCAGCCACTCAGGTGGGTTTCGGCCATGCTGCAAAGGGCGGTGATCCACTCGGGGTCATCGTTCAGGCAGGGGATGTAGTGAAACGCTTTGCCACCGGCGTGCAAAAAGGCTTCGCGGGCTTCCATGTTGATTTCTTCCAGCGTCTCCAGGCAGTCGCTGGTGAAGCCGGGGCAGACCACGTCCACCCGCCCTACGCCCGCTTGGCCCATGGCGATCAGGGTGGGCTCGGTGTAGGGCTCCAGCCATTTGGCACGGCCCAGGCGGGACTGAAAGGTTACCTTGAACGCGTCTTTGGGCAGGCCCAGTGCTTCGGCAAGCAGGCGCGCGGTTTTGAAGCACTCGCAGTGGTAGATGTCGCCCAGGTGCAGGGTGCGCTCGGGCACGCCGTGAAAGCTCATCACCAGTTGGTCCGGGCGCCCATGGGCCTGCCAGTGCCGCTGCACGCTGGCCGCCAGCGCGGCGATGTAGGCGGGGTGGTCGTGGTAGTGGTTCACAAACCGCAGCTCGGGGATGGAGCGGGTGCGCTGCCCCCAGGCGTACACCGCGTCCCACACGCTGGCAGTGGTGGTGGCGCTGTACTGCGGGTAGGCCGGTACCACCAGCACGCGGGTCACGCCCTCGGCCTTGAGCGCGCTGAGCTGCGACGGGATGTTGGTGCTGCCATAGCGCATGGCCCAGCGCACTGTGACGTGGTGCTTGCGCTGCGCCAGCGCGTCCTGCAGCAGGGTGGCTTGCTTCTCGGTCCAGACCTTGAGCGGCGAGCCTTGGGGCGTCCAGATGCTGGCGTATTTGGCGGCCGACTTGGCAGGCCGTAACCGCAAGATGATGCCGTGCAGGATCAGCAGCCACAGCAGGCGTGGAATTTCCACCACCCGGTGGTCACTCAAAAACTCGGCCAGGTAGCGGCGCACCGCCGGGGTGGTGGGTGCATCGGGCGTGCCCAGGTTGCACAGCAGCACCGCGGTGCGGGCTTCTTGGCCGTGGGTGTAGGTGGGCTCAGGGGAAAAAGGCGAGGGAAGTGCCATGGGGAAGGGTCCGGTAGCGGGTGTTGTCAGGGAGCGCGGGGGCTAAAAAAGGTGGGGCAGCACACTGAGGGACTGGATCAGGCGGCGCTGTCCGGCAGGGCCGGTGCTGGCCCGTCGTGGGCCACCAATCTCAGGGTGGGGTGCTGGCCGGTCAGCAGCAAAAACATGGCAAACACCGGGCCTTGCATGTTGCGCTCGTCGGTGGGGCTCTCTAGCGCCTGCCAGGTGCGCGACTGCACGCCGCCACGGCTGCCGGTTTGCAGTGCGTAACCCAAGAGCTCTGCGGCCTGTGCCTGGTTGAGCCCGGCAGCCAATCGGGCGGCTTTGAGTTGTTCGCCGGTGGGCACCGGCATGGAGAGGGATATCAGCGGTAACGGGGACGACATGGCGGGCACAATCAGTGAAAACCAAACACACACCCGATAGTAGCCGCCCCATGCTTGACTTGAACGCCATCCGAGCCATCACCCTGGATTTGGACGACACCCTCTGGCCGGTTTGGCCTGCCATCCACCGCGCGGAAGACCTGCTGCACCACTGGTTGCTGGCGCATGCACCGCGTGCCGCCGCGCTGTATGCCGACCCGCACCAGCGGCGCATGCTGCGGGCCGACACCGAGGCCCAGTGGTCCGCCCATGCGCACGATCTGAGCGTGCTGCGCCGCGAGTCCATCCGCCTGGCCTTGCAACGCGCGGGCGAAGACACCGCGCTGGCCGAGCCCGCGTTTGAGGTGTTTTTTGATGCACGCATGCAGGTGGAGTTGTTTGAGGACGCCATCCCCCTGCTCACCGCGCTGGCCGCCCGCTGGCCGGTGGTGGCGGTGTCCAACGGCAATGCCGATGTAAACCGCGTGGGCATAGGCCGCTACTTTGCCGCCAGCGTGAGCGCCCGCGATGCCGGGGTAGGCAAGCCCGACCCGAAAATTTTCAGGGCAGCGTGTGACGCCGTGGGCGTGCAGCCCGCCCAGGTGCTGCACATCGGCGACGACGCCGCACTGGACGTGCTGGGTGCCTTGGGGGTGGGCATGCAGACAGCGTGGGTGAACCGCGAAGAGCGCGTGTGGAGTTATGACCTGCACCCCCACGTCACCGTGGACAGCTTGCAGGCGTTGCAGGATGTGCTGCGTGGTGGCGGTGGGTAGGCGCCGGATTCCGGTGTCCAGAAGACGCTTTAGGCGATCAGCAGGCGTTTGAGGTGTGGGCGGTCTTGCGCTGGCATGGCCGCCAACTGCCTGCGCACCCGGCGCACCAGCACCAGCGCGTAGGTGGCTAGCCCAAACCAGAGCAGGTTATCCAACACCAAGTTCAAGACTTCATAAAGATGGAAAAACGCCATGATTGGCCAAGGTGTTTCGTACATGGCACTAGGGCAGCTTGGCTTTGAAGCGATCCCAGTCACTGGGGGGAAGAAAGATAATGCGCCCCGAAGTGCCGTATTGATCAGACCCTCCTAGCCGAATTTCACCATCCTTCCAACGAACTGGACCAGTGGGGTTTGGTACAAACTCTCTGGTCAATAGATCTCCGGTTTTTGCATCGTAGAGACTCAAAAGGCCGGTGCTCCCTTGTTCCACACCTGCATTGCCACCGCCAACCAAAGAGCATTTTTCGGCGAAATACACGTCTTTGTACTGCTCCGAGGTGCTGCGCTTGCAGTCGTACGCACTGCGCCGCACGTCCACGTCTAGCCAATAATTAAACACCGCCGTCAGCACACACCACAGCACGCCCAAGCGCACAAAGCGTGTCAGGGTTTGCTTGATGAGTGGGCGTTTGAGGTGTGGGCGGTCTTGCGCTGGCATGGCCGCCAACTGCCTGCGCACCCGGCGCACCAGCACCAGCGCGTAGGTGGCCAGGCCAAACCAGAGCAGGTTCACTAAAACAAAAGCCACCCCTTCTACTGCCCATACAAACAGTTGAATGCCAAAAGGTGTTTCGTACATGGAACTAGGGCAGCCTGGCTTTGAAGCGATCCCAGTCACTGGGGGGTAAATGGATTGCTGCGCCTGAAATGCCGTCTTTATCCCAGCCACTTTGGCCAACGAGATCGTCTTGCCAATCCACTGAACCATAGGGGTTGGAAACAAACTCCCTGCCCAACAGATCTCCTGTTTTTGAATCGTACAGATTGAGGATGACCGTATACCCTTCGGGCAGGTATCCACGATCGCCCCCCACCACAAGGCACACCTCCGCGAAATACATGTCTTTGTACTGCTCCGAGGTGCTGCGCTTGCAGTCGTACGCACTGCGCCGCACGTCCACGTCTAGCCAATAATTAAACACCGCCGTTAGCACACACCACAGCACGGCCAAGCGCACAAAGCGTGTCAGGGTTTGCTTGATGAGTGGGCGTTTGAGGTGTGGGCGGTCATGCGCTGGCATGGCCACCAACTGCCTGCGCACCCGGCGCAGCAGCACCAGCGCGTAGGTGGCCAGGCCAAACCAGAGCAGGTTCACTAAAACAAAGGCCACCCCCTCTACTGCCCACACAAACAGTTGAATGCCAAACGGTGTTTCGTACATGGCCTTACCGTTGCACGGGGATGGCGAACGAGAGGGGTGTAGGCATTCGCACCAGCGTGAGGTCTGAAAAGTTCAGGATGTTGCTGCCGCGCTGGTGCTTCATTTGCCAGTTCCAAAAGTCGCGGTTGCGCACAGGATAAAAAATGTTTTCAGCCCGGTAGTGCTCACCCGTTTGTATAGCAAAGTCTGCGCCAACGAAAAATGGGTTGGAAGGGTCAGCGCGCAGTTCCGGCATGTTGATTTCAGGCAGAAAGCGCCCATAATTTCCCAAGACCTTGTCCACCACTTGAAGGGCTGCGGCAGTAGGCACATAGATAACGCCCTGCTTGTTCCAGTGCCCGAGGTATTGCGAGGGGTGCCCCGCTTCATCGTTGAAAGAGTAGTTGTCTTTGGCGTACACGTACGCGTGGGTAACGGTCACTACGTCTCGGTGCGGATGGTCTTGCCGCGTTACCGTCGCATATGCCACGGCGGCGTACAGGGCAAAGTTGCCCAGCGAGCCACCCAGGTCGGTATTCAGGTACGAGAACATGCCGAACTTGTTGACTTGAAACTGAAAGTTGCGGTGCAGGGCAAACACATCGCCCTTGCATTCGGCCAAGGTGTCTATCTGGCCTATGAAGCGATAGTGTTGTTGTGCAACGCAGGTCACAATTTTTTCCTCCATTTTTGACCGCGCGCTTTCATCTCGAGCATTCTTCTTGATGCTGTCGATAAAGCCGGGGGCTATCAGCTGCGCCAGCGCTTGTTCTACGGCGGTGTGCTCCAGCAGCCACTTCCAAGTAAAGCGCTTGGTATCCACGAACCGGGAGGCATAAAACCTGCCGTGTTGATCGATGGCGTCACGCTCATCTTCTGTAGTGCGCGAGTAGTTGAGCGCACCGGAAAAAAAGTCTTCCATCAGTGCCGCCGATTTGTGCCAGCCCATGCGGCGCATGGCGGGGGGAATGTCTTGTATGTCAAACGGGAACAGGGGTTTGGCCGACAGTGCACCGGGCGCGTGTTGAGCGGAGGTGGGCTGTGGTTTGGTGGGGTTTTGGGGCTCGGGTGGGCTGGTGAGGTAGTCGAAGGCTTTGAAGATTTCCAGTAAGAGCACTTTTTCCGGCGCTTTTTTGCGCTGCGGTTCTGGTGGCCTGTTGCGCAAGGCTTCTTCTTTGGCCGCCATGGCCTCGGCAGAGCCGGGTTGGGGTGGCGATGCAGCTTTGCTGGTTTGCACGCACGCACCGGGCAGGTCAATGCGGGTGCAGCCGTCGGCATCAGTTTGCAAGGTCCACCGCTGAAATAGGCCGGCGGGCGCGAAGTAGGGCACGGGGGAGCTGGTCGTCATAGTAGGTGGGGTAGATGAGGGGGCTTGTCATTTAAGGCACTGCTGAATAAGTCCACCGCCGATGGCTATCAGACGTTATAGATTCATGAAGCAACAGACCCTAGCTATGGCCACCGATCAAGGATTTGAGAGCTATCGCAAGCCCACGCGGCGTGACGAGTTTCTCAAGACTA
>JARXAM010000122.1 GCA_029865845.1 Rhodoferax sp. | reverse complement strand
ATCTGCTTCAGATACCAACTCGCATCAAAGCGGGGCGTTTCCACCTCGCGGGCCGGGGTGCCGATGCTGCCGCCCTCGTCCCGTCGTTTGACAAAAAAGCCGGAGTGGGCGCGGGACACCAGCCAGCCCTGCGCCACCAGCCGGTCGTAGGCCTCCACCACCGTGAACACGCTGACATTGTGCGACGCAGCAAATGCCCGAATCGACGGCAATTTGCTGCCCGGCTTGAGCACCTGACCTGCTATCAGCCCACGCAAACCGTCCACGATCTGGCTTACCAAGGGGGTTGCGATATCCGGGCTGAGTGTGAGCATCAAAAAAATAGGTGACGGGGTGTCTGGCGCGGCAAAAACGCACCAGATTAGGGATTCTCTGTATAGGATTTTAGACCTGCACAGTGTCTCGAAACTTTCACCATTGTGTACATGGTTGTTTGTGGGATGGGTTCCTATAGTTCCGCCACCCGTTCAACAACACCGGACTACCCTATGCAAGCCGACCGCAAACTTCTCAATGCCGCCCTGTATGCCCGCCGCCAATCTGCCGTTGCCCGCGGCGTCGGTCAGGCCCACGAGATTTTCATCAAGAACGCCCGCAACTCCGAGTTCTGGGACGTGGAAGGCCGCCGCTTCATCGACTTTGCGGGCGGTATTGCCGTGCTCAACACCGGCCACCTGCATCCCCAGGTGATTGAAGCCGTCAAGGCCCAGCTCGACCTGTACACCCACACCTGCTTTCAAGTGGTGGCCTACGAACCCTACGTGGAAGTGTGCGAGCGCCTGAACGCCATGGCGCCCGGCAACTTTGCCAAAAAGAGCCTGCTGTTGACCACCGGCGCCGAAGCCGTGGAAAACGCCATCAAGATCGCCCGTGCCTACACCAAGCGCCCCGGCGTGATCGCCTTCACCGGCGGCTACCACGGCCGCACCAACTTCACGCTGGGCTTGACCGGCAAGGTAGCGCCCTACAAGCTGGGCTTTGGTCCCTTCCCTGGCGAAGTGTTCCACGCCCTCTTCCCCAATCCACTGCATGGCGTGAGCGTGGCAGATGCACTGCACTCGGTGGAGCTGATCTTCAAAAATGACATCGAGGCCGAACGGGTTGCCGCCTTCATTGTGGAACCGGTACAGGGCGAAGGCGGCTTTTACGTGGCCCCGCCCGAATTCATCGCTGGCCTCAAGGCACTGGCCGACCAGTACGGCATTTTGCTGATTGCCGACGAAGTGCAGACCGGCGCGGGCCGCACTGGCACCTGGTTTGCCTGCGAGCAGTGGCCGGTGGCGCCCGATTTGATCACCACCGCCAAGTCGCTGGCGGGCGGCTTCCCGCTCTCTGGCGTGGTCGGCCGCGCCGACGTGATTGATGCGCCCGCCGCCGGTGGTTTGGGTGGCACCTACGCAGGCAGCCCGGTGGCTTGCGCCGCAGCATTGGCCGTCATGAAGGCGTTTGACGAGGAAAAATTGCTCCAGCGCAGCAAGGCGATGGGCGTCTTTTTGTTGGACAAACTCAACGCGCTAGCCGGGCAAGTGCCTGCCATCGGTGATGTGCGTGGCCTGGGCGCCATGGTCGCCATCGAGCTGTTTGAAGGTGGCGATGTCCGCCGCCCTGACGCCGTATTGACCAAGAAGGTGGTCACAGAGGCCGCACGCCGTGGGCTGATTCTGTTGTCCTGCGGCACTAACGGCAACGTGATCCGCATTTTGGTGCCCCTGACCGCGCCAGACGCCGTGCTCGAAGAAGGCCTGGCCATTCTGGCCGACAGCTTTGCCGCCGTGGTGTGAGGGCGCAGTGGGCTTACCATGGCGGGGGCTCGCAGGCCAGCGGCACCGCCGCTTGGCGATACGCCGGATCACCCCCCGGCGGGCAGCCGCCCATTTGTTTGATGACTGAGGAAATTCCATGACCCCATCGCCGCTTTCCCTCTTGAAAGACCCCAGCCTGCTCAAGACCGATGCACTCATCAACGGCCAGTGGGTGCCTGGTGCCAGCCGCTTTGCAGTGACCGATCCATCCAACGGCCAGCACCTGGCCGATGTGGCCAACCTGGGTGCGGCGGATGCGCAGGCCGCTATTGCGGCTGCCAACGCCGCCTGGCCCGCCTGGAAGGGCAAGACCGCCAAAGAGCGCAGCATCATCCTGCGCAAATGGTTTGACTTGTTGATGGCCCACCAGGAAGACCTGGCCCGCATCATGACGGCCGAGCAAGGCAAGCCTTTTGCCGAAGCCAAGGGCGAAATTGCCTACGGCGCCAGCTTTGTGGAATGGTTTGCCGAAGAGGCCAAGCGCGTCAACGGCGAAACCCTGCCCCAGTTTGACAACAACCGCCGCCTGATGGTCATCAAGCAGCCCATCGGCGTGTGCGCGGCCATTACGCCGTGGAACTTCCCGCTCGCCATGATCACCCGCAAGGTGGCACCAGCGTTGGCAGCGGGTTGCCCGGTCATCATCAAGCCCGCCGAACTCACGCCCCTGACGGCGCTCGCTGCCGCCGAGCTGGCGATCCGCGCAGGCATTCCTGCCGGTGTGCTCAACATGGTCACTGCCGATAGCGAGCAATCGATTGCCGTGGGCAAGGTCATTTGCGCCAGCGACGTGGTGCGCCACCTGAGCTTTACCGGCTCCACCGAAGTGGGCCGCATCCTGATGGCACAAAGCGCGCCTACCGTCAAAAAACTGTCGCTGGAGTTGGGCGGTAACGCACCCTTCATCGTGTTCGACGACGCCGACGTGGACTCCGCCGTAGAGGGTGCGCTGGCCAGCAAGTACCGCAACGCCGGCCAGACCTGCGTGTGTGCCAACCGCTTCTACGTGCAGGCCGGGGTGTACGACCAGTTTGTGGCCAAGTTCAGCGCCAAGGTAAAAGCCATGAAGGTTGGCAACGGCTTTGAAGAAGGCGTGGTGCAAGGCCCGCTGATTGAAGACGCAGCCATCGAGAAGGTCATACGACACGTGGCCGACGCAGTGGCCAAGGGCGGCAAGGTGGAAGCCGGTGGCCACGCCCTGCAAGGCCAGTTCTTCGAACCCACCGTGGTGTCGGGTGCGACCGCCGACATGCTGTGCGCCCGCGAAGAAACCTTTGGCCCCTTTGCCCCGGTGTTCAAGTTCACCACTGAACAAGAAGCCATTGACGCGGCCAACGCCACCGAGTTCGGCCTGGCCAGCTACTTCTACAGCCGCGACATCGGCCGCATCTACCGCGTGGGCGAAGCGCTGGAGTACGGCATGGTGGGCGTGAACGTGGGCATTCTGGCCACCGAGCACGTGCCCTTTGGCGGCGTCAAGCAGTCGGGCCTGGGCCGCGAAGGCTCGCACTTCGGCATGGACGACTACATCGAGGTCAAGTACCTCTGCCTGGGCGACATCCTCAAATAAGCCTTTGTTCACTGGCGTGCACCTTCCGTGTCAGAACAAGCACGCCCTCTCCCCAGTGACTTGTGCATAGGCGTGGCAAAGTCCCAAAGCGTCGTCGCAGGTGACCACGGGGGCCGCAGCAGTAGCAGCGCAAGGGGACGTCGGTAGCGGCACGCTGTGCTGACGCCCCAGCGTGCGGCATCCCACCGACGTGTGGCACCGTGGCCGCCACACTGTGCGCATTCCGTCACATTCCCACCGGGGGTTCCATGCCGAATGCCGTGGCTGCGCCCCCTGAGCCAGCCGATACTGCGACCGCTGCGGTGGACCCACCATCCGCCGGGCGCGAAGCCGTGTTCACCGCCAAGGGTCTTGCCAAAACCTATGACATGGGCGATGTGAAAGTGCACGCACTGGTCGGTGTGGACCTGACCATTTTCAAGGGCGAGTTCATTGTGTTGCTGGGCGCATCGGGCAGCGGCAAGTCAACCTTGCTCAACATTTTGGGAGGGCTGGACCGCCCCAGCAGCGGCACAGCACAGTTTGCCGACCACGACCTGACCCACGCCAGCGACGACGAACTCACGCGCTACCGGCGGGACCACGTGGGCTTTGTGTTCCAGTTTTACAACCTCATTCCCAGCCTGACCGTGCGGGAAAACGTGGAACTGGTGTGCGACATTGCCAACAACCCGATGACGGCTATCGAGGCACTCAGTCGGGTGGGTTTGGCGCTGCGGGTAGACCACTTTCCCTCGCAACTCTCGGGTGGCGAACAGCAGCGGGTGGCCATTGCGCGTGCCATTGTCAAAAACCCCGAGGTACTGCTGTGCGATGAACCCACCGGCGCGCTGGATTACGAAACCGGCAAGCTGGTGCTGGAGGTCATTGCCCACATCAACCGCGACATGGGCACCACCGCCGTGGTGATCACCCACAACGCCGCCATTGCCGGCATGGCCGACCGGGTGCTGTACCTACGTGGTGGGTGCATTGAAAAGATCGTGCACAACGCGCACAAACTCGCCCCCTCGGAGCTGACTTGGTGAGCCCGGCACCATGAAAACCCTCGACCGCAAACTGCTGCGCGACCTGCGCCTCATTGGCAGCCAGGCGCTCACCATTGCGCTGGTGGTGGCCTGTGGGGTGGGCGGCTTTCTTACCAGCTTCAGCGCGCTGGACTCGCTGTCGTGGTCGCGTGACGTGTACTACGCGCAGGCGCGGTTTGCCGATGTGTTCAGCAGCCTCAAAAACGCGCCCCAGGGCCTGCTGCGCACGCTGGCCTCCATAGACGGTGCGGCGCACGTACAAACCGGCCTGGCGCAGGTGGTGCCCATCACCATTCCCGGTGTGTCGGACCCGATTGCCGGGCAGATCATTGGGCTGACGCTCGATGCCCCCCAAGAACTCAACCTGGTGAGCGTACGCAGCGGGCGCATGCCGACCACCCACGCCAGCGGTGCCATGGAGGCCCTGGTGTCCGAGGCGTTTGCCGTGGCCCACCAACTCCGGGCGGGGGACGAGGTGAGCGCGCTGATCAACGGCAAGCGCGAGCCGCTGCGTGTGGTGGGCATAGGCCTGTCGCCAGAGTTTGTGTTTACCGGCCTGGGCGGCTCGCCAGACCAGCGCGGGTTTGGTGTGTTTTGGGTGGACCGCACGGCACTTGCTGCGGCCTACCAGATGGACGGTGCCTTTAACCAGGTGACGGTACGGCTGGCACCGGGTGCCAGCGAGGGTGCGGTGATCGACCAACTCGACCGGCTGCTGGCGCCCTTTGGCGGCATCAACGCGCATGGGCGTGATCGGCAAATGTCGGATGTGATCTTGAACTCCGAAATCCAGCAGCAGCGTGTGATGGGCACCGTGCTGCCCAGCATATTTCTGGCAGTGGCTGCATTTTTGCTGAACGTGGTGTTGGGCCGCCACATTGCCAGCCAGCGCGAGCAGGTGGCCGCGCTCAAAGCACTGGGCTATGGCAACCTTGCCATTGGCACGCATTACCTCAAGCTGGTGCTGGTGATAGTGGTGCTAGGCGTGCTGGTGGGCATGGCGCTGGGGGCCGCCTTGGGGCATGGGTTTGTGGGCTTGTATGCCAAGACCTTCCGCTTCCCCACCCTGCATTACCGGCTATCCCCCGCATTGATCGTGGTGGTCACCGGGGTCACACTGGCGGCGGCGGTGCTGGCCACACTGCGCGCGGTGGGCGCTGCCGTACGACTGGCACCGGCCGAGGCCATGCGCCCGCCCTCACCGGGGCGCTACCGGCCCATGGTGCTGGAGCGCTGGGGCATGCAGGCCTGGTTTTCACCCCCCTTGCGCATGGTCTTGCGGACCATGGAACGCCAGTGGCTGCGCGCACTCCTGACCACCGTGGGTGTGGCACTGGCCATGGCCACAGTAATCACTGGGGCTTTTATGCGGGATGCGGTCGCGGTGCTGATGGACACCCAGTTCAGGCAGGTGTTGCGGGGGGATGTGTCCATCAACCTCTTGCAAGCCACGCCTGCCCGTGTGCTGCAAGCCACCGCCCACCTGCCGTTTGTGACCGCGGTCGAGGGCGGGCGCAATGTGGCGGTGCGGCTGGTCCACGCCAACCGCCATCACCGATGGCTTTATCCAAGGCAAGCCCGAGGTGCCGGAGTTGGCCCGCATCGTCACCCTCGATAAACAGGCCCTGAACGCACCGCGCCAAGGCTTGCTGCTGACCGACCGGTTGGCCACCAAACTGGGGGTGCAGCAGGGGGACATGGTGCGCGTGGAGCTGCAAGAAGGC